>JBDHZS010000100.1:0-13567 GCA_039812025.1 Nocardioides sp. | reverse complement strand
GTGCCGTCCACCACCAGCGACGCGTCGGCGGGCAGCCGGAGCGCGGTGTGCAGCACCGACCGATCCTCGGTCACGTTGATCCGCTCGCCGCGCAACATCGCGTCCCGGCGCGACTCCAGGCCAACCTCCTCGGCCAGCGCGAGCAGCGACGCCAGGACGGCGTCGTCGAGGAGGTTCTTCGACAGGTCGACCCACAGGTCGGCGGCGGTGAACGAGAGCGTGGCCGCCCGCTCGGGGTCGGCCGCGAAGAGCGCGCGCAGGTCGGGGGCGTCGCCGTCGGCCAGCGCGGCCAACCGCGCCCAGGCCGCGGTCCCGGAGGGGTCGGTGGTCACCGCCCGGCCCCCAGGCCCTTGTCGGCCAGGCTCTTCTCGAGCGTGGCGAGCAGCTCGTGCCAGGCGGTCACGAACTTCTCGACGCCCTCGTCGAGCAGCGTGTCGATCACGTTGTCGTAGTCGATCCCGGCCTCGGCGAGCGCGGCGAGGCAGTCCGCGGCGTCGCCGTAGAAGCCGCGGACCTGATCGCCGCGGACCGTGCCGTGGTCGCGTACGGCGTCCATGGTGGGCTCGGGCATCGTGTTGACCGTGCCGGCGGTGACCAGGTCGATGACGTACATCGTGTCGTCGTACTCGGGGTTCTTGACGCCCGTCGACGCCCACAGCGGGCGCTGCCGGTGGGCGCCGGCGTCCTCGAGCCGGGCCCAGCGCTCGCCGGTGAAGAACTTCTCGTAGGCCTCGAAGGCAAGCCGTGCGTTCGCTACGCCCGCGCGCCCGAAGAGCGCGGCGTCGGCGCCCGCGGCCGCCAGCCGGGCGTCGATCTCGGTGTCGACCCGCGAGACGAAGAACGACGCCACCGAGTGGATCGTGGCCAGGTCGTGGCCGGCGGCCTGCGCCTTCTCCAGCCCGGCGACGTACGCCTCCATGACGGTCTCGTACTGCTCGAGGCCGAAGATCAGGGTCACGTTGACGCTGATCCCCTCGCCCAGAACGGCGGCGATGGCGGGCGCGCCGGCCGGGGTCGCGGGGATCTTGATCAGCAGGTTCTCGCGGTCGACCTCGGCCCACAGCGCGCGGGCCTGGGCGATGGTGGCCTCGGTGTCGTGGGCGAGGTCGGGGGAGACCTCGATCGAGACCCGGCCGTCCACGCCGTCGGTCGCCTCCCACACCGGCCGCAGCACGTCGCAGGCGTTGCGGACGTCGGTGGTGGTGAGGGCGAAGACGATGTCCTCGATCCCGTCGACTCCTTGGCCGACGAGCTCGGCGGCCTGGGCGTCGTACAACTCGCCGGAGCGGAGCGCGGCCTGGAAGATCGACGGGTTCGTGGTGACGCCGACGACGTGCGAGTCGGCGACGAGCTCCGCGAGGTTGCCGCTCTGAAGGCGCTCGCGCGAGAGGTCGTCGAGCCAGATGGACACCCCGGCGTCAGCCAGGGCCTTGAGGTTGTCGGACATGGTTCCCTTTCAGTGGGTCAGGTCAGGCGCCCGCGGCGCGGAGCGAGTCGCGGGCGGCCGCGGCGACGGCGTCGGCGGTGAAGCCGAACTCCGTTATCAGGATCTTGTCGCTGGCCGAGGCGCCGAAGTGCTCCAGCGAGACCGAGCGGCCGGCGTCGCCGACCAGCTCACGCCAGCCCAGCGCGAGCGCGGCCTCGACGCTGACCCGGGCGCGCACCGCAGGCGGCAGCACCTGGTCGCGGTAGGCCTGGTCCTGGGCGTCGAACCACTCGCGGCACGGCACCGAGACGACCCGCGCGCCGATGCCGTCGGCGGCCAGCAGATCCCGCGCGGCCACGGCCAGCTGCACCTCCGAGCCGGTGGCCAGCAGGATCACGTCCGGGTCGCCGGAGGGGGCGTCGACGAGCACGTAGGCGCCGCGTCGTACCTCGTCCGCCGACGCATAGCCCTCAGAGCCGCGCGGGAACGTCGGCACCGCCTGCCGGGTCAGGATCAGCGCGACCGGGCCGTCGGTCTTCTCGATCGTGGCCTGCCAGGCCGCGACGGTCTCGTTGGCGTCCGCCGGGCGGACGACGTCCAGGCCGGGGATCGCGCGCAGCGCCGCCAGGTGCTCGACCGGCTGGTGGGTTGGGCCGTCCTCGCCGAGCCCGATCGAGTCGTGAGTCCACACGTAGATGACCGGCAGCCCCATCAGCGAGGCGAGCCGCACCGCGGGTCGCATGTAGTCGGAGAAGACCAGGAACGTCGCGCCGTAGGGGCGGGTGCCACCGTGGACGGCGATGCCGTTCATGATCGAGCCCATCGCGTGCTCGCGGATCCCGAAGTGCAGGTTGCGGCCGTACGGGTTGCCCGACCACTGCTCGGTGGTGTGCGCGAGCGGCACGAACGACGGCTCGCCCTTGATCGCGGTGTTGTTGGAGCCGGCGAGGTCGGCCGAGCCGCCCCACAGCTCGGGGAGCTCGCCGGCGACCGCGTTGAGGACCTGGCCCGAGACCTGCCGGGTGGCGAGGCCCTTCGCATCGGTCTCGTACGACGGCAACGCGGCCGTCCACCCGTCGGGCAGCTCGCGGGCCTGCAGCCGCTGCAGCAGCGCCGCGCCGGCGGGGTTGGCGGCCGCCCACGCGTCGTACGACGTCTCCCAGGCCGCGTGCTCCCGCTCGCCGCGCGCGCGCAGGCTCCGCGTGTGGGCGAGCACATCCTCGGGCACCTCGAAGTGCTTCTCGGGGTCGAAGCCGAGCACCTGCTTGGTGGCGGCGACCTCGGCGTCGCCGAGCGCGCTGCCGTGGGCGGCCTCGGTGTTCTGGGCGTTCGGGGCGGGCCAGGCGATGATCGTGCGCAGGACGATGAGGCTGGGCCGTTCGGTGTCGGCCTCGGCGGCGTCGAGGGCCGCGTTGAGCGCCGGGACGTCCTCGACGTACTCGGTGCCGCCCTGAGTCCAGTCGACCTCCTGCACCTGCCAGCCGTAGGCGGCGTAGCGGGCCGCGACGTCCTCGGAGAAGGAGATGTTGGTGTCGCCCTCGATCGAGATCCGGTTGGCGTCGTAGATCAGGGTCAGGTTGCCCAGCCGCTGGTGCCCGGCGAGCGAGGACGCCTCGGCGCTCACGCCCTCCTGCACGTCGCCGTCGGAGGCGAGCACGTAGATCTGGTGGTCGAACGGGCTCTCGCCGGCCGCGGCGTCGGGGTCGAGGAGGCCGCGCTCGCGGCGGGCCGCCATCGCCATGCCGACCGCGTTGGCGATGCCCTGGCCCAGTGGGCCGGTGGTGGTCTCGACGCCGGCGGTGTGGCGGTACTCGGGGTGGCCTGGCGTCAGGCTGCCCCACGTCCGGAACGACTGCAGGTCCTTGAGCTCCAGCCCGAAGCCGCCCAGGTAGAGCTGCGTGTAGAGGGTGATGCTCGAGTGGCCGCAGGAGAGCACGAAGCGGTCGCGGCCCACCCAGTCCGGGTCGGTGGGGTCGTGGCGCATGCGCTTCTGGAAGAGCAGGTAGGCCACCGGCGCGAGGCTCATCGCGGTGCCGGGGTGGCCGTTGCCGACCTTCTGTACGGCGTCCATGGCGAGCACGCGGCAGGTGTCCACCGCGCGTTCGTCCAGGTCGGTCCATTCGAGCGCGGACGTGTGCGTCACGGGGGTTCCTCTCGGTGGGTCGGGTCAATCGGAGACTAGCGGTCGTGAGCGTTAGACTCGACCAGCACCATTCGCGGCCAGATGGCAGCCCGAATGGGCTTTAGCTCCTGCCCGCCCAATCCTAGAGGTCTCACGTGACGTACGTCGGCAACCGTGCCCCCGCCGACGACCCGACCGACGAGCCTGCTGGGCGCCGTGGCGCTGCCGCGGCACAGGAGCGGGCGACGTGGCGAGATGTGGTGGCGGCGTACGTCGGTCTCACCAAGCCGCGGGTCATCGAGTTGCTGCTGCTGACGACCGTGCCCGTGATGTTCTTCGCCCAGCAGGGCATCCCGCCGCTCGGGCTGGTGCTGGCCACGGTGGTCGGCGGCACCCTGTCCGCGGGCTCCGCGTCGGCGCTGAACTGCGTCTACGACCGCGACATCGACGAGCAGATGCGGCGGACCCGGCGCCGGGCGCTGCCGCGGCACATCGTCTCCCCGGTCGCCGCGACGCTCTTCGGGGTCGTGCTCGGGGTGCTCGCGACCGTGATCCTCGCGGTCTGGGTCAACTGGCTCTCCGCCGGGCTGGCGCTCGCCGCCGAGGTGTTCTACCTGGTCGTCTACACGATGCTGTTGAAGCGTCGTACCACCCAGAACATCGTGTGGGGCGGGATCGCCGGCTGCTTCCCGGCGCTGATCGGCTGGACGTCGGTGACCAACACCGTGAGCTGGGAGCCGGTCGTGCTCTTCATCGTGGTGTTCTTCTGGACGCCGCCGCACACCTGGGCGCTGGCGCTGCGCTACCGCGAGGACTACGCCGGGGTCGACGTGCCGATGCTGCCCGCCGTGGCGCCCGCGCCCGCGGTCGGCCGGCAGATCGTGCTCTACACGTGGGCGACGATCGCCGCCTCGCTGGTGCTGGTGGCCGCGCCCGGGCTGGGGTGGCTCTACCCGGCGGTCGCGATCATCCTCGGCGCCGTCTTCGCCTTCGAGGCGCACCGGCTCTGGAGCCGCACCAAGCGCACCGACGTGCTCTCCGAGATGCAGCCGATGCGGCTCTTCCACATCTCGAACCTCTACCTCGGCCTGCTCTTCCTCGCCGTCGCCGTGGATCCTCTGATCACCCGCTGACGCCCCCACCTGACGCCGAGTCGGCGCATCTGTGCGCCCAGATCGCGCCGAGTCGGCGCAAAGTTGCACATCTGTACACAGCGAGGCGGCCCACCCTGTGGACAGCCGCGTACTTTGGCGCCGACTCGGCGTGCTGAGCGTGCACAGATGCGCCGACTCGGCGGGTTTTTCGTGCACTTTTGAGCCGACTCGGCGCAACCAGGGGGCGGGTCAGCGCGTCTGAGTAGGTAGACGACGGAGAGCCTGTTCCACGGGGGTGCGGGCCTTCCGTCGTCTTCGCGTCCCGGCACGGCCGTGGCCGGCTACTCGACTGGCTTCGAGTCCCAGAGGGTGGCCAGGAGTTGGTCGGTGACGGCGGCGACCAGGACGGCGGCGCCGAGCATGTGGGCGCCGACGAGCAGCTCGGGCAGGCCGGTGAAGTACTGCACGAAACCGACGGCGCCCTGCGCGAAGGTGACCGCGAGGAGTACGACGCCCGCGCGGCGCGCCCACGGCCCGGCCCCGGCGGCGCGGAGCGCGAAGAAGAGCCCGAGCGCGAGCCCGACGAACAGGAACACCATGTCGGCGTGCAGTTGGCTGACCTGCAGCGGGTCCAGCCCGTTGCGCTGCGCCCGCTCGTCCCCGGCGTGCGGGCCGGCCCCGGTCACGACGGTCCCGGCGTACAGCATCACCCAGGCGACGCCATAGGTGAGCCAAGCCAGCGACTCCAGCCAACCGCCCCGGCGATGCGCGGCCGGATGGTCGATCCGCCGCACGAAGAGCATCGCCAGCGAGATGATCGCCATCGAGCAGAGCAGGTGGAAGGCGACGACCCAGGGGTTGAGGTCGGTCAGCACCGTCATCCCGCCGACCACGGCCTGCGCGGGGATCGCCAGCCCGACGACCAGCGCGAGCAGCCGCAGCTCGCGCCGCCCCGAGCGCCACGCGGCGAGGAACGTGCCGATCGCGACCGCGGCGAGCACGAAGGTGAGCAGCCGGTTCCCGAACTCGATGGCGGAGTGGATGTCGAGCGCGTCGTGGGGGACGTACGACGACTCCGTGCACCGCGGCCAGGTCGGGCAGCCGAGCCCCGAGCCGGTGAGTCGCACGGCGCCGCCCGTGACCACGATCCCGATGTTCGCGACCACCGAGGCCCAGCCCCAGCGCCGCAGCGCGCGCGGCCCGTCGAAGGCCCGCATCAGCTTGGATGAAGGCTTGGATGAAGTGGGTGAAGACGGGGACAAGGCGTCACTCCCACTTGAACGTGCGCGCGACCAGCACCGTCCCCGCGACACCCCAGCAGACCAGCACCGCGACGGCCGCGAGGTCCAGCCGTCCCGCGACCAGCGCCTCGCGCAGCCCGTCGCCGAGCGCGCCGGAGGGCAGCAGCCGGGCGACGATCCCGAAGGAGCCGTACGACGCGCTGGGCGCCACCACGGCCCCGCCCGCGACCAGCAGCACGTAGATCAGGTTGGCCGCGGCCAGCGTCGCCTCGGCCCGCAGCACCCCGGCCAGGAACATCCCGAGCGCCCCGAGGGCCCAGGTGCCCAACCCCACGAGCACCACCAGCCACGGCAGCCCCGCCGGGTCGGGCCGCCACCCGAGCAGCCAGGCGGCCACGCCGATCACCGCGAACTGCAGCGCCAGCACGATCAGCACCGCGCCCACCTTCCCGAGCAGCAGCCCGGAACGGGGGAGCGGGGAGGCGCCGAGCCGTTTGATCACGCCGTACCGCCGCTCGAAGCCCGTCGCGATCGCCAGCGCCGCGAAGGCGGTCGACAGCACCGCCAGCGCCAGCACGCCCGGCGTCAGCAGGTCGATCATCGGCTCGTGCGGCGCGTAGCCGAACCGCTCGGCGACGATCACGCCGCCGACCAGGATCAGCAGCGGGATGACCAGCGCCAGCACCAGCTGCTCGCCGTTGCGCAGCATCAGCCGCGCCTCCATCGCCGCCTGGACGCGCACCATCCGGGAGTACGGCGCGGCTCCGGGCCGCGGGGCGAAGACCGTGTCCATCAGGGCACCCCCCCGGTCAGCTCCAGGAAGACGTCCTCGAGGCTCCGCGACCCCTCGCCGGTGAGCTCGGCGGGCGACCCGGCGCCGACGAGGCGGCCGCGGTCGATGATGTAGATCTGGTCGGCCAATCTCTCCGCCTCGTCCATGTGATGCGTGGTGAGTACGACGGTCACGCCGGCCGCCCGCAGCTCCCGCAGCACCTCCCACGTGGTGCGCCGCGCGTGCGGGTCCATGCCGGCGGTCGGCTCGTCGACGAAGACCAGCTCGGGGCGGCCGACGATCGCCATCGCCAGCGCGAGCCGCTGCTGCTCGCCCCCGCTGAGCCTGCGGTACGGCGTCCGGCCGCACTCGCCGAGCCCCAGCCGTTGCACCAGCATCTCGATCGGCAGCGGGTAGGCGTGGAGCGCGGCGGTGTGCTCGAGCATCTCCCGTGCCCGGGCGCCGGACCAGGCGCCGCCGTCCTGCAGCATCACGCCGATCCGGGGCATCAGCTCGGCGTGTTGCGCGCGCGGGTCCAGCCCGAGCACGCGGACCCGGCCGGCCTGCGGCGTCCGGAACCCCTCGCAGGTCTCCAGCGTCGTGGTCTTCCCGGCGCCGTTGGGGCCGAGCACGGCGGTGATCGTGCGCGGCTCGACGCGGAGGCTGAGGTGGTCGACGGCGGTGGTGGCGCCGTACCGCATCAGCAGGCCGTCGATCTCGACAGCGGGTGGGGAGCCGGGCACGGGCAGAGTCTAGGATCGATCGCCGACGGCACACGCGGGGGTCCACCGGGTTTAAAGGTTTGCGCAGGCCACGTCGTGGTTAGGTCAACCTTACTTGAAGGTGGCCCGGTAATAACGTCACAATGATGTTGTGGAAATCGGATCGAGCCTCGGCATGGGTGCCGGTGTGAGCGCGGGAGACGCGCCCACGCGCGCCCGCGTGGCCCGGTCGATCCTGGAGAACGGACCCTCCACGGCGGCGGCGCTGGCCGAGCGGCTCGAGCTGACGCCCGCGGGGGTCCGGCGCCACCTGGATCAGCTTACCGATCAGGGACTGATCGAGGTGCGGCGACCCGCCAAGGTCGGCAGCCGGGGCCGCGGCCGTCCCGCGCGCCACTTCGCGCTCACCGACGCCGGCCGGGACTCCTTCGAGGCGCAGTACGACGACCTCGCGGCCGCCGCGCTGCGGTTCCTGGCGGAGACCGGCGGCGACGAGGCGCTGATGGAGTTCGCGCGGCGCCGGGTCGCCTTCATCGAGCGCGACTTCGACCGCGTCGTCGCCGAGAACCCCACCCTCTCGCCCGCGGCCGCCCTCGCCCTGGTTTTCAGCCAGGAGGGATACGCGGCTACCGTCAGTGAGTTGCCCGTCGTCGGGGACCAGCTGTGCCAGCAGCACTGCCCGGTCTCCCACGTGGCCCACGAGTTCCCCCAGCTCTGCGAGGCCGAGACCGAGGCGATCGCCCAGGTGCTCGGCACCCACGTCCAACGTCTGGCCACCATCGCCCACGGCGACGGTGTCTGCACGACCTGCATCCCCAAGAAGGAGACCAAGTGACCTCCATCGAAGAGCTCAACCCCGGGCTCAAGGACATCGGCCGCTACCAGTTCGGCTGGCACGACAGCGACCAGGCCGGCGAGTCGGCCCAGCGCGGCCTCAACGCGGACGTCGTACGCGACATCTCCGGCAAGAAGTCCGAACCCTCGTGGATGCTCGATCTGCGGCTCAAGGGCCTGCGGCTCTTCGACCGCAAGCCGATGCCGACGTGGGGCTCGGACCTGGGCGACATCGACTTCGACAACATCAAGTACTTCGTGCGCTCCTCGGAGAAGCAGGCCCAGAGCTGGGAGGACCTGCCCGAGGACATCCGCAACACCTACGACCGGCTCGGCATCCCCGAGGCGGAGAAGCAGCGGCTGGTCGCGGGCGTCGCGGCGCAGTACGAGTCCGAGGTCGTCTACCACTCGATCCGCGAGGACCTCGAGGAGAAGGGCGTCATCTTCCTCGACACCGACACCGGGCTGAAGGAGCACGAGGACCTCTTCCGGGAGTACTTCGGCACAGTGATCCCCGTCGGCGACAACAAGTTCGCCGCGCTCAACACCGCGGTGTGGTCCGGCGGCTCGTTCGTCTACGTGCCGCCCGGCGTGCACGTGGACATCCCGCTGCAGGCCTACTTCCGGATCAACACCGAGAACATGGGCCAGTTCGAGCGGACCCTGATCATCGTCGACGAGGGCGCCTACGTGCACTACGTCGAGGGCTGCACCGCGCCGATCTACAGCTCGGACTCGCTGCACTCCGCGGTCGTGGAGATCATCGTCAAGAAGGGCGGCCGCTGCCGCTACACGACCATCCAGAACTGGTCGAACAACGTCTACAACCTCGTCACCAAGCGCGCCACCTGCGAAGCCGGCGCGACCATGGAGTGGGTCGACGGCAACATCGGCTCCAAGGTGACGATGAAGTACCCGGCCGTCTACCTGATGGGCGAGCACGCCAAGGGCGAGACGCTGTCGATCGCGTTCGCCGGCGAGGGCCAGCACCAGGACGCCGGCGCCAAGATGGTGCACGCGGCGCCGCACACCTCCAGCTCCATCCTGTCCAAGTCGGTGGCGCGGGGCGGCGGGCGTACGTCGTACCGCGGGCTGATCCAGGTCAACGAGGGCGCCCACGGCTCGAAATCCAACGTGCTGTGCGACGCGCTGCTCGTGGACCAGATCAGCCGCTCGGACACCTACCCCTACGTCGACATCCGCGAGGACGACGTGTCGATGGGCCACGAGGCGAGCGTCTCCAAGGTCAGCGAGGACCAGCTCTTCTACCTGATGTCGCGCGGCCTCGGCGAGGACGAGGCGATGGCGATGATCGTGCGCGGCTTCGTCGAGCCGATCGCCAAGGAACTGCCGATGGAGTACGCCCTCGAGCTCAACCGCCTGATCGAGCTGCAGATGGAGGGCGCGGTCGGCTGACCCCAGCCCCGCCCCTCCATCCACCGCGAGAAAGAGACTGAGAGACACCGTGACTGTGATCGACACTGCCCGCGAGAGCGTGGTCGACAGGCTCGAGCTGGCCCACGTCGAGTCCCACCTGCACCCGACCGGGTCGTTCGAGGTGGCCGACCACGCCGTGCCCAACGGCCGCGAGGAGACCTGGCGGTTCACGCCGCTGCGCCGCCTGCGCGAGCTGCACGGCGACGCGGCTTTCCACCCGAGCACGATCACCACCACCTGGAACACCCCCGGCGGCGTCCGCGTCGAGGGCGTGCAGGCCGCCGACGAGCCCTGGACCCGCGGCCTGTCGGGCATGGTGCCGCCGAGCCGGTTCGTGGCCCGGGTGCTCGCCGAGACCGAGGCCACGCTGCTGGTCGACGTGCCCGCCGAGGGTGAGGTGGCCGAGCCGATCGTCGTCGACCTGTACGGCGAGGACGCCTTCAACACCGAGGCCGGCCACGTCGCGCTGCGGTTCGGCCGGCACTCCAGGGCCACCGTCGTGCTCCGGCACACGGGCAGCGCCGCGCTGGCGCAGGTCGTGGAGATCGCGGTGGGCGACGGCGCGGACGTCACGGTCGTCTCGATCCAGGACTGGGCCGACGACGCCGTGCACCTCACGCACACCCAGGCGCGGGTGGGCCGCGACGCGTCGTACAAGCACGTCGCGGTGAGCTTCGGCGGTGACGTGGTGCGGATGGACGCCAACGTCGACTACGACGGGCCGGGGGGCGCGGCGGAGATGCTGGGCCTCTACTTCGCCGATGAGGGGCAGCACATCGAGCACCGCCTGTTCGCCGATCACACGGCCCCGAAGACGAAGAGCCACGTCTCCTACAAGGGGGCGCTGCAGGGCGAGGGCGCGCACACGGTCTGGGTCGGCAACGTGCTGATCCGGCAGGTCGCCGAGGGCATCGACACGTATGAGGAGAACCGCAACCTCGTCCTCACCGACGGCTGCCAGGCCGACTCGATCCCCAACCTGGAGATCGAGACCGGCGAGATCGAGGGCGCCGGGCACGCGTCGGCGACCGGCCGATTCGACGACGAGCAGCTCTTCTACCTCCGCTCGCGCGGCATCGAGGAGAAGGAGGCCATGCGCCTCGTCGTACACGGCTTCTTCAACGACCTGATCCGCAAGATCGGCGTCCCCGCGATCGAGGACGGCCTGGTCGCCACTGTCGAGGCCGAGCTCGCCAAGAACGTCACCGGAAAGACCCTGATCTGATGGGTTTCGAGTTCGCCTGCGCGGCCGCCGACGTCCCGGAGGACGAGGCGCTCGCGGTCAGCATCGGGCGGTACGACGTGGCGCTGGCCCGCGACGGCGAGGACATCTACGCACTCCAGGACCTGTGCAGCCACGCCAACGTGGCGCTGTCCGAGGGCGAGGTCTTCGACTGCCAGATCGAGTGCTGGCTGCACGGGTCGAGCTTCGACCTCACCACCGGCAAGCCCACCGGCCTCCCCGCCACGGAGCCCGTGGCCACCTTCCCGGTCGACGTCCGCGGCACGGACGTGTACGTCGACACCGAGACCACCCTGAACGGAGTCACCCCCACATGAGCACCCTGAAGATCGAGGACCTGCACGTTTCGGTCGAGACCGAGGACGGCCCCAAGCAGATCCTCAAGGGCGTCACGCTGACGATCAACTCCGGCGAGAAGCACGCCATCATGGGCCCCAACGGCTCCGGCAAGTCGACGCTGGCCTACTCGATCGCGGGCCACCCCAAGTACGACATCACCTCCGGCTCGGTGACCCTCGACGGTGAGGACGTGCTGGCGATGTCGGTCGACGAGCGGGCGCGCGCCGGGCTCTTCCTGGCGATGCAGTACCCGGTCGAGATCCCGGGCGTCTCGGTCGCCAACTTCCTGCGCACCGCCAAGACTGCGATCGACGGCGAGGCGCCGAAGCTGCGCACCTGGGTCAAGGACGTCACCGGCGCGCTCGCCGACAGCGGTCTGGACGGCTCGTTCTCCCAGCGCAACGTCAACGAAGGCTTCTCCGGCGGTGAGAAGAAGCGCCACGAGATCGCCCAGTTGCAGCTGCTCGACCCGAAGATCGCGGTCCTCGACGAGACCGACTCCGGCCTCGACATCGACGCGCTGCGCGTGGTCTCGGCGGGGGTCAACAAGTTCGCCGAGGACGGCGACAAGGGCGTGCTGCTGATCACGCACTACACGCGCATCCTGCGCTACATCAAGCCCGACTTCGTGCACGTCTTCGTCGCCGGCCGGATCGCCGACGAGGGTGGCCCGGAGCTGGCCGAGCGGCTCGAGGCCGAGGGCTACGACAAGTACGTCAAGGCGGCCGCGGCCGTCTGAGCCGCAGCAGCCGTCTGGACACAGGAGAGAGGAGCGAGCGGTGGAGGGACTGCTCCCGGACCTGGAGGTCATCCGCAAGGACTTCCCGATCCTCAACCGGACGCTGCCCGACGGCCGGCCGCTGGTCTACCTCGACAGCGCGAACACCTCGCAGAAGCCCCAGATCGTCATCGACACGATGGTCGACCACCTGGAGCGGCACAACGCCAACATCGCCCGCGCCATGCACATGCTGGGCGCGGAGTCGACGGCGGCGTTCGAGGAGGCTCGCGACAAGGTGGCGGCGTTCCTCGGCGCGCCCGACCGCGACGAGGTGGTCTTCACCAAGAACGCCACCGAGGCGCTCAACCTCGTCGCGCGGACCGTCCCGGTCGGCCCCGGGGACGTCCTGGTGACCACGCAGATGGAGCACCACTCCAACATCGTGCCGTGGCAGCAGCTCTGCGAGCGCACCGGCGCCACGCTGCGCTGGTTCGGGCTCACCGATGAGGGGCTGCTCGACCTCTCCTCGATCGACTCGCTCCTGGACGAGCGGGCCAAGGTCGTCACCCTGACCTGGGTCTCCAACATGCTCGGCACGATCAACCCGGTCGCCGAGATCGCCCGCCGCGCCCACGAGGTCGGCGCGCTGGTCGTGCTCGACGCCTCGCAGGCCGCGCCGCAGCTGCCGATCGACCTGGCCGCGATGCCGGAGGAGGAGCGTCCGGACCTGCTGGCCTTCACCGGCCACAAGGTCGTCGGCCCGACCGGGATCGGCGTGCTGTGGGGTCGCCGGACCGTGCTCGAGGCGCTGCCGCCCTTCCTCGGCGGCGGCGAGATGATCGAGACGGTCACGATGGAGCGCAGCACGTATGCGCCGATCCCGCACAAGTTCGAGGCGGGTACGCCGCCGATCGCCGAGGTCGTCGGCCTGGGCGCGGCCGTGGAGTACCTGGCCCACATCGGGCTGGACGCGATCCGGTCCCACGAGCACGCGATCACGTCGTACGTCCTCGACGGGCTCGCCTCCGTCCCGGGCGTGCAGGTGCTCGGGCCGCTGGATCCCGCGATCCGCGGGGGAGCGGTCTCGTTCGAGGTGGCAGGCATCCACCCGCACGACCTGGCGACCGTGCTCGACACCCGCGGCGTCGCCGTGCGCGCCGGCCACCACTGCGCGCGCCCCGCCCATGCCCGCTTCGGGGTGCAGAGCTCGACCAGGATGTCGTCGTACCTCTACACCACGCCCGAGGAGATCGACGAGCTGATCTCGGCGCTGCACTTCGCCCGCGACTATTTCAGGGTGAGTTGATGTCCGCCGAGCTCGACGCGCTCTACCAGGAGATCATCCTGGACCACTACAAGAACCCCCGGCACGCCGGCCTGCGGACGCCGTACGACGCCGAGGTGCACCACGTGAACCCCACCTGCGGCGACGAGGTGACGCTCCGGGTGCGGCTTGCCGGCGATCTGGTCGGCGATGTGTCGTACGACGCCGTCGGCTGCTCGATCAGCCAGGCCGCGACCTCGGTGATGACGGACCTGGTGATCGGCCGTCCGGTGGCCGAGGCGATGGCGGCGCACGGCGAGTTCCTGCGGCTGATGCAGGGCAAGGGGAAGGT
>JBDHZS010000099.1:0-13662 GCA_039812025.1 Nocardioides sp. | reverse complement strand
ACAGTCTGCTCCCCCTACAAAGGGGTGCAAACTGTTCTAAAGGGAGCAGACTCTGCGGCCACCGAACGGCGGCCCAGCGGGGCCAGCGCCGGCTGTTAGGAGGCGCGCTCGGCGCCGCGGCGCCAGCGGATCCCGGCCTCGATGAAGTCGTCGAGGTCGCCGTCGAAGACGGCGGTCGGGTTGCCGGTCTCGTGGCCGGTCCGGAGATCCTTCACGATCTGGTAGGGGTTGAGCACGTAGTTGCGCATCTGGTCGCCCCAGCTCGCGGCGACGTCGCCCTTGAGCTCCTTGAGGTGCGCCTCCTCCTCGGCCTTCTTGATCGCGAGCAGCTTGGCCTTGAGGATCACCATCGCGGACGCCTTGTTCTGCAGCTGGCTCTTCTCGTTCTGGCAGCTCACGACCGTGCCGGTGGGGAGGTGGGTCAGCCGCACCGCGGAGTCGGTGGTGTTGACGCTCTGGCCACCGGGACCCGAGGAGCGGTAGACGTCGACGCGCACCTCCTCCTCGGGGATGTCGACCTCGTCGGTCTGCTCCAGCACGGGCACGACCTCGACGGCGGCGAAGCTGGTCTGGCGGCGGCCCTGGTTGTCGAAGGGGCTGATCCGCACCAGCCGGTGGGTGCCGGCCTCGACGCTGAGGGTGCCGTAGGCGTACGGCGCGTGCACCGCGAAGGTGGCCGACTTGATGCCGGCCTCCTCGGCGTAGGAGGTGTCGAAGACCTCGACCGGGTAGCGATGCGTCTCCGCCCAGCGCACGTACATCCGCATCAGCATCTCCGCGAAGTCGGCCGCGTCGACTCCCCCGGCTCCGGAGCGGATGGTCAGCAGCGCCTCGCGCGCGTCGTACTCCCCCGACAGCAGGGTGCGGATCTCGAGCGACTCCACCGACTTGCGGATCCGGTCGAGCTCGGCCTCGGACTCGGCCAGTACGTCGGCGTCGGACTCCTCCTGCGCGAGCTCGGCCAGCACGGAGAGGTCGTCGATGCGGTCGGTCAGCGCCGTGTAGCGGTCCAGCTCGCCGTTGAGCACCGAGAGCCGGCCGGTGACGCGCTGGGCGTTCTCCTGGTCGTCCCACAGGTCCGGCGCGGCCACCTGCTCCGACAGGTCGGCGATCTCCGCCCGCATCGCCTCCAGGTCGAGGACCTGGCCGATCGTGCGCATCGTCGCCTGAAGCTGCCGGATCTCGGCGTCGAAGTCTGTGGCTGCCACGATCGGCAAGGGTACGCCCCTGGTGTCCAGACCCCGGTCTCGGCGGTGTCGGGGCACACTGGACCGCATGATCACGATCACGGTCAAGTGGGCCGTCAAGCCCGAGTACGCCGCCGACTTCATCGAGCTGACCAGCGACTTCACGCAAGCGACCCGCGCGGAGCCGGGCTGCCTGTGGTTCGACTGGTCCCGCAGCGTCGACGACCCGAACGAGTACGTGCTCGTCGAGGCGTTCCGCGACGGCGAGGCCGGCGGCGCGCACGTGGGCTCCGAGCACTTCGCGACCGCGATGGCCACCCTCGGCGCCTACGTCAGCGCGCGGCCCAAGATCATCTCCTACGAGATCGACCAGGACGGTTGGAACGAGCTCGGCGAGCTCCAGCTGCCCTGACCCGCCCGGCCGTCGGCCTCGTTCGTCGTACGGCCCTGTTGCTTCATCAAGTTATGCAGCCGGAGTCGCACTCATCAGGGCGGGTACGCCGTGCACAGTGCCACTCCACCTAGATAACCAGGTGGAGCGCGGGCCCGTCAGGGCTGGATGACCATGAATACGAAGGCGGCCAGCAGCACCAGGTGGACGCCGCCCTGCAGGCGAGTGGCCCGGCCGGGGGACGATCGTGAGCATCGAGACCACCACGCTCATGGCGAGCAGCACGATCTCGGTCATGTTCAGGCCGAGGTGCAGCGGACCCTCCAGCCAGTAGGAGGCGATCGCGATCGTCGGGATCGTCAGGCCGATCGAGGCCATCGCCGAGCCGTAGGCGAGGTTGAGCGCCACCTGGGTCCGGTCCTGCAGCGCGGCCCGGACGGCCGCGATCGACTCGGGCAGCAGCACCAACAGCGCGATGATCACACCGACGACCGCGTGCGGGAAGCCGAGCGCCTCGACGCCGTCCTCGATCGCCGGCGACTCGACCTTGGCCAGGCCGACGACCGCCACGAGTGAGACCAGCAGCAGCCCGAGGCTGATCAGCGCGGTGCGGTTGGAGGGCGGGTCGGCGTGGCCGTCGTGATCCTCGTCGTTGGCCACCCGCCCGTCCTCCATGACCGGCAGGAAGAAGTCCCGGTGCCGGCCGGCCTGCGTGGCCACGAACATGCAGTAGAGCGTCAACGACGTCACGGCCACGAAGATCAGTTGGGCCGTGGAGAACTCGCCGCCCGACTCCGAGGTCGTGAAGGTCGGCAGCACCATGGTCAGGGTCGCCAGGGTGATGACGGTCGCGAGCGCGGAGCCGGCGCCCTCGGCGTTGAAGATCGCCGTACGGTGCCGGATCGACGCCGCGAGGATCGCGATGCCCGCGATGCCGTTCACGGTGATCATCACCGCGGCGAAGACCGTGTCCCGGGCCAGCGTCGAGACGTCGCCCTTCCCGGAGACCATCAGGGTCACGATCAGCGCTACCTCGATGATCGTGACCGCCACCGCGAGCACCAGCGAGCCGTAGGGCTCGCCGACCCGGTGGGCGACGACCTCGGCGTGGTGCACCGCGGCGAGGACGGCGGCCATCAGCGCGATCGCGACCACGACGATCAGGACCACCCCGATGTCCTTCATGGACCAGGTGAAAGCGAGCAGCACCACCGCTATCGGCGGAGCGTAGGTGGTCGGGTGGAAGTACTTCGTCAACACCTTGGCCGCCATGGCCCCAACTCTAGGGGGCGAACGCACGGGTCGTCGGCGTCCACGGCAGCACCAAGGGGCGTGCGACCTGCGCTATTGGGGCGCACGCCGCCGCGCGAAGTAGGCTGTCGGGGCCCATTCCGACGACCCGCCCGCGAGGTGCCCACCGTGACCGCATCGGTCTTCCCCCGGCTCGAGCCTCGGCTGGCGACGGTCTCCAAGCCGATCCAGTACGTCGGCGGCGAGCTGAACTCGACCGTCAAGGAGTGGGACGGAGCCGAGGTGCGGTGGGCGCTGATGTACCCGGACGCCTACGAGGTCGGGCTGCCCAACCAGGGCGTGCAGATCCTCTACGAGGTGCTCAACGAGCGCGACTGGATCCTCGCCGAGCGCACCTACTCGGTGTGGCCCGACATGGAGGCGGTGATGCGCACCGGCGACGAGGACGGCCCGATCCCGCAGTTCACCGTCGACGCCCACCGGCCGGTGCGCGCCTTCGACCTGTTCGGGATCAGCTTCTCCACCGAGCTCGGCTACACCAACCTGCTCAACGCCCTCGACCTGGCGGGCATCGCGCTCCACGCCGTCGACCGCACCGACGCCGACCCGCTGGTGATCGCCGGCGGCCACGCCGCGTTCAACCCCGAGCCGATCGCCGACTTCATCGACGCCGCCGTGCTCGGCGACGGGGAGGAGGTCGTGCTCGCGATCTCCGAGGTAGTGCGCGAGTGGAAGGGCGAGGGGTCGCCGGGCGGCCGGCTCGAGCTGCTGCGTCGCCTCGCCGCGGGCGGCAACGTCTACGTGCCGCAGTTCTACGACGTGGAGTACGCCGCCGACGGCGCCCTCGCAGCCGTCGTACCCAATCGCGAGGGCGTCCCCCACCGGGTCCGCAAGCACACGCTGATGGACCTCGACGCGTGGCCCTACCCCGCGAAGCCGTTGGTGCCTCTCGCGGAGACGGTGCACGAGCGGTTCAGCGTCGAGATCTTCCGTGGCTGCACCCGCGGCTGCCGCTTCTGCCAGGCAGGGATGATCACGCGCCCGGTGCGGGAGCGGTCGATCACCACGATCGGCGACATGGTCGAGAACGGGATCAAGCAGTCCGGCTTCTCCGAGGTCGGCCTGCTGTCGCTCTCCAGCGCCGACCACACCGAGATCGGGGACGTCGCGAAGGGCCTCGCCGACCGGTACGACGGCCGCAACGTGTCGCTGTCGCTGCCGTCGACCCGGGTGGACGCCTTCAACATCACGCTGGCCAACGAGTTCTCGCGCAACGGCCGCCGCTCGGGGCTGACGTTCGCCCCCGAGGGCGGGTCGGAGCGGATGCGCCGGGTGATCAACAAGATGGTCACCGAGTCCGACCTGATCCGGACCGTCGCCACGGCGTACTCCAACGGCTGGCGCCAGGTGAAGCTCTACTTCATGTGCGGCCTGCCCACCGAGACCGACGACGACGTGCTCGCGATCGCCGACCTGGCCAAGGCCGTGATCGCCAAGGGCCGCGAGGTCTCCGGGCGCAACGACATCCGGTGCACGGTCTCGATCGGCGGCTTCGTGCCGAAGGCGCACACCCCCTTCCAGTGGGCCGCGCAGCTCGACCACGAGACGACCGACGAGCGGCTGCGGAAGCTGCGTGAGGTCGTCCGCGCGGACCGGCGCTTCGGCCGGGCGATCGGGTTCCGCTACCACGACGGCAAGCCGAGCGTGATCGAGGGACTCCTCTCGCGCGGGGACCGGCGCGTCGGGCGGGTCATCGAGGAGGTGTGGCGCGACGGCGGCCGGTTCGACGGCTGGAGCGAGCACTTCTCCTACGAGCGGTGGGTCGCCGCGGCCGAGCGCGGCCTCTCGGGCACCGGCGTGGACCTGGAGTGGTTCACGATCCGCGAGCGCGAGTACGACGAGACGCTGCCCTGGGACCACCTCGACTCCGGCCTGGACAAGGACTGGCTGTGGGCCGACTGGGAGGATGCCCTCGCCGCGGCCGACGGTGCCGAGATCGAGGTCGAGGACTGCCGCTGGACGCCCTGCTACGACTGCGGCGTCTGCCCCGAGCTGGGCACCGAGACCCAGATCGGTCCCACGGGACGCCAACTGCTCCCGCTCTCCGTCGTCTGAGGGCGGAGAGCGAGGAACGAGCGGGTCCGACCGAAGCAACCATCAGCTCCGTCGTCTGAGGTCCGACCTCGCCGAGTGCGGGATTCGTGTCGTTTCAGGGCTCATACCGACACCAATCCCGCACTCGGCAGGGTATGACGTCGGGCGGGGTCAGGCGGGGAGGAGCCGCCGGCCGGAGACGCTGGTCGGCACGATGCGGACGTTGAGGGTGCGGTCGCCCTCGGCCCACGGGTTGGCGTCGGCGTGCGGCTCGTCCTCGGCGACCAACTGGGTGGTGCCGCGGATCAGCACGCTCCACCCGGACATGTTGAAGTCCTCGAAGTCGTCGACCTGGAACGACGCGGGCTGCCCGTCGCCGAGGTGCTTGGCGAGCTCGGAGTTGGGCGAGACCCGGAACAGCACGGACTCGCCGTCGAGCACGTGGTTGACCGGCAGGACGACGGGACCCTCATCGTCGGCGTACGCCACGCGCCCGACGCGCAGGCTCGCCACCAGCTCGAGGCACTCCTCGCGGGTCATCTCGGTCAAGTGGCTCGTGAACCACCATTCTCCAACACTCATCGTGCGTTTCTCCCTCGTCGATGGCGGGTCCAGGCGCGGGTTGCCTTGGGCCGACTATAACGCCGTACGCGCGGGCGCCGCGCCTGCGGATCCATGCCCTGGGCAGGATGAGTCCATGATGCGACACGTCTCGGACGACGAACGACGGGCCAGACTCGGGGCGCGGCACGGCCTCGGGGCGGGCGCCGGCTTCGACTCCGTGGCGGCAGCGACGCGTGCCCTGACGGTGCTGCACGCGACCGAACCGTCGACCGTCTACCTGTCGCTGCAGGCTCGCGTCCCGACCGCGGGAGTGCCTGAGATCGACGCTGCGATGTACGACGACCGGTCGGTCGTCAAGCAGCTCGCGATGCGACGCACCCTCTTCGGGTTCCCACCGGACCTGTTGCCGGCCGCGCTGGGAAGCGCGAGCGCGCGGGTCGCCGTCCAGCAGCGGGCGCTGACCGTGCGGATGGTCGAGCAGTCCGGCGTCGCCGCCGACGGTGCGGCCTGGCTGGAGCGGGCCGCCGCCGCACTCCTCGACCGGCTCGCCGACGGCTCCGCGCTCTCGGCCAAGCGGCTCCGCGAGGAGGTCCCCGAGCTCGGCGGGCAGGTCGACGTCGCTCAGGGCACGAAGTACGCCGCCACCATCTCGCTCGCCCCGCGCGTGCTGACGGTGCTCGGCGCCGAGGGGCTCGTCTTCCGGGCCGGCAACGAGGGCCACTGGCGGACCTCACGTCCGAGCTGGACGCTCGCCGAGACCTGGCTGGGCGGGCGGGTCGAGCTGCTCGAGGCCGCCGCCGGCTACGCGGAGCTGGTGCGACGGTGGCTCGCCAGCTTCGGCCCCGGCACCGAGACCGACCTCGTGTGGTGGCTCGGGGCGACCAAGACCGCGGTACGACGCGCGCTGGCCGACCTCGGCGCGGTCGCGGTGAGCCTGGACAACGGGTCGAAGGGCTGGCTCCTGCCGGAGGATCTCGACCCGCCCGAGGCGTCCGACGGGAGGTGGGTCGCGCTGCTGCCCACCCTGGACGCGACCGTCATGGGCTGGAAGGAGCGGGACTTCTACCTCGACCCCGCGCTGGTCGGCGACCTCTTCGACCGCAACGGCAACGCGGGCACCACGGCCTGGGTGGATGGCCGGGTGGTGGGCGCGTGGGTCCAGGACGCTGGTGGTCGGGTGGGGCTCAGGCTGGTCGCGGACGTCGATCCGGTGGCTCGGCGGCTGCTGGACACCGAGGCTGAGCGGCTCACCGACTGGCTCGGCGGCCAGGTGATCTCGACGGTCTACAAGTCGCGGCTCATGACCGGCTGATGCTGCCCAGGGCCCCCTCGCAACTGGTCTTGTTTGCCACGATTTCGGGCGAAACTCCTGTCGAACAAGACCAGTTGCGGGGCGCGCCTACCTCGGCGACCGGTGGCAGACTGGCCGGATGGCTCATCCGGTGATGTACAACGACTCCGATCCCGGCCTCGCCGAGTTGCGCGAGATCTGCCTGGGATTCCCCGGCGCGGAAGAGCGGATCTCCCACGGCCGCCCGACCTTCCGGGTGGGGAAGATCTTCGCCGCCTTCGGGGGGTCGGAGAAGCTCGCGCCCGGCGACCACCGGCGAGTGCCGAGCGCGCTGATCGTCAAGGCCGATCCGACCGAGGTGCTCGCGCTGGACGAGGACCCGCGCTTCTTCGTGCCTGCCTACTACGGGCCCTTCGGCTGGCGGGCGCTCGACCTCGCCGCGCCCGACGTCGACTGGGTCGAGGTCGGTGAGCTGGTCGACGCGTCGTACCGGCTCATCGCGCCCGTCCGGCGGATCCGCGAGCTGGACGCCCGCTGACCGACCACAGCTTCATCAAGTTACCTAGGTGGAGTCGCACTCCGCGCGGCGTACCCACCCCGGGGAGTGCGACTCCGCCTGCATAACTTGATGAAGCGACGGGCGGGCCGCGCGCTTGGTCTAGTTATCTAGGTGGAGTCGCACTCCGCGCGGCGTACCCACCCCGGGGAGTGCGACTCCGCCTGCATAACTTGATGAAGCGACGGGCGGGCCGCGCGCTTGGTCTAGTTACCTAGGTGGAGCAGCACTCCGCACGGCGTACCCACCCCGAGAAGTGCGACCCCGCCTGCATAACCTTGATGAAGCGACGGGCGGGCCGCGCGCTTCATCAAGTTATCTAGGCGGAGCAGCACTGTGCGCGGCGTACCCACCCCGGGGAGTGCGACTCGGCCTGCATAACTTGATGAAGCAACAGGGGCCAGCCAGGATCACCCGGCCCGGGCGGCCTCGCGAGCCACGAAGAGCCGGGTGGGCATGGCGTGCGCGGTGCGCAGGTGGATGTTCTGCAGCAGCCCGACGGCGAGCAGGCACGAGAACAACGCGGAGCCGCCGGAGGAGACGAACGGCAGGGGTACGCCGGTCACCGGCATGATCCCCAGGCACATCCCGATGTTCTGGAACGCCTGGAAGCCGATCCAGGACGCGATGCCGACCGCGGCGAGCCGCCCGAAGACGTCGTCGGTCGCGGCGGCGATCGCGAGCGCGCGCCACACCACGACGCCGAGCAGGCCGATCACGGCGCCGGCCCCGACCAGGCCGAGTTCTTCGCCGGCGACGGTGAAGATGAAGTCGGTGTGCTGCTCGGGCACGAAGCCCGAGCGGGTCTGCGAGCCGTGGAAGAGCCCCTGGCCGAAGAGGTCGCCGTTGCCGATCGCGATCCGGGCCTGCTCGGTGTTGAAGCCCGCCCCGCGCGGGTCGAGGCCGGGGTTGGTGAAGGCGAGGAACCGATCGACCTGATAGGGCTTGAGCACGCCGACGGTGACGGCCACGGCCGCGGCGGTGATCCCGCCGCCGACGAGCAACGCGAGCCAGCGGCGCGGCGCGCCCGACGCGGCGAGGACGCCGAAGACCAGCGCGGTCATCACCAGCAGCGTGCCGAGGTCCGGCTGCAGCAGGATCAGTACGGCGGGCACCGCGGCCACGGCGAGCATCCCGAGCACGTCGACCAGCCCGACCTCGTGGCGCCAGCCGGTGGCCGAGCGCTCGGCGGCGAAGAGCGCCATCGCGGCGAGCACCGCCAGCTTCGCGAACTCCGAGGGCTGCAGCGACAGGCCGCCGATGAGCAGCCAGGACCGCGACCCGTTGATCGTCGAGCCGACCGCGAGCACCAGCACCAGGCCCACCACCGAGCCGAGGTAGAACAGCGGCGTCAGCGCGCGGACCCACCGGTGCTCGACCGCCAGCACGAGCACCATCAGCACCAGGCCGATCGCGATGTTGACGACCTGCCGGTTGCGGAACGCCGCGGAGTTGCCGCCGGTCAGGAGGTCCCGGTGCCAGGTCGCGGACCACACCAGGAGGACCCCGATCACCAGCAGCGCGCTCACCGCCGCCATCAGGATCCAGTCGATGCCCTGCGGCCGGATCCGGCTCCGGGCACTGGTCATGCTGCTCATCGGGCCTCCCCTCGCTTGGGCGGAAGGATCGCGCCGTCCCGCTGGAAGTTCGGGAGCTGCTCGGGCGGGGTGACGCCGGAGATGACCGACTCCGACGGCGTCACGGCGCCGCCCTGGATGCCGTAGAGCGACTCCCAGATCCGGCGCACCGAGTCGCCGTTGCGGCCCGAGCCCGTGCCGCCCTGGGTCACCATCATCACGACGACGAAGTTCTCGTCGTACGTCGCCAGCCACGACGAGGACTGCTTGCCCCACACCTCCGCCGAGCCGGTCTTCGCGCGCAGCTTCACCTGCGACAGCGGGAAGCCCTCCAGCTTCCACGACAGCGTGCCCGAGGTGGAGGTGCCGAGCAGCGCCTGGTCGACGTAGCGCATCGTCTCGGGCTTGGCGTCGATCGTGGCGACCGCCTTGGGCTTGATCCGCTTGACCACCTTGCCGTCGGGGCCGACGATCGCCTTGGCGACCCGCGGCTCGTAGACGGTGCCGCCGTTGGCGAGCGTCGCGTAGCCGCGCGCCAGCTGCAGGGGCGTGACCAGCGTGTCGCCCTGCCCGATCGAGAAGTTCACGGCGTCGCCGGCGCGGTAGTAGTTGCCCTCGAGGCAGAACTCGTGTGCGAAGAGCGATTTGAAGTCCCGCCGGCCGGTCGTGTTCTTCTCGTCGATCTCGCAGTAGTAGTCCTTCATCACCTCGTAGTAGCGCTGCTTCCAGCGCCGGTCGGCGATCCTGCCGGAGGCCTCGCCGGGCAGGTCGACGCCGGTCTGCTCGCCGAAGCCGAACTCCTGCGCGCCCTCGACCAGCGGGTCGAACGCGTCGACGTCGGTCGGGTCCGAGCCGTAGCGCTGCCAGAAGTTGTAGCCGATGCGGTAGAAGAAGGTGTTGCACGAGATCTGCAGCGCGCGGTCGAAGCCGATGTAGCCGGCCGCGGCGGACTCGTAGTTCTTGAAGACCCGGTTGCCCACCTGCAGGCCGGACGAGCACTCCAGCCGGGTGTCGGGCGAGTAGCCGTTGCGCAGCGCGCTGACGCTCATGAAGGGCTTCCAGGTCGAGCCCGGCGCGAGCTGCGCCTGCGTGGCGCGTGCCAGCAGCGGCGTGTCAGCCTCCTCGGAGTAGAGCCGCGCCAGTTGCTTCTTGCTGATGCCGCCCACCCACAGCTTGGGGTCGTACGTCGGCTCGCTGGCCATCGCGATCACCTGACCGGAGGTGTCCATCACCACGACCGCGCCCGAGTCGGCCTCGAACCGGCGGTTGGTGACCGGGTCGGTCTCCTGCCGCGCCTTGATCAGCGTGCGGTGCAACTCCTTCTCGACGAGCGCCTGCAGCCGCGAGTCGATGCTGGTGACCAGGGTGTTCCCCGGCTGGCTCTCGACCAGGCCCCGCTCTCCCAGCACTCGCCCCATCGAGTCGACGCGGACGCTGCGGTGGCCGGGCACGCCGCGCAGCCACTTGTCGTAGGACTTCTCGACCCCGGCGCGGCCGACGACCGAGGCGCCGTTGAGCGACTCGTCCTCCTCGGCGATGGCCTGGTCGTATTCCTCGGCGGTGATCGGGCTCAGGTAGCCGAGCACGTGCGCGAGGTTGGCCCCAAAGGGGCGCGGATAGCTGCGCACGGTCTGCGCCTCGGCGAGCACCGAGGGGAAGTCCTCGGGCTGCTCGAGGATCCGCAGCGCGACGGCCCGCTTGACGTCGTTGGCCACGGGGACGGGCTGGTACGGCGACCCGTTCCAGCACACGCCCGGCTCGGAGCCCTCCTCGCCACAGGTCACCAGCGTCGCGCGGATCCGCTTGACCGGCACGCCCGTGGTCCGCGAGACCCGCCGCAGCAGGGTGCGGTCCTGGCCGTCGGGCAGCTTGCCCAGCATCGTCCGGTCGATCGAGATCACCCACGACGTGCGGTTGGCCACCAGCGGGCGTCCCTCGGCGTCGACGATCAGGCCCCGCGCCGGCTGCACCACGATGTCGCGCACCGACTGCGAGGCCGCGCGCGCCTGGTAGCTCTCGCCGCCGACGACCTGCAGGTAGTAGAGCCTGACGAACAAGGTCGCGAAGAGCGAGAACACCAGCGCCTGGATCACCACGATCCGCAGCCGGCTGCGCCGCGATCCGGGAGGGGACGCCGCCATCACGCCCTCGCGGACAAGGGCTCGGTCACCGCGCAGAGGCGGAGCACGACGGGCAGCACGAACGGCGTCAGCAACAGGTCGAAGACGAGCGAGGCGCCGATGACGGCGAGGATCTCGCCGAACCCGGCCGTGAGGTCCCCGATCAGCAGCCCGACGAGCGTGAAGACCGAGGTGCCGAGGAGCGAGCAGACGGCGACGGTCGCCAGCACCGCGACCACGGGCGGCCGGGGGCCGGAGGAGGAGAGCACGGCGGACTCCGTGCGGACCCGCCCGGCGACGTACCCGACGACGACCAGGGCCAGCGCCCAGCGGCCGATCACGTGCTCGGCCGGCGGGGCGAGGTCGAGGAGCACGCCGGCGCCGAAGCCGACCAGCATCCCGAACTGCGGACCGCGCGCCAGGGCGGCGCCCACCACGAGCAGCAGGCACAGGTTGGGTACGACGCCGTGCCAGGCCAGGTGCGGGAAGAAGGCGACCTGAAGGACCAGGGCGAGCGCGACGAGCGCGGTGAGCGCCGCGACGCCGCCGGCGCTGTTGGTGTGAGGGGTCGTCATTGGATGCTCCCGTCCGCCTCGATCACCGCGCGGTCGCTGGCGGTGCCGCTGGGCACGACGACGCCGACGACGTCGAGCGCGGTGAAGTCGACGTACGGCTCGATCACCGCCCGCTTCGCGGAGTCGCGCACGCTCGTGAAGACCTTGGTGACGCGGCCGATCGGCACGTTGGAGACGTACGGCGCGCCGTCGCGGCTGCCCCAGGTGAGGACCGCGTCGCCCTTGCCGGGGATCGCGGAGTCGTCGACCAGCTCGAGATCGAGCCTCCCGTCGCCGCCCGGCACACCGCGGCCGCGCAGGAAGCCCAGCTCCATGCTGGTGCCCACACGCGCTCCGACCACCGAGTCGACGTCGACGATCAGCAGCACGGTGGCGGTGGTCTTGGTCACCCGGATGACGCGGCCGACCAGGCCGTCGCCGTTGAGGACGGTGAGGTCCGGGCGCAGGCCCGCCTTCGAGCCGGCGTCGATGGTGACGGTGTGGCTGAACGCCTGGGCGGGTCCGAAGCCGATCACCCGGGCGGGCACCAGCGCGAGGCCGGCCTGCTCGGCGGTGGTCGTCAGCGCGTCGTACTCCGCGAGCCGGTTGCGGTCGACGCCGCTGGTGGTGAGCTTGCTGCGAAGCTCGGAGTTCTCCGAGGTGAGGACCGCGATCTCGCGGCGCAGGTCCGAGCGCGCGGTGAACCACTCCGGGACGGCGGTGAAGGGGCGGGCGACGCCGGCGCCCGCGGCCTGGACCGGGCCGAAGACCTCGCCGACCGCGGAGCGCACCGGCTCCATGGGCGAGTCGGGACCCCGGTGGTAGTCGAGCGTGATCAGGGTGGCGCTGGCGAGCACGAGCGCCACCAACAGCGCGGTCGGCCGGTGGCGGCCCGGGTCGCGGGCCCCCTGGCTGTCGCGCGCGGACTGCGGGATGCGTGGCCGGGACATCGCTAGAACCGCCGCTTGTCGGCGACCAGCACCTGCTGGAGCGCCTCGAACTCCTCGACGCACCGGCCCGCGCCGAGCGCGACGCAGCTCAGTGGGTCGTCGGCGACGTGGACCGGCATGCCGGTCTCGTGGCGCAGGCGCTCGTCGAGGCCGCGCAACAGCGCACCGCCGCCGGCGAGCACGATGCCGCGGTCCATGATGTCGCCGGCGAGCTCGGGCGGGGTCTGGTCGAGGGTGTGACGGACGGCGTCGACGATGTTGTGGAGCGGCTCGTCGAGCGCCTGCCGGATCTCCGCGCTGGACACCACGACGGTCCGGGGCAGGCCCGAGACCATGTCGCGGCCGCGGATCTCGGCCTCGGGCTCGGTCTGGAGCGGGAACGCCGACCCGAGCGTGGTCTTGATCTCCTCGGCGGTGCGCTCGCCGAGGATCAGCGAGAACTCCTTCTTCATCCACGCGATGATCGCCGCGTCGAGGTCGTCGCCGGCGGTGCGGACCGAGAGCGAGGTGACGATGCCGCCGAGGCTGATCACGGCGACCTCGGTGGTGCCGCCGCCGACGTCGACGATCATGTTGCCGGTCGCCTCGTGCACGGGCAGGCCGGCGCCGATCGCGGCGGCCATCGGCTCCTCGATGACGTAGACCCGGCGGGCGCCGGCCTGGTAGGCGGCCTCCCTGACGGCGCGCTGCTCGACGGCGGTGACGCCGCCGGGGACGCACACGACCATCCGCGGCTTGGCGAAGTAGCGGCGCCGGTGCACCTGCTGGATGAAGTAGCGCAGCATCTGCTCGGTGGCGTCGAAGTCCGCGATCACCCCGTCGCGCAGCGGCTGGATCGGGCGGATGCTCTCCGGGGTCCGGCCGATCATCCGTTTGGCCTCGTGGCCCACCGCCAGCATCTCGCCGGTCGCCTCGTTGACGGCCACCACCGAGGGCTCGTCGAGGACGACCCCCTTGCCGCGCACGTAGACGAGGGTGTTGGCTGTGCCGAGGTCAACGGCCATGTCGCGGCCGATGATGCTGTTCGCCATCCGTGGTTGCCTGTCTCGTCCTCTGAACCGAAGCGAGCGCGTGGCGGGGTCTCGCAACTCCTCCGCTCGCACGTCGAGCCTAGGAGCGCGCCGACC
>JBDHZS010000098.1:0-13694 GCA_039812025.1 Nocardioides sp. | reverse complement strand
GAGTTGTGACCGCTCTGGTGCCTGCCCGGAGCAGACTCCTTCTCCAGTACGACGATCCGCAACCCCCGATGCCGCCGCCGCAACTCCCGCGCGGTCGCCAACCCCACGATCCCGGCACCGATCATGGCCAGGTCGAAGACGGGGTCGGACGTCACGGCCGACCCAAGGTGAACCGGCCGGTCTCCCGCCAGGACCGCAGCCGGTGGACCGTCACCCGGAGGTAGGCCTCGGCCTCCGCGCGCCACGCGGCGGTGCTGCTGGAGGCCAGGCTGTTGGCGAGCAGCAGCTGCCGCGCCGCGAGGATTGCCTCGAACGTCTCAGCCGGGCAGGCGGGCAACGACCGCACCTCGGCGTACCCCTCGCGCAACGCCGTCTCCAGCGACGGGTCGTCGCCGCGCAGGTGGAACGTGGCGACCGCGAGGTCGACGACGGGCGGCGCCAGCCCGCAGTCGTCGAAGTCGAAGACCGCCAGCCGGCCGTCGTGCCACTTCAGGTTGTAGCCGTGCAGGTCCGCGTGGACGCAGATGGCGGGCGCGGACCCGCACACCGAGGCGTACGCGTTGCGGGTGGAGGCGAGCGCGGCGGCGACCAGCTCCGCGTCGGACCCGGACAGCAGCGGGGTCCCGGTCAGCGCGTCGGTGTCGCCGAAGAGCGGGTCGTCGAAGACGGGCAGCTCGGCGCCGGAAGGCGGTCGCCACCCCGCGGCGTGGTCGTGGAGCGTGGCCATCGTCCGCCCGAGCTCCCGCGCGATCGCGGTGTCGAAGCCGTCGGCGACGTCCGAACCGTCCAGCCAGGTCGCGGCGACCACCAGGAAGCCGCGACCGCCCGCGGGGGGAGTCGCCTCGACGTACCAGCGCCCGTCCAGCGTGGGGACCGGGTCGGGGACCAGTACGGACGTCTCGCGGCGGATCGCCTGAGCCCACGCCTGCTGGGCCCGCACCATCGCGGGGGTGCTGGCGGAGTTGGTGTTGATCCGCAGCGCGACCCGGGTGCCGTCCGCGGTGGTGGCGGCGTACGTCGTGTTGAACTCGTGCGCGACGAGCTCCAGGCTGCTCTCGTCGAGTCCGAAGGCCGGAGCGGCGGCGGCCGCCACGACTCCCATCACCTCGAGCTGGGCCGCCTGGGGGAGCTCCGCGTAGGAAGCGGTCATGCGGCGATCCTGAGCCGCACCGTGACGACGTCGCCCAGCGAGAGCCCTTCGGCGGTGCGGATCGCGGCCTTGACCGGCACCAGGTAGCCGCCGTCCTTGGGGAAGAGGGAGGTGGTGAACTCGCTCGCGCCGATCAGCACCGTCACCGGGATGACGCCCCAGCCGTAGGTCACGCCCGGGGCGATGTCGGCGATCGCGGCCGCTTCGTCGTCGGGGACCCGGATGTAGTGGAACGGGGCCGGCCCCCGCCACCAGATGATCTCGCCGTCGAACTCCAACTCCACCCGGGCAGCCTAGACCCCGGCGCACCACCCGGCGTGCGCAATAGCATGGGCGCATGGCCAAGGCTCTGGCGGACAACCACACGGTCCGCGCGATCACGTCCTCCGCGCGCTACAGGGCCGTCGTGGCCGAGCTGGTGGTCGCGACGGGGCGGCCGCGGGGCGCCGTGGAGAAGGAGGCGCGCACTGCGCTGGCGGAGATGGTCGCGCACGTCGGCGACCCGGTGGCGACCCGGACCTGGGACCGGATGGGACGCTTCCTGACCCGCGCCTACACGGTCGACTCCGACACCTCGCGCCTGCCCGACCTGGCGCGGCTCGACCGCGACCACACGCTGGTCTTCCTGCCCAACCACCGCTCCTACCTCGACCCCCTGGTGCTGCGGCAGGTGCTGGCGACCCAGGGCTTCGGGCCTAACCACGTGCTCGGTGGGATCAACCTCGCGATGTGGCCGCTGAGCCAGCTCGGCCGGCGCAGCGGGCTGGTCTTCATCCGTCGTACGACGAAGAACGACCCCGTCTACCCGGCGATGATGCGGCTCTACCTGGGGCACCTGGTGTCGGGCGGCCACAACCTGGAGTGGTACTTCGAGGGTGGCCGCACCCGCACCGGCAAGCTCCGGCCGCCGAAGATGGGCGTGCTGCGCTACCTGGTGGACGCCTTCACCGAGCACCAGGCCGACGTCCCGGACGTCTATCTGGTCCCGATCTCGATCGTCTACGACCAGCAGCACGAGGTGCAGGCGCTGTCCGAGGAGGAGGGCGGGGGCAGGAAGCGGCCCGAGAGCCTCGGGCTGATGGTCAACTTCGCGCGCGCCCAGGGCCGCCGCCGCGGGCGGGCGTACCTGCGCTTCGGCGAGCCGCTGAGCCTGCGCGACGCCCTGGCCGAGGCCGCCGAGCGGGCGGGCAGCGACGCGCCGCGGGAGCTGGTGCCCCGGGTTGCCTTCGAGGTCGCGCACCGGATCAACGCCGCCACCCCGATCACGCCGTCCGCGCTGGTCGCCTTCGCGCTGCTGGACAACGAGGGCCGCGCGCTGACCATGCCCGAGACGCTGCGGGTGCTCGAACCGCTGCTCGCCTACGTGCGCGGCCGCGACCTGCCGCTGACCTCCAGCGTCGACCTGGCGCGGCCCGACGGCCTGCGGCGGGCGCTGCGGATGCTGGTGCGCGAGGGCGTGGTGGACGAGTACGACGGGGGGCTGGAGCCCGTCTACGGCATCGCGGACGACCGCGCTCACGAGGCGGGCTTCTACCGCAACACCGTCACCCACTACTTCCTCAACCGGGCGATCCTCGAGGTCGCCGTCGTGATGGCGAGCCAGGGCCCGGGGCCGCACGGGGTGGCGGCGGTGTGGCAGCACGCGCTCGCGCTGCGTGACCTGCTCAAGTACGAGTTCTTCTTCCCGACCAAGGCCGAGTTCGACGGCCAGATCCGCACCGAGGCGGAGACCGCGCTGCCCGGCTGGGACGAGGCCGATCTGGCGCCCGAAGACCTGACCGCGGCCACCGGCGAGGAGCCGCTGCTGCTCGCGCACCGCGTGATCGGGCCGTTCCTCGAGGCCTACGCGGTGGTGGCCGACCAGCTCGCGGTGCGCGAGGCGGACGAGGCACCCGTCGACGTCGACGAGGTGATCGCGAGCAGCCTCGGGGTCGCCCGCCAGCGCTGGCTGCAGCGCGAGCTGCACAGCCCCGAGTCGATCTCCAAGGACCTGATGGGTGGCGCGATCCAGCTCGCCGACAACCGCGGGCTGCTCGAGCCCGGCGGCGACGAGGTGCGGACGGCCCGGCAGGCGTTCGCCGACGAGCTCGCCGACGTGGTGCGCGCTGTCGGGGTGGTGCGTCGTACGGCGCTCAACCACTTCTCGCCCACCGCTGCCGGCGGGGAGAGGTGAGCGCGATGTCCGACATCGACCTGTTGCTGGAGAACATCGCCGCGGGACCCCAGGGCTCCCAGGTCGGCGCGTTCTTCGACTTCGACGGCACGCTGATCGACGGCTACTCCGCCGCGCTCTACTTCCGCGAGCGGGTCACCAGCCGCGACGTGGGCACCGGCGAACTGCTGAGCACGATGATCGAGCTCTTCCGGATGCGCGCCCGGGACGCCGACGTCACCAAGCTGATGGAGGTCTCGCTGCGCACGCTGGCGGGGCGCGAGGTCGACGAGCTGGAGCGGCTCGCCCACAGGCTGTGGCGGACCCGGCTGGCGCCGCGCGTCTACCCCGACGCGCGCCGGCTGGTGCGGGCTCACCTGGACGCCGGCCACACCGTGGCGCTGGCCTCCTCGGCGACCCGCTTCCAGGCGGCCGCGGCCGCCGAGGACCTGGGCATCGACCACCTGCTGGTCACCAAGGTCGAGGAGGCCGAGGGGATGCTCACCGGCCTGGTCGACGGGCCGATCCTGTGGGGCGAGGGCAAGGCGCAGGCGGTCGAGGCGTTCGCGGCCGAGCACGGGATCGACCTCGCCTCGTCGTACGCCTACGGCAACGGCGCCGAGGACGTGCCCTACCTGGAGACCGTCGGCCGGCCGCGGCCGATCAACCCCGACGCCGGCCTGGCCAGGGCCGCCGAGCAGCGTGGCTGGCCGATCCGCCGGCTCTCCCGGCCGCGGCGGCTCACGCCGACCAACGTCGCCCGCTCCGTCGGGGGCATCGGCGGCCTCGGCACCGGCATCGCGGCGGGGCTGGGGCTCGGCCTGCTCAACCAGTCACGCGCGACCGCGCTCGAGGTCGCCGCCACGCTCGGCTCGTCGCTGTCGCTGGCCGCGGCGGGGGTGCGGCTGGAGGTCCAGGGCGAGGAGCACCTGTGGAGCCACCGGCCGGCGGTCTTCCTCTTCAACCACCAGAGCCAGCTCGACGTGCCGATCGTCGGGGGGCTGCTGCGCCGCGACTTCACCGCGGTCGCCAAGAAGGAGCTCGCAGACAACCCGGGGTTCGCGCTGATCGGGTGGCTCGCCGACATCGCCTACGTCGACCGGTCCGACAGCCGGCAGGCGCTGAAGGCGCTCGAGCCCGCGGTCAACGCGCTGCGCAACGGGAAGTCGCTGGCCATCGCGCCCGAGGGCACCCGTTCGCCGACCGCGAAGCTGCTGCCCTTCAAGAAGGGCGCCTTCCACGTCGCGATGCAGGCCCGGGTGCCGATCGTGCCGATCGTGATCCGCAACGCCGGCGAGCTGATGGAGAGCCACTCGCTGCTGATCACCCCCGGCGTCGTGCAGGTGTGCGTGCTGCCGCCCGTCCCGACCGCGGACTGGACCACCCGCGTCGAGCTCAACCGCGCCGCCAACGCAATCCGGGAGTCCTACCTGGACACCCTCGCCTCCTGGCCCACCTAGAACCGCCGAGTCGGCGCAAACGTGCACCAAAAGCACGCCGAGTCGGCGCTAAAGTACGCGGCTATCCACAGGCGTGGGCGCGCGGCTGTGGACAACCGTGCATGTTTGAGCCGACTCGGCGTCCTGGGCGTGCATGTTTGCGCCGACTCGGCGCGCGTCAGGCGGGGACGTCGCTCTCCATGGTCTCGACGAAGGCGCGCTTGACCTGACGCCAGGCCTCGTCGGTCATGTCGTGGCGCCAGTACGGCGAGCACGACATGTCGCCGCGAGCCAGCCCACGGTCGGCGAGCAGGTGGCGCCGGATCTCGCGGATCTCGTCGGCCTCGCCGTGCACGAAGGCATGCACCTGCCCCGCCGGGAACTCCAGCTCGCGCACCGCGTCGGGCAGCCGGCCGCCGGACGCGCGGTGCAGCCACACGATGTCGGCCGCGGCCCGGGTGGGCAGTTCGACCTCGCCGTCCGGGCCGTCGCAAACCAGCCGGACGATGGCGGGCACACCGGCGGGCATCGCCTCGAGGGAGGCCGCGATCGCGGGCAGGGCGGACTCGTCGCCGAGCAGCAGGTGCCAGTCGGCGTCCGGGTCGGGCCGGTAGCCGGAGCCCGGCCCTTCGAAGACCAGCGTGTCGCCCACCCGCGCCCGCGCGGCCCACGGCCCGGCGACGCCTGAGTCACCATGCACCACGAAGTCGACCTGCAGCAGGCGGCGGGCGGGATCCCAGTCGCGGATCGTGTAGCGCCGGCGCGCGGGCCAGAGCTCGGCCGGGTGGTCGCGTCGTACCTCGGCGGGGTCGAAGACGGGACCGTACGGCGCGTCCGCGGGCGGCAGCGCGATGTTGATGTACGTGTCGGTCGCGTCGGGCATCTCGAACCGGTCGAGGTCGCCGCCGCCGAGCTCGAGCCGGACCATGCTCGGGGTCAACCATCGGGTCCCGGTCACCTGTGCGTGCATCTCACCTCGCCGTTTCTGAAAGCAGAGTCAGTTAGGTGAGCCTAACTCGCGCGGCCCAACGATCGTCCAACCAGGGCGTCTGAGCCGGGCGCCCGGCTCGCGCGGAGGCAAGGCCGGGGACGCAAGAGCCCGGCCGTTGCCGACGGGGGATGCAGCAACGACCGGGCACCTCGCAATGTACGGCACGGGTGAGGCTCGCGACAAGGCAACCGCGGCAACATCCTCGAAGTCAGGCCAGACGTTCATCCAGGACGTCGAGCATCAGCCGCGGCCGGTCGGTGATGACCGCCTTCGCCCCCCACTCCAGGCATTGCTGCAGGTGTTCGGGGGTGTTGACGGTCCACACGTGCAGGTCCCGGCCCGTGGCGACCAGCCGCTCGGCGAGGCGCGGGCTCCTGCTCAGCAGCTCGATGCCGGGCCCGAGCCCCCAGCTCTCGCCGATCACCGGGGCCAGCCGCGGCCACGCGCCCCGGTGCTCCAGGAGCATCACCAGGGGCAGCTCGGGCGCGTAACTCGCCATCCGCCGCAGCCCGGTGTAGGAGAAGCTCATCACCCGCACCGGGGAGCCCGCGCGGTCCCACCCGAACCTGCGCAGCATCGCGGCCAGCCGCCGCTCGACGAGGCCGCCGTACCGGGTCGGATGCTTGGTCTCGATCGCGATCTCGACGCGGCGATCGTGGTCGGCGAGCACCTCGAGCAGCCGCCAGAGCGTGAGCACGGTGCCGAGCTCCGGCCCGCCCGGCTCCTCTTGGCTCTCGTCGTCCATGTCGGCCCACGGGTTCTTCCAGAGGCTGAAGTCGAGCTCGCTGAGCTCGGCGAGGCTCATCCGCGACACGATGCCCCGTCGAGTCGCGGTCCGACGCAGGTCCCTGTCGTGCAGGCACACCAGATGCCCGTCGGCGGTCAGGCGTACGTCGCACTCGACCGCGTCCGCGCCGGCGTCCAGCGCCCTGAGGTAGGCGCGCAGCGTGTGCTCGGCGTTCTCGTGACTCGCACCCCGGTGCGCGACGACCTGCGGCCGCTCCATAGCCAGATCGTAGAGGTCGCGGGGGATCCTCGTGCACAGATGTGCCGACTCGGTGTCGTACGCGTGCACAGATGCGCCGACTCGGTGTCGTACACGTGCACGGATGCGCCGACTCGGTGTCGTACGCGTGCACAGATGCGCCGACTCGGAGTCAGAGGGGGTCGCGGACGATGGGACAGCTCATGCACCGGGGCCCGCCGCGGCCGGAGCCGAGCTCGGAGCCGGCGATCCGGATGACCTCGATGCCGGCGTCCTCGAGCCGGCTGTTGGTCTCGTCGTTGCGCTCGTAGGCGACCGCGAGCTTGGGCGCCAGCGCGAGCGTGTTGGTGCCGTCGTCCCACTGCTCGCGCTCCGCGGTGACGGGGTCGAGCCCGGTGTCGATCTGGTGCAGCCGGTCGATCCCCATCGCCTTCGCGGCGACCTCGAGGAAGGGCCCCGGCGGCGCGACGTCCAGGATCAGGCCGGAGCCGGGGCCCGCGGCGGCGGCGGAGTCCTCGCGCGCCGTCACCGCGTACGCCGTCAGGGTGTCGGCGATGTTGGGGTACATCGTGACCTTGTCGACGTCGACCATGGTGCACACGGTGTCGAGGTGCATCGTGGCCCGCTCCTGGGCGATCGGCACCGCGAGCACCGTGTGGGCGAGCCGGGCCGCGAAGACCTGCCGAGCCAGCCGCTCGGCGCCGGCGGGCGTCGTCCGCTCCCCGACCCCGACCGCGATCACCCCCGGCGCGAGCAGCAGCACGTCGCCGCCCTCGACGTGCTCGTGCTGCCAGCCGTGCAGCGTGGCGACTCCGGCGAACCGCGGGTGCCGGGTGTAGATCAGCTCGGTCAGCTGGGTCTCGCGCGCCCGCGCGGGCATCGCCAGCGAGGTGACCGCGATCCGGTCCCGGATCCACACGCTGGAGTCGCGGGTGAAGAGCAGGTTGGGCAGCGGGTCGATCAGGAAGTCGTAGGGGTCCAGCAGCGAGGTGACCAGCCCGAACCCGCCGCGCACCTCGTCGTTGCGGATCCCCGCCGTGAGGTACGACGTGAGCTCGGCCGGCGACGAATCGAGCAGCAGCCCGGTGAGATAACCGCGCAGCGTGTCGCCCAGGTGGAGGCTCGACATCGCCGACTCGACGGCGATCTGCCGGCTCTCCGCGTCGGCCAGGGTCTCGGTGAGCAGCTCGGTCAGGTAGAGCACCTCGACGCCGCGCTCGCGCAACGCCGCGGCGAACGCGTCGTGCTCCTCCTGCGCCCGCGCCACCCAGGGCACCCCGTCGAAGAGCAGCCGGTCGTTGTTGCGCGGGGTCAGCCGTTGCAGCTCCGGCCCGGGCCGGTGGAGCATCACGGTGCGGAGCGTGCCGACCTCGGAGTCGGCGTACGGAGTCGTCATGAAATCAACCTAACGGTCGCCGCCGACACCGCGGACACCAACCCCCGAATTGTCCGACAATGTGGGTTCGGAGGGACCCCCGCTAGACTCCACCACCATCATGGACGATCAGCCCTGTAGTAGGCGCCCCCGCTGCCGACGCGCGTCGGAGGTGCGGGGGTGAACGAGTGGGTCGGCCTGGCCATCGGCATGGTCCTGACGGTGGGCACGGGCTTCTTCGTGGCGGCGGAGTTCGCGCTGGTCAACCTCGACCGGCACGAGTTGGAGGGGCGGCGCGACCGCGGCGAGCCCCGGCTCAACCAGACGATCAACGCGCTGAAGATCACCTCGACGCACCTGTCCAGCGCGCAGCTGGGGATCACGCTGACGACGCTGCTGACCGGCTACACGTTCGAGCCGGCGATCTCGTCGCTGCTCGAGGGCCCGCTCTCCGCGATCGGCCTTCCGGACGGCCTGGTGCGCCCCATCGGCTCGATCGCCGGCATCGCGCTCGCGACACTGCTCTCGATGATCATCGGCGAGCTGGTCCCCAAGAACTTCGCGATCACCCTGCCGCTGGCCACCGCGAAGGTGGTGATGGGATTCCAGACCGCCTTCACCTGGGTCTTCCGGCCCGCGATCGCGCTCCTCAACAACACCGCCAACGCGGTGATCAGGCGGTTCGGCATCGAGCCGCAGGAGGAGCTCAGCGGCGCCCGCAGCCCCACCGAGCTCGCGTTCCTGGTCCGCCACTCGGCCAGTGCCGGCCTCCTGGAGCAGGACGAGGCCACCATGCTGGACCGCACGCTGCGGTTCTCCGAGTACGACGCGCGCGACCTGATGACCCCCCGCGTGGAGATGGTGGCGGTCGACCGCCGCGCCTCGGCCGCGGAGATCATCGCCGCCGGCGCCCGCTCGGGCCGCAGTCGCATCGCCGTACTCGACGACGGGCCCGACGACATCGTCGGCTTCGTGCACGTCCGCTCGGCGTTCGGCGTCCCGCTCGACCAGCGCACCCACACCAAGGCCCAGGACCTGATGTTCACCCCCACCCGGGTGCCCGACTCGCTGCGGGCCGCGCCGCTGCTGGGCCTCCTGCGCGGCCAGACGCTGCAGATCGCGGTCGTCACCGACGAGTACGGCGGCACCGCCGGCCTGGTGACCCTGGAGGACCTGGTCGAGGAGATCGTCGGGGAGCTGGAGGACGAGCACGACCGCGCCCGCCCCGGCCTGACCCGCCGCGGCCGCTCCTTCACCTTCGACGCCGGCTGGCGGCCCGACGAGCTCTTGGACCACACCGCGGTGGAGGTGCCCGAGAGCGAGAACTGGGAGACCGTGGCCGGGTTCGTGATGGCCCAGCTGGGGCGGGTCCCCGAGCTCGGCGACGAGGTCGTCATCGATCAGGGAGTGCTGCGCGTGGATCGGATGGACGGGCGGCGCGTGCTGCGGATCCAGTTCCTGCCTGTCGGGGTGACGAGCGATGACTGAATACCTGCCCGGCATCGCCTGGCTCGTCGTGCTGCTCATCGGCAACGCGTTCTTCGTCGGCGCCGAGTTCGCCGTGATCTCCGCGCGCCGCTCCCAGATCGAGCCGCGCGCGGCCGCCGGCAGCCGCGCGGCCGCCACCACGCTGTGGGCGATGGAGCACGCCACCTTGATGCTGGCGACCAGCCAGCTCGGCATCACGGTCTGCTCGCTGCTGATCCTGACCGTCTCCGAGCCCGCGATCCATCACCTGCTGGAGATCCCGCTCGGGCTCGCCCCGCTCTCGCACGGCGCGATCAGCGTGACCGCGTTCGTGATCACCCTGATCCTGGTCACGTTCCTCCACGTCGTCTTCGGCGAGATGGTGCCGAAGAACCTCTCCTTCTCCGTGCCCGACCGCGCCGCGCTGATCCTGGCGCCGCCGCTGGTCTTCGTCTCCAAAGCGGTCGGCCCCCTGATCGGCGCGCTCAACGGCATCGCCAACGGCATCCTGCGGCTCTTCCGCGTCGAGCCCAAGGACGAGGCGAACAGCACCTTCACGCTGGAGGAGGTCGCCGGCATCGTCGCCCAGTCCCGCCTGGAGGGGACGCTGCCCGACGACGGCGGGGCGCTCGAGCGGGCCTTCGAGTTCACCGACCGGCACGCCGGCGACGTCGACGTACCCCTCACCGGCGTCGTCACCCTCCCGCACGGGGTGACGCCGCGGCAGGTGCAGGCCGCGGTCGTCGCCTACGGGCACTCGCGCTTCGTGGTGCAGGGCGAGGACGGCACACCGCGCTCCTACATCCACATGAAGGACGTGATGGACTTCCGGCCCGACCAGTACGACACCCCGGTGCCCGCCAAGCGGCTGCGCCGGCTGGTGCCGGTACGACGCGACACCGAGATCGAGGACGCGCTGGCCCGGCTCCGGCAGAACGGCACGCACGTGCTGCTCACCGTCGACGACGACTGGAACGGCGTCGGGGTGCTCTTCCTCGAGGACGTGCTCGAGGTGCTGGTCGGCGAGGTCGACGACGCGATCGGCTGAGCGTCAGGACCGCTTGGCTCGCTTGATGGCGTCGGTCTCCTCGGGAGACAGGGTCTGCTCGCTCGCCCAGCCGGCGACGTTCTTGGCGTAGGTCCGCGCCTCGCTGCGGCCGTGGATGCTGGAGACGACGACGCCGTCGCCGCGGTCGTCGAGCAGCGCCAGCGACCACGACAGCCGCCCGCCCATGTCGCCGAACGCGTCGTACCGCACGACCGCCAGGTGCCGCAGCGCGCCCGAGGCCTCCGCGCGCAGGGCCGCGACCTCGTTGCGGAGCCCGGCGACGTCCCCGGGAAGGCCCTCCGCCAGTCCTTCGATAGTCCCGTCCGGGCTCGCCGCCGGTCGGGTACGGCGTAGCGCGAGGAGAGCGGCGAACAACCCGAGGAAGGCGACCAGCAGCGCCACGAACACCATGCCCCAACCCTATTGCCGCGCCGCCTGGTGGGAACATGGGCCGGTGACCCAGAAGGTGACTCAGATCCATCCTCGTCGCATCGCCTATCAGGGCGAACCGGGCGCGAACTCCCACCTGGTCTGCCGCCGGCACTACCCGGAGTCCGAGGCGGTGCCGTGCGCGTCGTTCGAGGACGTGTTCGCGATCGTGGAGTCCGGGGAGGCGGACCTCGCGATGATCCCGATCGACAACTCCCTGGCGGGGCGGGTCTCCGACATCCACCACTTCCTCCCGGCCACGTCGCTGCACATCATCGGTGAGCACTTCCTGCGGATCAGCTTCGCGCTGATGGCGCTCCCGGGCGCCGAGGCGGGTGACCTGAAGACGGTCCACAGCCACGTGCACGCCCTGGGGCAGTGCCGCCGCGTGATCCGCGAGCTGGGGCTGCGGCCGGTGATCTCCGGCGACACGGCCGGCGCGGCCCGCGAGATCGCCGAGGCGGGAGACCCGAGCCAGGCGGCGATCGCCCCGCCGCTGGCCGCGGAGACCTACGGGCTGGAGATCCTGCGCCGCGACGTCGAGGACGAGGCGCACAACACCACGCGCTTCGTCGTGCTCTCCCGCGACCGCGTCGAGGCCCCCGCCGGCAACGGCCCGGTCGTGACGTCGTTCATCTTCAACGTCCGCAACCTGCCGGCGGCGCTCTACAAGGCGCTCGGCGGCTTCGCCACCAACGGCGTCAACATGACCAAGCTGGAGAGCTACATGGTCGGCGGGCACTTCACCGCGACCCAGTTCCTCGCCGAGGTCGACGGGCACCCCGACGACACCCCGGTGCGCAACGCGCTGGAGGAGCTGCGGTTCTTCACCACCGACGTCAAGGTCATCGGCGTCTACCCCGCGGACCCCTTCCGCGCCGGCTGACCCGGATCGACGCCTCAGGTGCGGGGGACCCGGACCAGCAGGCGGCCGTGGACGCAGCGCATCCGCAGCTCCAGGCCGGCGCCGACCGAGTCGCCGTCGAGCTGCCGGGGGGTGGCGCTGTGGGCGCGGACGACCACCGAGCGGCCGGTCATCCGGTTGATCGTGTCGTCGGTACGACGGCGCTTGGTCACCACCCGCCACGCGACCGGGAGCCAGGAGAAGAGCGTGCGCGGGTGCAGGATCACGATGTCAAGGTGGCCGTCGTCGATCGCGGCGTCGGGCATCAGCGGCATCCCGGCCTGCAGGAAGCCGACGTTGCCGACCACGACGGTGCGGGCGCGGTGCTTGGTCGGCTCGCCCCCGTCGATCTCGACCTCCACGCGCACGGCCGGGCTCATCAGCGACTTCACGCCGGAGATGACGTAGGCGAACCAGCCGATCTTCTGCTTGATGTCCTCGTTGACGCCCTCCATGATCGCGGCGTCCAGCCCCATGCCGGCCATCACCATGAAGTGGGTGTCCTCGAAGCCGTCGCCGGAGACCTCGACCAGGTCGATCGCCCGGTCCTGCCCGCTGAGGGCGACGTCGATCGCGGCCCGCAGGAAGAGCGGGATGTCGAGGTTGCGGGCCAGCAGGTTGCCGGTGCCCGCCGGCACGATCCCGACGGGGATGCCCGTGCCCGCCAGCTCGGCGCAGGCCTCGCGGACGGTGCCGTCGCCGCCGCAGGCGATCACCAGGTCGGCGCCCTGGACGGCGGCGTCGTGGGCCATCGAGCGGCCCGGGTCCTCGATGGTGGTGAAGTGCCACGACGGCAGCCCCCACCCGGCCTCCTCGGCCATCGTCTCCACGATCCGCCGGAACTCGGCGAGGTCCTCCACCTTGACCGGGTTGACGATGACGGCCAGCGAGCGGGTGCCGGGCGAGGACACCTCCACCAGCGGCGCGGCGTTGGCCGCGTGGGAGCGCGGCAGCGGCGAGTAGACCCCCAGTACGCCGAGCACGACCGCTGCGGCCAGCAGCATCCCGCCGATGGTGTCGGTGGGGTAGTGCCGCCCCAGCAGCACCCGGTCGGCCGCGACGACCAGCGTCACGGTGACCGCGGCGATGTAGATGAGGTGGCGGAAGCTGGCGCGTCGTACCAGCATCTTGGCGAGCACGATCGTCACGCCCGCGAGCGCGGCGGTGTGCGAGGTGTGGCCGGAGGGGAAGCCGGGCGCGGTCAGCAGCCCGATCGTCTCCTGCCACTCCGGGCGGATCCGGCCGATGGTGGCCTTCAGCGCCGTGGTGGCGAGCAGCGTGGTGAGCATGACGGCGACCAGGTAGACCGCCGAGCGCCGGTGCCGCCGCCACAGCAGCAGCCCCGCGGCGACGGCGGTCATCGCGATCACCCCGACGGTGCCGAAGACCACCTCGATCACGTAGAGCGCGTGGGTCAGCCACGTCGACTCCGCCGCCCACTCGGCCCACATCTCGGCCCGCTGGTCGATCGCGGGCACCCTGTCGCCGGTCATCACGGCCCAGGTGAGCAGCGCAAACGCGAGCAGCAACACCCCTGACAACGCCAACGGCAGCGTGCGAGGCTTGTCGAGCACGAGGGTCCTTCCGCGGGCTTGTGGGGCCGATGGGTCCCCGGCAGTCTTCCACGCGCGGGCGCCGCCGGAGCCGAGGCCTGCCGGGGAGCACTAGCCTGTCTCCATGATCGATCCGCGACTGCTCCGAGAAGACCCCGACCGACTCCGGGCCGCCCAGGCCAAGCGCGGGCTCTCCTCCGA
>JBDHZS010000097.1:0-13741 GCA_039812025.1 Nocardioides sp. | reverse complement strand
GTTCGTATGACGCACCGGGAGCGGGGCGGCGTGAGCGAGATGACTCCCGGGAATAGCCGGGGGTGTGCGACGATTGAGGTCAGTTGTACGACGCGTCCCGCGGGGACGAGAAGCAAGCGAACCACAGGGAGCCGAGATGACCGAGCAGGTCGAGATCCGCGCCGACCAGATCAACCTGACGCCGGTGGCCGCCGGCAAGGTGAAGAGCCTGCTGGACCAGGAGGGCCGCCCCGACCTGCAGCTGCGGATCTCGGTGCAGCCGGGCGGTTGCAGCGGCCTGCGCTACCAGCTCTTCTTCGACGAGCGCACCCTCGACGGCGACGTGGTCACCGACTTCGACGGCGTCGCCGTGGTCGTCGACCGGATGAGCGTGCCCTACCTCAACGGCGCGACCATCGACTTCGTCGACTCGATCGAGAAGCAGGGCTTCACCATCGACAACCCCAACGCGACCGGCTCCTGCGCCTGCGGCGACTCCTTCCACTGAGTCGCTGGCTGGGCCCGACCGCCCGACAGCGGACGGGTCAGTCCAGGTGCAGGTGGAACGACGCGGCGAGCCGCGCGGCGGCGTCGCTGATCGCGAGGTCCCGCTTGGCGACCTCGCGGGGGTAGTCCTCGAAGTGGATGCTCGGCGGCGTGGAGACGGCGGCGCGGGCGGCCCGCTCCAGCCGGGGGAGGTTCGCGCCGGCGGCCCGACAGTCGGCGCTCATCTGCTGCGGCGTACCGAACTCGGCGTAGGGAAGCGCCGGTCCGCTCGACGGGGTGCTCATGTTTCGACGTTAGGTGCTACCGGTGCGTAGACCCAGCCGGACCCGCCAGTAACGTGTGACCCCGTGTCCCTGCTCATCGCCGGCTCCATCGCCACCGACCACTTGATGCGCTTCGGGGGCCGGTTCGCCGACTCGCTGGTCACCGAACAGCTCGACAAGCTCTCGGTGTCGTTCCTGGTCGACGACCTGGAGATCCGCCGCGGCGGCGTCGCGGCCAACATGTGCTTCGGGCTCGGACGGCTCGGACTGACGCCGGTGCTGGTCGGGGCGGCCGGTGAGGACTTCGCCGACTACAGGTCCTGGCTGGAGCGCCACGGCGTCGACTGCGACTCGGTGCTGATCTCGCAGACGCGACACACCGCGCGTTTCGTGTGCACCACCGACTCGACGATGTCGCAGTTCGCGTCGTTCTACCCCGGTGCGATGAGCGAGGCGCGCCACCTCGAGCTCGCCCCGATCGTCGCCCGCGTCGGGGCGCCGGACTATGTCCTGATCGGCGCCGACGACCCGTCCGCGATGGCGCGCCACACCGACGAGTGCCGGCAGCGCGGCTACCCGTTCATCTCCGACTGCAGCCAGCAGCTCGCGTTCAGCGACGGCGCGGCGATCCGCGACCTGATCGACGGCGCCGCGCTGCTCTTCTCCAACGAGTACGAGTCCCACCTCATCGAGCAGAAGACCGGCTGGAGCGCAGGCGACATCCTCGACCGGGTCGGCGTCCAGGTCACCACGCTCGGCAAGGACGGTGTGCGGATCACCGGGCGCGGTCGCGACCCGCTGGTCGTCCCCGCCGCCCGCGACGTCGCCGCGCTCGAGCCCACCGGGGTCGGCGACGCCTTCCGGGCGGGGTTCCTCGCCGGCCTCGCCTGGGGCCTCGAGCTGGTCGACGCCGCGCGGGTCGGCTGCGTCCTCGCCGCCTACGTCGTCGAGACGGTCGGCACGCAGGAGTACTCCTTCACCGCGGCCGGCTTCGTGGCACGCGTCGAGGCGTCGTACGGCGCCGAGGCGGCCGCCACGATCTCCCGACACCTCGGGTGAGACGCCGTCAGGTGAGACGCCGTACCCAATAGACGGGTACGCCGTCGGGAGCGGCTCGCTCGCCGACGTACTCCTGGCCCGTCATCCGGCACCACGCCGGCACATCGACGCGCGCCGCCTCGTCGGTGGCCGCGACGCCCAGCAACGCCCCTGTCTCGACGCCCGTGATCGCCCGCGCCAGCTCGATGATCGGCCGGGGACACCGCATCCCGCGGCAGTCGAGCACGAGCCCGTCGGCGCTGCCGAGGCCGTCAGGGTCGCTCGCGGTGCTCACCAGGCCACCCGCGCCCGGATCTCGGCGACCATCCCGGGCAGCACGGCGAGGAACCGCTCGACGTCGCCGGCCGTCGTGTCGCGGGTGAGCGAGAGCCGCACGTTGCCGTGCGTCAGCGCGCCCATCGCGGCCAGCACGTGGCTCGGGGCCAGCGTGGACGACGTGCACGCCGAGCCGCTGGCGATGCCGAAGCCGTGCCGGTCCAGCTCGGTGACCAGGGCCTCGCCGTCGACGTAGAGGAACGAGAACGTGACCAGATGGGGGAGCCGGTCGCGCGCGTCGCCGACCACCTCGACGTCGGGGAGCCCGGCGACCCGCTCGCGGACCAGGTCGATGAGCGCGCGCTCGCGGGCGTCGCGCTCGGCGCGCTCGGCGACCACGGCCTGCAGCGCCGCGGCCGCCGCGAGGGCCGCCGGCACGTTCTCGAAGCCGCTCGCGCGCGGGTCGCTCCGGTCGTCGAGCGGGTACGGCGACCGCCACCGTGAGCGCCGTCGTACCAGGAGCAGGCCGACGCCCGCCGGGCCGCCCCACTTGTGCGCCGAGGCCGCAGCGACCGTCCAGCCCTCGGGCAGCGGCAGCCGCCCCGCCGACGCGCAGGCGTCGACGAAGAGGGAATCCGGATCGACGAGCTCACGGGCCTCGGAGACCGGCTGCACCGTGCCCACCTCGTGGTTCGCGGCCTGGAGCGCCAGCACCCGCGCATCCGTGGCCGGGAACCGTCCCAGGTCCAGGCACCCGGTCGGGGTGACCGGCGCCTCGGCGACCGCGTTGCCCCAGGCGCCCTGCGCCCAGCGCGCGGCGTGCAGGACCGAGGAGTGCTCGACGGCGCTGTGAGCCAGCCCCGGCGCGAGCCCGGTCGCGGGGTCGGGATGGAGCAGGCCGAGCAGCCCCCGGTGCACTGCGTCGGTGCCGGAGGCGGTGAACGTGACCTCGTCCGGACGGACGTCGAGTGCGTCGGCGGTCGCCTCGCGCGCGTTGTCCAGGAGCAGCCGGGCATCGCGGCCCGCGCCGTGGAGGCGGCGGGGGTCGGCGTACCCCCGATCGAGCGCGGCCAGGAGCACCTCGCGGGCGGCTGGATGCAGGGGCTCGGAGCCGGCGTCGTCCAGATAGACCGGCCGGGATGACCGCTGATCGCGGGCGGGCTCCGTCACGCACAGCAACCTATCCCGCCGCGGATCCCGGTGTATGTTAGCCTAGCCTAACCTAAGTTCTCGGCGCCTTCTTTCACACCCTGAACCGAACCGCCCACCCTGCACCCCACTCGGGCGGCTGAAGCGATACGCTGCGGTGTATCCCTGCAGGCTGAGAGAGAGGCTCCTTCGTGCGTGCCATGAAGCGTGCTGCGCTGGCGACAACGTTGGGTGTCGCCGTTACCGCGCTGACGTCCTGCTCGGCCCAGACCAAACACGAGTGGAAGAACCTCGCCATGCCCGACCCGGGCACCGAAGAGGCGTGGCTGATCTTCGACTTCTGGCGTTGGTCCTGGGTCGCGCTGATGATCGTCGGCATCATCACCTGGGCCCTGATGTTCTGGGCGGTCTGGGCCTACCGGCGCCGGAGCGCGAACGACGTACCCGTGCAGACCCGGTACAACCTGCCGCTCGAGATCTTCTACACGATCGTGCCCGTGATCATGATCGTGGTGATGTTCTTCCACACCGTGAAGATCCAGAACGAGGTCACGGCCCTCAGCGACGACTACACGACGAAGATCGCGGTCACCGCCCAGCAGTGGAACTGGACCTTCAACTACATGGACGAGGAGGTGGGCGAGGGGCAGAACATCTACAACTACGGCACCGCCTCCTACATCCCGACGCTCGTCCTGCCCGTCGACGAGAAGATCCGCTTCGAGCTCCACTCGCCCGACGTCATCCACTCCTTCTGGATCACCGGCTTCCTCTACAAGGAGGACGTGATCCCGGGCAAGGTGAACGAGTTCGAGGTCACCCCCAACGTGATCGGCGAGTTCAAGGGCAAGTGCGCCGAGTTGTGCGGCGCCTCGCATGCCCGGATGCTCTTCAACGTCGAGGTCGTCAGCCGCGAGGACTACGACGCCTACCTGGCCGACCAGGTCGCCAAGGGCTACGTCTCCGACGAGCCCCTCCTCGGCCAGGAGTACACCAGGGTCCCCGCAGGCCCCTCCCAAGAGAGCGACGACGGAGGCCACGAATGACCACCACAGCCCCGCAGCACGCGACCACCGAGGGTCGCAAGCCCCTCGGTCAACACTTCTACAAGCTGCTCACCACCACCGATCACAAGCTGATCGGGAAGATGTACCTGGTGACCTCGTTCGCGTGGTTCCTCATCGGCGGCGTGATGGCGCTGGTGATGCGCAGCGAGTTGGCCTTCCCGGGCAAGCAGGTCGTCAGCGACGAGACCTTCAACCAGCTCTTCACCATGCACGGCACGATCATGCTGCTGCTCTTCGCGACGCCGCTGTTCTTCGGCTTCGGCAACGTGATCATGCCGCTGCAGATCGGCGCGCCGGACGTGGCGTTCCCCCGGCTGAACATGCTGAGCTACTGGTTCTTCCTGTTCGGCGGTCTGATCGCGGCCTCGGGCTTCCTGACCCCGTCGGGAGCCGCGTCGTTCGGGTGGTTCGCCTACGTGCCACTCAGCGACGCCGTGAGATCGCCAGGCGTCGGCGGGGATCTCTGGATCATGGGCCTATGGCTCGGTGGTCTGGGGACGATCCTCGGCGCGGTCAACTTCATCACCACGATCATCTGCATGCGCGCGCCCGGCATGACGATGTTCCGGATGCCGATCTTCACCTGGAACGCGCTGATCACCAGCCTCCTCGTGATCATCATCTTCCCGATCCTCGCCGCGGCCCTGCTCGCGCTGGAGGCCGACCGGGCCCTGGGAGCTCACGTCTTCGACACCGCGCACGGCGGGCCGATCCTGTGGCAACACCTCTTCTGGTTCTTCGGCCATCCGGAGGTGTACGTGATCGCGCTGCCGTTCTTCGGCATCGTCAGCGAGATCCTGCCGGTCTTCAGCCGCAAGCCGATCTTCGGGTACGTCGGCCTGGTCGGCGCCACGCTCGGCATCGCGATGCTGTCGGTGGCGGTGTGGGCGCACCATATGTTCGTGACCGGCTCGATCGACCTCACGTTCTTCTCCGGCATGACCATGCTGATCGCCGTACCGACCGGCGTGAAATTCTTCAACTGGATCGGCACGATGTGGGGCGGATCCGTGTCCATGGACACACCGATGCTGTGGTCGATCGGGTTCCTGACCACGTTCCTCTTCGGCGGCCTGACCGGGATCATCCTGGCGTCGCCGCCGCTGGACTTCCACGTGTCGGACTCCTACTTCGTGGTCGCGCACTTCCACTACGTGGTCTTCGGCACCGTCGTCTTCGCGATGTTCGCCGGCTTCTACTTCTGGTGGCCGAAGATGACGGGGCGGATGCTCGACGAGCGCCTCGGCAAGATTCACTTCTGGCTGCTGTTCTTCGGCTTCCACACGACCTTCCTGGTGCAGCACTGGCTCGGTGTCGAGGGCATGCCGCGGCGCTACTCCGACTACCTGCCCGAGGACGGCTTCACGTTCCTCAACCAGTTCTCCACGGTCGGGTCGTTCCTGCTGGCGCTGTCGATGCTGCCGTTCGCCATCAACGTCTACAAGTCCGCCCGCGGCCCGCTGGTCGGCGTCGACGACCCGTGGGGCTGGGGACGGTCGCTCGAGTGGGCGACGAGTTGCCCGCCGCCGCGACACAACTTCCACACCCTGCCGCGGATCCGTTCCGAGTCGCCGGCATTCGACCTGCACCACCCGGAGATCGCCGCGCTCGAAGAAGGCGAACGCTATGAAGGGAGCGCCGTCCGATGAAGGCAGAGGCCTGGGTCTTTGGGAGTACGGCCATCTTCTTGGCCCTCGTCACGCCGTTCTACTGGTTCGCCACCGCCGGCGGGCGTTGGCTCGACGGCCGGGGTGACTGGACCGGCACGGTCGCGTTGCTGATGACCACGCTGCTGGCCCTGATGGTGACGGGGTACTTGGGCTACCACGCCAGCAAGATGGACGCCCGGCCCGAGGACAACAAGGAGGCGGAGGTCGCCGACGGCGCCGGGGAGCTCGGGTTCTTCCCGCCGTACTCCTGGTGGCCGCTGTGGTGCGCGATGTGCGCCGCCACCATGGTCTACGGCATCGCCATCGGCGCTTGGTGGCTCTTCATCATCGGCTCCACCCTCGGGGTGATCGCCCTCTCCGGCTGGGTCTTCGAGTTCTACCGCGGAGAGCACGCCCACTGACCCTCGGCCCGCCGTACCGGCCCCGTGCCAACTCGCGTGTGATGCGCATCCGCCGCTTGGCGGGTGCGCATCACTCATTTCAGACCCGAGTCGGCTCAAAGGTGCACGAGAATCACGCCGAGTCGGCGCATCTGTGCACGAGAATCACGCCGAGTCGGCGCATCTGTGCACGAGAATCACGCCGAGTCGGCGCATCTGTGCACGCAGAACACGCCGAGTCGGCGCATCTGTGCACGCGGTGCCGCCTGGCACCGCCGGGTGCCTGGCGGTCCGTCGCGGACCTCACTGTCCCCCTCGACGTCCCCGTCGGGAGCTGTCGCCGCTGGCACGAAGCTGCCTACTGAGGGGTATCCGACCCGTCGAAGCTCCGGCGGCAACTGGTCTCATCTGGCACCGTCTCTGCGGAACTGGTCTTAGATGCCACGTTTCCGGCCACGTTGACCTGGCATCTGAGACCAGTTGCGGATCCGGGGTGCCAGGTGGCCGGCAGTTCCCGTCGTACGACGTGTGGAGCGCGCCCAGCGCCCCTCAAGCGCACGGCGGTGCACGGATGCGCCGACTCGGCGTGATCTGCGTGCACGGATGCGCCGACTCGGCGTTGTGGGGGTGCACGGATGCGCCGACTCGGCGTTGTGGGGGTGCACGGATGCGCCGACTCGGCGTTGTGGGGGTGCACGGATGCGCCGACTCGGCGTCATTTCGGTGCACGTTTGCGCCGACTCGGCGGGGGAGGGGAGGGGCAAAAGACGAACGCGCCGGCCCGGCGAGGTGCCGGGCCGGCGCGTTCGGTGAAGCGCGGCCGTGGATCAGGCGGTCAGTGGCCGCCTCGCAGAGGCATGTCCCCGGCGTCGTGCTGGTGGTGGCCGTCGAACTCGTGACCCGAGGCCGGGTGGTCGAGCCCCGACTGCAACTCGGCCTCGTGGTCGGAGTGGTGATGAGCCTCCTCGAGCTCCTCGCGCGTGGGCTTCTGCACGTTGTCGGCGTACATCGCCCGGGAGAGCCGCGCCCGGAGCCGCTGGGCCCGGGTGCCGGGTGCCTTGACACCGTTGGCGTCCGTCTCCGCATCGGGGGCGTAGACCTCGTCGCGGCTGCGGGCCGTGAGGGCGTAGACCTTGTCCTCGCTCAGCGGCAGGTGCTTCTCGGAGTAGCCACCCTCGGCGGACCGCATGATGATGCCGGTCTCGTAGCCGTGGAGGATCATCTCGTTGTCGTGACGCTGCAGCGAGATGCACCAACGGCGGGTGACGATGAACGCGATCACCGGGAGCACGAAGACCGCGACCCGCATGAAGTAGGTGATCGAGTTCAGGCTGAGGTGCAGCTGGGTGGCGAGGATGTCGTTGCCGCCCGCGGCCCACAGCAGGCCGTAGAGGGTCATCATCGCGGCCAGGAAGGCGGTCCTGGTCGGCGCGTTGCGGGGACGCTGGAGCAGGTGGTGCTCGCGCTTGTCACCCGACACCCACGCCTCCAGGAACGGCCACGCCACGAACGTGATGAAGATGGCCATCGCGACCAGCTGGCCCGGCACCAGGATGTTCCAGGAGATCGTGTGCCCGAAGATGTGGGTCTCCCAGCCGGGCATGATGCGCAGCAGGCCCTCCGCGAAGCCCATGTACCAGTCCGGCTGGGAGCCGGCGGTGACCTTCGCTGGGTCGTAGGGCCCGTACATCCAGACCGGGTTCATCCCGAGCGTGCCGCCCATCAGCGCGATCACGCCGAAGACGGTGAAGAAGAACCCACCCATCTTCGCCATGTAGACGGGCATCATCGGGTAGCCGACCACGTTCTTCTCGGTGCGGCCGGGGCCAGGCCACTGGGTGTGCTTGTGGTAGACGAGCAGGAGCATATGGGCGCCGATCAGGGCGAGGATCAGCGCCGGGATCAGCAGGATGTGCACCATGTAGAGCCGGGAGATGATGATCGCGCCCGGGTACTCACCGCCGAACATGAAGAACGACATGTAGCTGCCGAGCACGGGCGTCGCCTTAACCAGGCCGTCCGCGATCCTCATGCCGGTGCCCGACAGCAGGTCGTCGGGGAGCGAGTAGCCGCTGAACCCGGCGAGGATCCCCAGCAGCAGGATCAGCGCGCCGATCACCCAGTTGAGCTCGCGGGGCTTGCGGAAGGCGCCGGTGCAGAAGACGCGGATCATGTGCACGAACATGCCGCCGATGAAGACCATCGCCGCCCAGTGGTGCATCTGGCGCATCAGCAGGCCGCCGCGGACGTCGAAGGAGATCTCCAACGTCGAGGCGAAGGCCGCGGACATGTGGACGCCGCGCCACTGGTCGTAGGAGCCGTGGTAGTCGACCTCGGCCATGCTCGGGTTGAACCACAGCGTGAGGAAGACGCCGGTCAGCAGCAGGACGACGAAGCTCCACAGCGCGACCTCGCCGAGCATGAAGGACCAGTGGTCGGGGAAGACCTTGCGGAGCTGCTTCTTGGCGAGCGACGCGAGGCCGAGGCGGTCGTCGGCCCAGGTGAGTGCGGCGGCACCCTTGCTCGGCTTCTTGGGCGTGGCGGGCTGGGGGCCGTTGCTGTCGGCAAACTTGCCGGTGTCGATTCCGGTCACTTCGAGTCACGCTCCCAGTAGCTCGGTCCGACGGGTTCTGTGAAGTCGCTCCGGGCGACGAGGAAGCCCTCCGAGTCCACGGCCAGCGGCAGCTGGGGGAGTGCCCGTGCGCCCGGGCCGAAGACGACCTTGCCGTTGTCGGCCAGGTCGAACGTCGTCTGGTGGCAGGGACACAGGAGGTGGTGGGTCGTCCGCTCGTTCAGCGAGATCGGGCAGCCGACGTGGGTGCAGATCTTGGAGTAGGCGACGATGCCCTCGACGTCCCAGTCCTCGCGGCCCTCCCACGGGGTGAGGTCGCGGGGCTCCATGCGCAGCAGGATGAGGGCCGACTTCGCCTTGGAGATCAGCAGCTCGTGTCCGTGCAGCTGGTGCCAGTCGCCGACGTCCGCGTGCTCGATCTCGGGGGCGGCGTTCACGAGGTCGCCGATCTGCAGGTCGCTGGCACGCAGCGGGCGTCCGGTGACGCCGGTGACGACGCGCATGCCCTCGCGCCACACGGTGTGCTCCAGGCCGAGGCCCTCCTCGGCGTTGTTCACGTCCTGGGGCAGGGGGCCCAGGTCGCGGAGCATGACGATCGGGGCAAGGCCGACCAGCGCGATCGCGCCGAGCAGCGAGTTCCGCACGAGCGGACGGCGGGCGATGCTGGCCTCCTCGATGCCGAGGCCGAGCATCTCCACCACCTTCTTGCGGTCCTCCTCGGGCGAGGAGGCCGGGTGGCGCATCTCGACGATCTCCTGGTCGCTCATCAGCTTGCGCGCCGACTGGATGATGCCGATGCCGATGCCGAGCAACGCGCCGCTCAGGGAGAGCCCCAGGAAGAGCGTGGAGGCGCCGAGCCCGAGGAAGGTGTCCCAGTTGTCGCCGACCTGGAAGCGGAAGTAGGAGAAGATGAACGAGACGGTGCACAGGGCGGAGAAGAGGAACCACCCGGCGACCTGCCGCTCGGCGCGCCGCTCAGCCTTGGGGTCGACGTCGGTGGGCCGCCAGTGGTGCGGCGGCAGACCGGGATCGGGCACGGGGTCGGGGGTGGTCGCCGCCAGCTCGCTGCCGGCGCCCTCAAGGTCCTTGTCGCTCACGCTTCCACCTTCTTGTCCTTCTTCGAGCGGGTCGAGTGCGCGGCGATCCAGGTGGCGGCCAGCACCAGCCCGCCGATGCCGACCACCCACACGAACAGGCCGTCACTGACCGGACCCAGGGAACCCATGCCGAAGCCGCCGTACTCCGGCTGCTCCTCGATCGACTGCAGGTAGGCGATGACCGCGCGCTTCTCCTCGGGCGTGATGTTGCCATCGGAGAAGACGTCCATCGTCTGCGGGCCGGTCAGCATCGCCTCGTAGATGATCTGGCCTTCGCGGTTGTTGATCGGGACCGCCTCGCCGCCGTTCGGCATGGCGCCGCCGGAGCCGTTGAAGTTGTGGCACGCGGTGCAGTTGTCCCAGAAGATCTGGGCGCCGATGGCGATCTGCTCGTCGCGCTCCTCGTCGGTCAGGTCGTCGGGGAGCAGGTAGTCCTCCGGCGTCGGGCTGCCCGGGCCGGGGCCGAGGCTGGCGATGTACGCCGCCAGCGCCTGGATCTCGTCCGCGGTGTAGACCGGCTCCTTGCGGGGGATCTGCGCGGCGGGGCCTGCCGCGGGCATCCGCCCGGTCGCGAGCTGGAAGTGGGCGGAGGCGGCGCCGACGCCGACCAGCGAGGGGCCGAGGTTGCTGCCGTCCGCGTTGCGGACGCCCTCGCCGTTCTCGCCGTGGCAGGTCGAGCAGCCGGTGATGTAGAGCTCGCGGCCTTGCTGGACGAGCTCCGCCGTGCTGGCGGTCTCGTCGGCGGAGGCGGGCGCGAGGCTGGCGTAGAGCCCCCCGGTCAGCAGCAAGCCCAGGAGCAGCATGGCCACCCCTGCGGCGGAAGAGCGGCGGTAGCGGGAGAGTCGACCAGCGGTCTTGGTTAAGAGACGCACGTTGTGTCCTTCTCGCTCGGGCTTACTTGATCAGGTAGATGGCAGCGAACAGGCCGACCCAGACCACGTCGACGAAGTGCCAGTAGTAGGAGACGACGATGGCCGTCACGGCTTGTTCGTGCGTGAATCGCCGCGCCATGTAGGTGCGCCCGAGGACGAACAGGAAGGCGATCAGTCCGCCGGTCACGTGGATCCCGTGGAAGCCGGTGGCCAGGTAGAAGACGGTCCCGTAGGCGTTCGCGGGGATGGTCAGGCCCTCGTGGATGAGCTCGGCGTACTCCAGGCACTGGCCGGCGATGAAGATCGCGCCCATGACGTAGGTGAGGATGAACCACTCCCGCAGGCCCCACCCGCCGATGTTGGCGACGGACCCGGTGCGCCCGACCTGGCCGCGCTCGGCCGCGAACACACCCATCTGGCAGGTGACGGAGGATGCCACCAGGATGATCGTGTTCGCGGTCGCGAAGGGGATGTTGAGCATCGCGGTCTCACTCGCCCACAGGTCGGGGCTGACCGACCGGATCGTGAAGTAGGCGGCGAAGAGCGCGGCGAAGAACATCAACTCGCTGGAGAGCCAGACGATCGTGCCGACACTCACCATGCTGGGACGGTCATGATGCCCGTGCAGACGGGATGCAGGAATCGCAGAAGCTGTGGCCACGGACTCATTATGTCGATTCTCGGCACCGAGGGCACCCCGACCCCCACTCCAACCGGAGACTTATTCTGGCGAGCGTGGTCCTGACCCCCCTTCTCGCCGCCTCCGGGACCACCCCGGAGGACCTCCCGGAGTGGTCCTGGGCCGCGGTGATCACGCAGTGGGGACTCGATCCCTGGCTGTTCGTGGCGACGGTCTGGGTGGGCGCAGCGTACCTGTTCGGGGTGTGGAAACTGCGGGCCCGCGGTGTCCACTGGCCGGTCGGTCGGACCCTCAGCTTCGTCCTGGTCGGGCTCGGCGCCTTCGTGGTGGCGACGCAGTCGGGGCTCGCACGCTACGACACGACGCTGCTGAGCGTGCACATGGTCCAGCACATGATCCTGTCGATGGTGGTGCCGCTGGCGCTGGCGCTCGGGGCGCCGGTGACGCTCGCGCTGCGGACGCTCCCGGCCGCCCCGCGGCGCTGGCTGCTCGCCGTACTCCACTCCCGCGTCGCGAAGGTGCTCACGTTCCCGCCGCTGACGTTGGTGCTCTACGTCGTCTCGCCGTGGGCGCTCTACTTCAGCGGGTGGTACGACGCGAGCCTGGACTCGGCCTTCGTCCACGAGATGATGCACGTCCATCTGGTGCTGATCGGCTCGCTGTTCTTCTGGCCGATCGTCGGCATCGACCCGATCCCCGGCCGTGTCAGCTATCCCTTCCGGATGCTGCTGGTGCTGATGACGCTGCCCTTCCACGCCTTCCTCGGCGTCACGATCATGGGCAGCACCGACCTGCTGGCCGAGGAGCACTACCGCGAGTTGCGCGCGGGACCGATGGGCGAGTGGCTGCCGCCGATCGCCGACGAGCAGTACGTCGCCGGGGGGATCCTCTGGGCGGCCGGCGATCTCTTCGGGCTGGCGTTCTTCGGTGTGCTCTTCGCCCAGTGGGTCCGCGCGTCGATGGCCGAGGCCCGCCGCGAGGACCGCCGCCTCGATCGGTTGGAGGAGCGGGCCAGGTCACGCAGCCAGGACATGCGGGACGACGAGCGGTAGCATGCAGCGGTGACCTCCACCGACCATGCCGCCACGGGTTCGTCCACCGCGCCGCTGAAGGTGCTCGTCTACTCCGACGACGTGCACACCCGCCAGCAGGTGATCCTCGCCCTCGGGCGGCGTCCGCACCCCGACCTCCCCGAGGTGACGTACGTCGAGGTCGCGACCGAGCCCGTCGTGATCCAGAACATGGACGCCGGCGACATCGACCTGGCGATCCTGGACGGCGAGGCCGTCCCGGCCGGCGGGATGGGGATCGCCAAGCAGCTACGGGACGAGATCTACCACTGCCCGCCCCTCCTGGTGCTGATCGGACGCCCCCAGGACGCCTGGCTGGCCACCTGGTCGCGCGCCGACGCGGCCGTCTCGCACCCGCTCGACCCGATCCAGCTGGCCGAGGCCGTGTGCGCGCTGCTGGGCAGCCGCGTGCCCGCGACCACCTGATGACGACGAGCTGGCCCGACGTCCTGTCGGACCTGGTGGCCCGCCGCGACCTCACCGAGGCGCAGGCCGGGTGGGCGATGGGCGAGATCCTCGCGGGCAACGCGACGGCCGCTCAGATCGCCGGCTTCGCGGTCGCGCTTCGCTCGAAGGGTGAGACCGTCGACGAGATCGCCGGACTGGTCGACGCGATGTACGCCCACGTCACCCCGATCTCGGTGCCCGGCCTGTCCCTCGACGTCGTCGGGACCGGCGGAGACCGTTCGATGTCGGTCAACATCTCCACGATGGCCGCCGTGGTCGCGGCCGGCGCCGGCGCGCGGGTGGTCAAGCACGGCAACCGGTCGGCCTCGTCCAAGGCGGGCAGCGCCGACGTGCTCGAGGCGCTCGGGATCCGGCTCGACCTGCCGCCGGCACGCGTGGTGGACGTGCTCGACGCCGCCGGGATCACCTTCTGCTTCGCCGCGGCCTTCCACCCCGCGCTGCGGCACGCGGGCCCGCCGCGCGCCGAGCTGGGGATCGGCACCACCTTCAACTTCCTCGGGCCGCTGGCCAACCCGGTGCGCCCGCAGGCGCAGGCGATCGGGTGCGCCGACGCGCGGATGGCACCGGTGATGGCGGGCGTCTACGCCCGTCGCGGTGTCGACGCCTGGGTGTTCCGCGGCGACGACGGGCTCGACGAGCTCACGACCACGACGACCTCCCAGGTCTGGGTGGTGCGCGACGGCGAGGTCGCCG
>JBDHZS010000096.1:0-13819 GCA_039812025.1 Nocardioides sp. | reverse complement strand
CCCGAACGGAGTACCCACTACCCATGGCCGCTTCCCTGGGCGCACAGACGCTCACCACACCCGCGCCCGTCTTCTCCGTCGAGGCCGCCCTGGAGCTGGTACGACGCGCCTGGGGCCTCGACGCCCCGGCCCTCACCGCCCTCCCGAGCGAGCGCGACTGGAACGCCATGCTCGGCGGCCACGTGCTCAAGCTCGCCAACCCCGCCGAGGACCCCGCGACCATCGACATGGAGAACGCGGTCCTCGCCCATCTGCGCGCCGTCGCGCCGGAGCTGCCGGTGCCGCGGTTGCTGCCGGCGAAGGACGGCGAGCCGACCGTGACGGTGCTCGACGACGAGGGGCGGCCGTGCCTGGCGCGGTTGATCACCGTCGTACCGGGCACGCACCTGGAGGGCGTCCCGATCACGGCGACCCTCGCCGAGCAGGTGGGCGCGATCTGCGCGCGGTCGACCCTCGCGCTGCAGGGGCTCTTCCACCCGGCCGCGGGGCGCGCGATCGACTGGGACGTACGGCGCGCGCCGGACCTCATGGCCGGCGACGACGTGCCCGCGATCCTCGGGTTGACCCCGGCCGCCACCGACGAGCTACGCGAACGCCTGGCCCGCGCGGCCGCGGCCACCGGCGGCCTCGCGTCCGGGCTCAACCACGCGGACGTCACGCTCACCAACGTCCTCGGCGAGGGCGACCGCGTGACCGGGCTGATCGACTTCGGGGACCTGCACCACACCGCGCACGTCTGCGACCTCGCCGTGACCCTGACCTCGGTCATCCGCAACACCGCCGAGGTCCAACTCCACGGGACCTGGGCGCTCGCCGACGCCGTGCTGCGCGGCTACCAGCGGCACCGGCCGATCGACGAGGCCGAGCTTGCGGTCCTCGGCGATCTGATCCTCGCCAGGCTGGTGCTGACGCTGGTGATCTCCGCGCGCCGTACCCCCGAGCACGCCGACAACACCGCCTACATCACGCAGTACGACGACTCGGCCCGCCGCCTCTTCGCCGAGCTGCACGCCCTCGACCCGGACGAGCTCACCGCGCGCCTCGGGCGGCTGGGCGGCCTGCGACCTGACGCGCCGGGCGACCTGCTCGACCGCCGCCGCGCGGTGATGGGCGGGGCGCTGAGCCCGCTCTTCTACGCCGACCCGATCGAGGTGGTGCGCGGCGAGGGCGCCTGGCTGATCGACGAGCGGGGCGAGCGCTACCTGGACGCCTATAACAACGTGGCCGTCGTCGGTCACGCCCACCCGGCGGTCACCAACGCCGTCGCGCGGCAGCTCGGGCGGATCAACACCCACTCGCGCTACCTGCACGAGGGCATCGTCACCCTCGCCGAGCGGCTGGTCGCGACCATGCCGTCCGGGCTGGACACGTGCCTCTTCACCACCTCGGGCACCGAGGCGAACGACCTGGCGTGGCGGCTGGCGATCGCGCACACCGGAGGCTCGGGCGCGATCGTGGCGGAGCACGGCTACCACGGCGCCTCGAAGTGGCAGACCGACCTCAGCTCGATGGAGTGGCCCGAGGGCTACCGGCCGCCGCACGTCGCGACCTTCGCCGCGCCGCGAGGGCCGGGCTGCGACGCGTCGGCCGCCCGGTCGCGGGTGCTCGACGCCGCGGCCCGTCTGGCCGACGCCGGGGATCGGGCCGCGCTGGTCCTAGCCGACCTGGCCTTCACCAGCGAGGGCGTCGTGGACTCCCCCGCGCCGTTCGTGCAGGGTCTGGTCGAGGGCGCGCACGCCGCCGGGGCGCTGTTCCTGGCCGACGAGGTGCAGTCCGGCTTCGGCCGCAGCGGGCCGCAGCTGTGGCGGTTCGGCCTGTACGGCGTCACCCCCGACTTCGTCACCCTCGGCAAGCCGATGGGCGCGGGCTACCCGATCGGCGCGGTGATCACCCGGCGGGAGATCGCGGACTCGCTGGCGCGCGACTACGAGTACTTCTCCACCTTCGCCGCCACCCCCGCCGCCGCGGCCGCCGGGAACGCCGTACTCGACATCCTGCTCGACACCGGCCTCCCCTCCTCCGCGGTCGCGACCGGCGACTACCTGCGGGCGCGGCTGCGCTCGCTGGCCTCGGTTTCGCCATTGCTCGGCGAGGTGCGCGGGGTGGGGTTGATGGCGGGGGTGGACGTGGTGCCGCCTGCGGGTGTTGCCCCCCGGGCCTTCGCCAAGGAGATCGTCAACCGGCTCCGGCACCGCCGCGTCCTTGTCAGCAACACCGGCCCCACCGGCGGCGTCCTCAAGATCCGGCCGCCCCTGGTCTGGACCTCCCAGCACGTCGACCTGCTCCACGACGCCCTCGCCTCGGTGCTCGCCGAGTAGACGCGCCCCGCCCCACGTTTGCTCCCTTTAGAACAGTCTGCTCCCCCTACGAAGGGGTGCAGACTATCCAAAAGGGAGCAAACGTTCCCAAGAGGACGGTGTCATCCTGGGCGGGTTGGCGACATGTACATGGTGTGAAGACGGTGAGAGATCCCGAGGAGCGGGTCGGGCGGCTGTTCGAGGAGCACGCGGCTCGGCTGTGCGCCTACGCCCGGCGCCACGCGGACGCCCAGGAGGCCGAAGACCTGGTCTCGGAGGCGTTCGTGGTGGCGATGCGTCGGGCGGATGACCTGCCCGAGGACGCCGAGGTGTTCGCTTGGCTGGTGGGTACGGTACGACGCCTCGCGGTCAACCACCGCAGGCGCCGCGCCACCAGGGACCGGCACTGGCGAGACGCTGTCCGCGACGGTTGGCACCACCCGACCACGGCGTCGCCGGAGGACGCGATCGCCGAGCGCGACGCCTGCCTCGCGGCGCTGGCCGCGCTCTCCGAGACCGACCGGGAGTTGCTCCTGCTCACCGCCTGGGAGGGGTTGACCCCGCGCCAGGCGGCCCAGGTCCTCGGCCTCCGCCCGAACACGCTCTCCGCCCGCCTGTCCCGCGCCCGCCGGCGCATGCAGGCCGGGCTGAATCCTTCCACCGCGTCTGTGTTGCAGCTCGCGCCCGCCGAGGAGTTGAACCGATGACCGACCTGATGCAGCGTCTCGCCCAGGCGCGTCCGACCGACGCCGAACTCGACCCGATGTGGCCCGCCGACCGGCGCGCCGAGGCATGGGACCGGATCCGCGCCGAGTACGACGGCGGCCTTGCCCCGCGTCGTACCAAGCGTCGGGCGCGATGGCTGGTCGCCGCAGGCAGCGCCGCCGCGCTCGTCGCCTGTACCAGCCTGCTCGGCGGGAGCCCGGCGTCCGCCCGCGCCCAACTGCTGGAGCTCGCGGTCGTCGCCGCCGAGAACGGAGGGCCGGTGATCGAGGAGGGGACGTTCCTGCACGTGAAGACCGAGTCCGTCCAGCGCAACAGTCGGATCTTCGGCGACGGCGCCACCTACGACACCAATCGAGAGAGCTGGGTGCGGTGGGACGGGAAGATGTGGGCCGTCGACACGCGGCCGTCGGCTGGCTGGACCGACTACCAAGTGTTCGCCCCATCCGACGAGCTCGGAGATCCGACCCCCGAACTGGTGTCCACTCTGCCGACCGAGCCTGCGGAGCTGCGGGCCTACCTCGACGAGCACGTACAGGGGTCGAGCTCGCACGAGGAGGCCGTGTTCGTCGCGGTGTACGACCTAGTTCAGTCACACTTCCTCGACTCGGAGCGACTGGCGGCGGTGCTCACGGTATTGGCCGACGTGGACGGCGTCGCCACCGAGGAGGTCGTCGTCGATGGCCGGGATGCAGTCGAGGTGACCTTCACCGAGATCTGGGGCGTGCTCAAGGGGACGCAGTCGTTCACGGTCGACAAGGCGACGGCCCAGCTGATCGCCTCGAACAAAGTCGACCCGGGCGGCACCTATGACAGCCGGACCGTCCTGGTCGAGGTTGTCGACGAAGTACCGAGCGACGTACTCGAGGTGATCGACCGCCACGGCCAGGGCGCCCGGCTCTGCGAGGACGGCACCCCTGCCGACGAAGAAGAGGGCACCTGCCCCTGAGCGGTACGACGCTCACGTCTGCTCCCTTTGGAACAGTCTGCTCCCCCTACGAAGGGGTGCAAACTATTCAAAAGGGAGCAAACGCGCGCAGGGCCATCAAAAGGGAGCAGACAGACGAGAGGCCCGGCCGCGGGCGAAGGCGCGCTCGAGCCGCTCGAGGAGCGCGGAGGGCTCGGCGAGCTCGTCCCAGGTCCACCGGACGACCTGCCACCCCTCGTCGCGGATCCGGTCCTCCCGCCGCTTCTCGGCGACCAGGGCGCCCTGGGTGGTTTGGCCGTAGCGCCCGGAGTACTTCACGATCCCGTCGAACTCCCCGAGCGTCCCTAGCTCGGGCCACCCGAAGTCCGACCGCCCGAGCAGCACGCCGTCGACGGACCACACCTCGTACTGGAGCACGGGCGTGGGCAGCCCGGCCTCGACGAACCGCACCCTGCTGTAGGACTCCACCACCGACTCGCTGCCCGGATCGAGCATCCCGATCGCCTGCCTGGCCCGGCGCACCCCGTTGCGGCCGGCGGCGGCGGAGAGCTGACGCTCCAGGTCGGCACGCAACCGGTCCGCGCCCGGCAGGCGCAGCGCGGCGTCGCCGATGGGCACCGATTGCGTAAGCGGCAGCTGACAGGCGAGATCCACGATGGTCCGGGGCACGCTCGTGACAGGCAGCCCGTCGACCAGGACAACGTCCTCGGCGTCGTACGGGAACCCGTACACCCGCGCCTGACCTCGATCGCGGCCGCGACCCGGACGGTTCCGAGTGAGGTGCACCTGCTCGAGCTCGGTCCGCCAGGTCGGCAACCCGTGCAGCGCCGCCGCAGACATGTGGCTGACGACCGCCTGCGCGCTGCGCTGCCGGAGCACGGCCTCGATCAGCAGCCTGTGGGCGGCGACATCATCGTCCGGCCCTGGCGGTGACGACGGCGGCTGCGGTACGACGTACGCGCCACGCCGCACCTGCGCGAGCCGTCCCTCACGGACCAGACGCGCCACGTCGTACGGGCCGTAGCCCTGGGCTCGCAGCTCTCTCGTCAACAGCATCTGTTCCATGACACCATCCAGCCACGAGAAACCGGATCTGTCGAACGTACCCTGTGGATAACTACGCCTGCACCCCTTAGAACAGTCTGCACCCCCTACCAAGGGGTGCAGACTATTCAAAAGGGAGCAAACGCAAGCGGGCCAAGGATTAGGACCCGACGTACGACGCCAGGTGCCGCCCGGTGAGTGTCGACTGCGCGGCCACCAACTCGGCCGGGGTGCCCTCGAAGACGACGCGCCCGCCGTCGTGGCCGGCCCCGGGGCCGAGGTCGATGATCCAGTCGGCGTGCGCCATGACGGCCTGGTGGTGCTCGATGACGATCACGGACTTGCCGGACTCGACGAGCCGGTCCAGCAGCCCGAGGAGCTGAGAGACGTCTGCCAGGTGCAGCCCGGTGGTTGGCTCGTCGAGGATATAAACCTCACCCTTGTCGGCCATCTGCGCCGCCAGCTTGATCCGCTGCCGCTCACCGCCGGACAGCGTGGACAGCGGCTGCCCGAGCGTGAGGTACCCGAGCCCGACGTCAGCCAGCCGCGACAGGATCTTGTGCGCCGCCAACAGCCGCGTCTCACCCGCGCCGAAGAACGCCTCGGCCTCGGTGACCGACATCGAGAGCACCTCGACGATGTTGCGCCCGCCGAGCGTGTATTCAAGCACCGACGCCTGGAACCGCTTGCCCTCGCAGTCCTCGCACGGCGACTCGACGGTGTTCATGATCCCGAGGTCGGTGAAGATCACGCCGGCGCCGTTGCAGGTCGGGCATGCGCCCTCGGAGTTGGAGCTGAAGAGGGCCGGCTTGACGCCGTTCGCCTTCGCGAAGGCCCGCCGGATGGGCTCGAGCAGGCCCGTGTACGTCGCGGGGTTGCTGCGCCGCGAGCCCTTGATCGCGCCCTGGTCGACCACGACCACCCCGTCGCGCTTGGCGACCGAGCCGTGGATCAGGGAGCTCTTCCCGGAGCCGGCGACGCCGGTGACGACGGTGAGGACGCCGAGCGGGATGTCCACCGAGACGTCCTGCAGGTTGTGGGTCGAGGCGCCCCGCACGGCGATCGTGCCGGAGGGAGTGCGCACCGAGGACTTGAGCGAGGCCTTGTCGTCGAGGTGCCGCCCGGTCACGGTGTCGCTGGCGCGCAGCCCGGCGATGGTGCCCTCGAAGCAGACGGTGCCGCCCGCCGTACCGGCTCCGGGGCCGAGGTCGACGACGTGGTCGGCGATCGCGATCGCCTCGGGCTTGTGCTCGACGACGAGCACGGTGTTGCCCTTGTCGCGCAGCTGGAGCAGCAGCTGGTTCATCCGCTCGATGTCGTGGGGGTGCAGCCCGATCGTGGGCTCGTCGAAGACGTAGGTGACGTCGGTGAGCGAGGACCCGAGGTGGCGGATCATCTTCGTGCGCTGCGCCTCTCCCCCGGACAGCGTCCCGGCGGGCCGGTCGAGCGAGAGGTAGCCCAGGCCGATCGCGTCGAAGGAGTCGAAGAGGTGCTGCAGCCCGGCGAGCAGCGGCCCGACCGACGGCTCGTCGAGCGCCCGGACCCACTCGGCGGCGTCGCTGATCTGCATGGCGCAGAGGTCGGCGATGCTCTTGCCGCGGATCTTCGAGGACCGCGCCTCGGGGCTGAGCCGGGTACCGTCGCAGTCGGGGCAGAGGGCGAAGACGACCGCCCGGTCCACGAACGCCCGAATGTGCGGCTGCATCGCCTCGCGGTCCTTGGACAGCATCGACTTCTGCAGCTTCGGGATCAGGCCCTCGAAGGTGAGGTTGATGCCCTCGACCTTGATCTTGGTCGGCTCCTTGTAGAGCAGGTCGTGCAGCTCGCGCTTGGTGAAGTCGCGGATCGGCTTGTCGGGGTCGAAGAAGCCGGAGCCGATGTAGATGCGGCCGTACCAGCCGTCCTTGCTCCAGCCCGGGATCGTGAACGGGCCCTCGCGCAGGGAGAGGCTGTCGTCGTACATCTCCGTCAGGTCGAAGTCGCTCACCTTGCCCATGCCCTCACAGCGCGGACACATGCCGCCGAGCCGCTTGAAGGTGACCTTCTCCGACATCGTCTTCTTGCCGCGGTCGACCGTGATCGAGCCGCCGGCGCTGACGGTGGGGATGTTGAACGAGTACGCGTTGGGGCCGCCGAGGTGCGGGTCGCCGAGCCGGCTGAAGAGGATCCGCAGCATCGCGTTGGCGTCGGTCGCGGTGCCGACGGTCGAGCGCGGGTTGGCGCCCATCCGCTCCTGGTCGACGATGATGGCGGTGGTCAGGCCGTCGAGCAGGTCGACCTCCGGCCGGGCCAGCGTCGGCATGAAGCCCTGCACGAAGGCGCTGTAGGTCTCGTTGATCATCCGCTGCGACTCGGCGGCGATCGTGGCGAAGACCAGCGAGCTCTTGCCCGACCCGGAGACACCGGTGAAGGCGGTCAGCCGGCGCTTCGGGATCTCGACGCTGACGTCCTTGAGGTTGTTCTCGCGCGCCCCCTGGACCCTGATCAGGTCGTGGGTGTCGGCAATGTGCTGGCTCATCGTCGCTCCGTTTGCGTTCGTGCGGGCCTACTCGACCTCGAAAACCCGGATCATGTTGCCAGCCGGGTCGCGCAGCGCGAAGTCGCGGATGCCCCAGGGCTGGTCGGTGGGCTCCTGGACCACCTCGACGTCCCCGGCCTGCACCTTCTCGAAGGTGCCGTCGAGGTCCGGGGTGGCCAGGTTGATCCCGGCGTAGGTGCCCTTCGCCATCATCTCGGAGATGGTACGACGCTCCTCCTCCGTGATGCCCGGGTCGGCGGCCGGCGGGTGGAGCACGATCGAGGTCTGGGGCTGGCCGACCGGGCCGACGGTGAGCCAGTGCAGGCCGCCGTACTCGACGTCGTTGCGGACCTCGAAGCCGAGGATGTCGCGGTAGAACGCCAGCGAGGCGTCGTTGTCGGTGTGCGGGAGGAAGGCGTTGTGAATGGTGATGTCCATGGCGCCCACGCTAGTTGGGGGCGGGCGGCGGTGCTTCTCGATTCCTGATCGGTCTGGTGACGCGCTTGGCCATGCACGGTGGCATGCCCTCCGCCGGGCCGTGCTGGTCGCGGCGGTAGACGCTCGGCGGGACGCCGGTCAGCTCGGTGAAGCGGGTGCTGAAGGTGCCGAGTGACTGGAAGCCGACCGCGAAGCACACGTCGGTCACGCTCAGGTCGCCCCGCTGCAGCAGGGCCATCGCGCGCTCGATGCGGCGGGTCATGAGATAGGAGTACGGCGGCTCGCCGTACTCGCGCCGGAACTCCCTGCTCAGGTGGCCCGCCGACATGTTCACGCCGCGCGCGAGCGCCTCGACGTCCAGCGGCTGCGCGTACTCCCGGTCGATCCGGTCGCGGACCTTCCGCAGCAGCGCCAGGTCCCGGAGCCGCGCGTCGTTCATGGGCATCAACCCTAGCCGCGGCCTACACGCCCTTGGGCCGGCCCGCGAGCCGGACGTCGGTCAGGATGAGGGCCAGCATCGGGGCGTGGATCGGCGCCTTGCTCACCGGCGGCAGGGTCGCCAGGAAGGCGTCGAGGGCGCGGGCCATCGCCAGCCAGTCCAGGACGGTGCCCGGGTCGGTCGTGCGCGCGCCGGTCAGGACGGAGTACGTCAGCTCGTTGAGCGCCGCCTCGACCTCCGACCACCCGGTGAGCGCCTCGGGGTGGTCGTTGAGCACCATCGCCAGGGTGCGGGCGGCGGCCAGCTGCTCGAAGTGGAGGTTGCGCCTCAGCTCGATGCCGACGGCCGGCGACGGGTTGACCACCATCTGTCGGAGCACCTGGTTGAGCGCGAGCACCGCGCGGCGGAACTGCCGGCGCACCAGCAGCACGGACGAGGACCGGCCCGGCAGCCACAGCACCAGCATCGCGGCGGCGGCGCCAATGACGGTCTCGAGGATCCGGCTCTCGATGAGTTCGGCGATGGCCGTGTCGGCGTGCATCGCCGCGAGCAGCAGCGGGATCGGCGTCATCGTCATCGTGAGCAGGTACTGACGGGAGGTGAGGATCGGGAGCAGCGACAGACAGACGACCACGATCCCGGCGGTCGCCCACAGCGGCGGATCCAGTGCGAAGACGCCGAGGAAGAGCAGTACGCCCAGCCCGGTGCCGACGACCCGGTGCCCGGCCCGGCGCGCGGTCGAGATCCGGTCGGCCGGGACCGACAGCACCAGGGCGGCCGTCATCACCGATCAGAACGGGTGGTCGGAGCCGAGCAGCACGGAGGTCTCGCCCGCGACCAGGATCGCGACGCCCGTGCGCCGCGCGGCGAGCCAGGCCGGCGAGGCGAGCGAGAACGCCCACAGCAGCAGGTAGGACTCGCGGGGTGCGCCGACGTAGTGGTCGAGCATCGACGATTCGCTGGCGGTCGCCCACGGCAGGTCCTCGGCGACCATCTTGCGGAGCAGCCGCAGGTGGAGGGCGTGGATCTCGTCCTCGAGGCAGAGGTGTTCGGGCGAGAACTCCGCACCCTCCCGTCGGGACGAGCTCGACCGCAGCGACGCCTGCGCGGCGAAGAGCGCCCCGAAGGCGGCGTCCCGCAGCTCCCCGACCTCTCCGGGACTCAGCTCGCTGAGGTCGGTGTCGAAGGCATCGACCGCCTCCTTCAGCTTCTCCAACTGCGCGCCGACGGCGGCCCGCGAGTGCGGCAGGGTCAGCAGCAGGGACGTCGAGCAGCCGAGGAGCAGTCCGAGCGCGGTCACGCCGATGACCAGCGGGATCGGCACCCCGAGGGTCGGGACGTACGTCGCCACCGCCGCGCCGAGGATCAGCATCATCGGCCCGGGTGGATCGTTCAGGAGGGCGTGGTAGCCGAAGGAGATCGTCGTACCGAGCACCGCCAGGACCAGCACCGCCTGCCACCCGGGCAGCAGGGAGGACAGCGCCCCGACCGTGACCGCCGCGACGTAGGCCAGCGCGAGCCTCCTGAGGACGCGCGAGCGGCTGCGCAGCGATCGGTCGTAGGCGGCGGTGGCCAGGAACAGCCCGGGTACGCCGACCATCGCCGCCGGGATGCCGAACACCAGGCTCAGCCCCACCAGCGTCACGGCCGCGACGACTGCCGTGTGCAGCGACTTCTTCCACGCGCCCTTCGCCGGCTCGACCTCCAGGAACCTGGTCAGTTCGCGAGTCAGCGCGGTCGCCACGCGCCCACCCTACGGCCGGTACGCCGCCCGGTCGCCCTGGCCGCCTCGTGGCGCCTGGCTTGTTGCTTCATCTAGGTATCCAGGCGGAGCAGCACTCTTCGGGGTCTGTACGCCGTGAAGAGTGCGAGCTCACCTGGCTACCTAGATGAAGTTGAGGGTGCTCAACTCGCCGTCGGCGTACGCCGCGCGCCCCGACCTGCGGAAGCGGTCCGGTGGCCCGGGGCCCTTCTCTTGCCCGCTCACCCCCCGCCGGACGTCATACGAACGGAGGGTTATCGACCCCGGGTCGTATGACGTCCCAGCCGAGTAGACTGGGACGCATGACCACCCAGCGCGCGCGGACCAGGAACGGGAAGTTGGTGGCCCTGCCCCTGGCGCTCATGCTCGCGGCGATCGTGATCATCGTCCTCCCGACGATCTGGTTGGCCGTCGCCATGCAGTTCGGCCTGCTGGGCGGGTCGATCACGGTGGTCGTCTACGTCGGTCTGTTCGTGGGGGTCGTCGTCGCTCAGCGTCGTTGGGCCGCGGGTCGCTGAGTCCCTCTCGCCGCACGGGACGGGCTGGTACGACGGCTACCGCGGCCGCCTGAGGCGCAGGGTCCAGGCGGCCAGCCCGAGCACAGCAAGCCCAATCGACGCCATCCAGGAGCCGAGCGAGGGGTCGGCACCGATGATCCAGGCCCACCAGGAGAGCCCGTGCCGACCGGCTCCACCGAGGACCAGCGCCGCCAGCATGTGCATGGTGGGCAGGGACCACGCGACGCTCAGCCCGGCGACCGAGGCCACGAGCAGTCCCTCCCCGACGAGCGCCGCGGAAGCCACGACGGCGTGATGGGGCGAAGCGCCGGCAAGGAGGCAGAGACTTGCGATTCCCACGGCGCCGACGACGAGGATGCGGGCGGGGCTGGCGGCCCGGCGCCGGGCATCCGCGGTCGCGAGCAGCTGCGGAGCTGGCTCCCGCGCGGCCGCAAGCGTGGCGAGGCACAGACCCAATCCGGCGATCGCGGCGGAGGGAGCCCTGAGCTCGTGGTAGCCGAAGACACGCGGCAGCGGCAGGGTCTCGGGGGCGATCAGAGCGCCGAGGCAGGTGAGGAGGACGATCACCAGCGCGCTCGTCAGCGCCCAGCCGTGGGCGAGCGCTCGTGCGGTCGGGGTGGCGGGGCTCACGGGGCCGGGCACCCCTCGATGGCCGCTTCCTGGTGCGCGATCCATGCCCGGAGGTCGCCCGCCGGCTTCTCGAGCAGTGGCTCGGTGTCCTCGCTCACCGGCCCGGCGTCGGTCAGCGCGGTGTAGAGGTTCACCAGTTGCCGGTGTGCCTCGGCCGGGTCTTCGACATCGCAGGTCAGGGGCGGAGCAAGGGCGAGGACGGCCCGGTACGCATAGTCGGCGTTCTCGCGCCGGGGCATCAGGAACTCGCGAGATCCCGACACCTGGTCCGCCAGTCCCCGCTGCGCGAATCGGGTCGGCAGATCGGCGTACGCCGAGAGGCGGTTGTACCCCTCAGACAGCGCCCGAACCGCTCCGTGTGCCTGCTCGGCAGACTCCGGCCAGTAGCACAGCTCGACGCTTCCCTGGCTCACACAGGGCGGGCGCTCGGGTGGCTCACGGACCTGGGTCGCCTCCGGGCCCGCGTGGTGCCACGCGACGGCTGACGCCAGGAAGACGAACGAGCCGACCAAGGCAGACATGGCCCGGACTCCCCCGCGCCAGGTCGCGCCGAGCACCAGCATGGAGAGTCCGGCCAGGCAGCCGACCTGTGCGCCCACCAGGAGCGGATTCGGCTCGATCGCGTCGTTGTAGAAGACCTCGGGATAGATGGGCGCCAACCTGCTGAGCTTCCCGTCGACGAAGACGAGCGCGTACATCCACACGAAGCTGACCAAGGTGACCACCGGGGCGGTCGCGATGGACCGCCAGATCAGGCCACACAGCGCGCCCACCGTTGCGCACAGTACGACGATCCCCACGCTCGCAGCCGGGAGAAGGAGCATCGCGGGCGTCTTGGCTCCGGAGCCGTCGGTGGTCAGGAGCAGGATCAGGTGGATCGACAGGAGGGCGGCCGCGGTCCAACCGGTGGCCGACACGATGACCAGGCGCGCCTGTGCGCCGGGCCCGAGCGGCGAGGTGCGGCCGAGGTCGAGGAGCCGTGCCCGGCCGAGAGCGGCGACCTGGTGCGCCGCGCTGCCGGCCGCGATCGGCCCGATGAAGGTCGTCGCGTTGAGCGCGTAGTTGAGCGGGTCGCCCCATCCCGGTTGGAAGCCGCTCGTGTCGGCGACGACGGCCAGGAACACCGCCACCACCCAGGTCATAAGCCCGAGCGACAACCCCGGCCCGCTGGTGGATGCCGCGACTACGAGCGCGAGGTACCTGCGCGCGCTGCTCACTCCGGACACCTCACTGGACACCTCACCGGGACGGCTCGGTGAGCGCCAGGTACGCCGCCTCGACGTCCGCGCCAGTGGGAGACGGCGTACCGCACAACTCCGTGAGCGTCCCCGCGAACCGCTGCTCTCCCGCCGCCAGGACCAGTACGTCCTCGGCGATCGCGGCGACGTCTTCCACCAGGTGAGTCGCGACGACCAGGATCGCCCGCTCGCGGATGGCGAGCAGGTGGTCCCTGAACTCGGCGCGCTGCCGGGGGTCGAGGCCCGTCGTGGGTTCGTCGAGGAGGACGAGGGTGGGAGTGCTGACCAGGGCCTGGGCGAGTCCGAGCCGCCGGACCATCCCGCCCGACAGCGCGGAGATGCGCTGGTCTCGGCGGGACTCGAGGTCGACCGTCCGGAGCGCGTCGCCGATCGCGAACTCGGTGGACGGTGCCGGTACGCGCCGCAGCCAGCACACGTATCGGAGGAACTCCTCGCATGTGTAGCCACGGAAGAGGCGCAACTCCTGCGGGAGATATCCGAGCCTGGCCCGGAAGTCATCCATCCGCCCGGGCTCGTGAGGATCGGCGCCGTCGACGCTGAACGCGCCAGCGCCTGGCGACGCCAGGGTCGCGAGGATCCGGAACAGGGTCGACTTCCCCGCGCCGTTCGGGCCGAGCACGGCGATCGAACTCGATGAGAAATCCGCGTCGATCTCGCGCAGTGCCGGTCTGTCCGCCCGGCGGTAGGTGTAGGACAGCTCGTGCAGCCCGAGGCGCGCCGGGACCGAGCGTGGCTGGTCGCTCAAGAGCCTTCACCCCGGCGTCGACGAGCAAAGCCTGTACGACGGCTCATCCGTCCCCCAGGGTTTCGTCGATCTGGTTCTGGACGTACGGCTTCACCCAGTCGGGCCTGAGACGCAACGGAGCGTCGGCGAAGAATCGTTCAACCTCGAGAGCATCCGAGCCTCGCAGGGCGCCAGGGTGCTTGGTGGACATGGAGAAGACGGTGTACCGCTTCGCGTCCTTCTCCTTCCGGATCACCCGCTTGCCCTGCTGTGGACGACACGCATCGCGTCGACCGGTCTTGAGAGAGACGCTGCACACGCTGAGAGTGAACGTCGGATACTGAAAGAGCAGAGCCTCGCCGTCGGACGCCGGGTCCGCATACGAGACGGACGCTATGTAGGCCCCCTTCGGGGGTGGGCCAGCCGGCAGCGGCACGTGTCGGTACTCGGCCGGTCTCGGCGCCAACCCAAGATCCTGGTACGACATCGACCCTTCAGTCTGCCTGTCATGGGCATCAGCCAGGACTGCGCGCAGGCCG
>JBDHZS010000095.1:0-13854 GCA_039812025.1 Nocardioides sp. | reverse complement strand
CCGATCCCGGCGAGCATCGCGATCCCGAGCACGTCGCGGCGGGTGAGGTCGTCGTTGAGCTCGGCATGGGTGAAGCGGGTGATCGCCCAGGTCCCGAGCAGCACCCCGACGGGCTTGCCGAGCACCAGTCCCGCCGTGACGCCGAGGAAGACCGGGCTGGCGAGCAGGGTCGCCGGGTTGGATGCGGTGACCCCGGCGGAGAAGAACGCGAAGACGGGCACCGCCACCGCGGCCGAGAGCGGGGCGAGCCGGTGCTCCAGGCGCTCGGCCGGGCTCCGGGTCTCGCCCTCGTCACGTCGTACCCGCGTCAGGAGGCCGAGCGCCACCCCCGCGATCGTGGCATGGATCCCGCTCTCGTGGGTGCACCACCAGGCGAGCAGGGCCAGCGGCACCAGCAGCCACCACGGCGTGAACCGGGCCCGGAAGAGCAGCGCCCACGCCACGAACAGCACCGCCGCCGCGGCGAGCCAGAGCCACTGCAGGTCGGAGCTGAAGAACACCGCGATGATCGCGATCACGATCAGGTCGTCGACGACCGCCAGCGTCAGCAGGAAGATCCGCACCGACGCCGGCAGCGAGGAGCCGATCACCGCGAGCACCGCGACGGCGAAGGCGATGTCGGTCGCCGAGGGGATCGCCCACCCGGCCGGTTCGCCGTCGGCCGCGAAGAGGTTGATGGCCGCGTAGACCAGGGCCGGTACGGCGACGCCGCAGGCCGCCGCGGCGACCGGCACCAGGGCGTCGGCCAGCCGGCGCAGGCTGCCGACCGTGAACTCGCGCTTGAGCTCCAGGCCGGCGACGAAGAAGAAGAGGGTCAGGAAGCCGTCCGCGGCCCAGTGCTGCAGGTCGAGCGGTCCGACCTCGACGTGCTGCAACGCGACGTACGACGGGGCGGCGGACGTGTTGGCGAGCACCAGCGCGAGCAGCGCCGCGGCCAGGGCGACCGCGCCGCCGACCGTCTCCTTGCGGAAGAGGTCCGCGACGTAGACGCGCTCGGCCGGATCGGCGTCGGGGAAGATGAGGCGGCGTAGTGGCATCTGGGGCTCCGTAGGTGAGCGCGACGAACACTGACACGCGCTCCTCGCGCGCGGCCGACCAGACTTCCCGGCACTCCAGCGATGAGACTACCCGCTCGGCCGGTAAGGTCTGCTGCGATGGCCGCGTTGTTCGCGCGGCGACCATCAGACCACCGAGCACAGGAGACGCGATGACTTCCGGACCCTACCGCGACGATCCGACGATCGGCAAGCTGGTCACCGACGTCACGCGCGACGTGTCGACGCTGGTGACCAAGGAGATCCAGCTCGCCAAGTCCGAGCTCAAGGTCAGCCTCACCAACGCCGGCACCGGGGCCGGGCTCTTCGGTGCCGCGGCGTTCCTCGCGCTGCTCGCGGTCATCCTGCTCTCGGTCTCGCTCGCCTACTTCCTGGTGCTCGCCGGGCTCGGCCCGCACTGGGCGTTCCTGATCGTCGCGGGCAGCTACCTGCTGATCGGCGCGCTGCTCGGCTTCGTCGGCTACCGCAAGGTCCGCAAGGTCAGGGGCCCCGAGCGCGCCATCGCCCAGGCCCAGGAGATCCCCAAGGCCTTCAAGCCGGGGTCCTGATCCCGCGGCGATCGCGCCACCCGACGCGCCGCATGGCCGAACTCGTCTAGGGTCTGGCCATGGAGTCCGCGCGGATCACCCACGTCTTGGTCGACGGGGAGAACATCGACGCCACCCTCGGCACGTCGATCCTGGGTCGTCGGCCGAAGCCCGACGAGCGCCCGCGCTGGGAGCGCCTGCTCCACTTCGTCGAGCGGCAGTGGGGCCAGCCCACCAACGGGCTGTTCTTCCTCGCGGCCAACAGCGAGCTCCCGATGTCCTTCGTCCAGGCGCTGCTCGCGATCGGCTATCGCCCGATCCCGCTGTCCGGCGGCGCCCACCAGAAGGTCGTCGACATCGCCATCCAGCGCACCTTGGAGGAGTTGAAGAAGCGCGACGCCGACGTCGTCCTCGTCAGCAACGACGGCGACTTCCTGCACCAGGTCGAGGACGTCCTCGACGGACGCCGCGTCGGCCTGGTCGGCTTCACCGAGTTCTGCAACAGCGGCTTCGCCCAGTTGACCTCGAAGGGCCTGGACTTCTTCGATCTCGAGTACGACGTCCGCGCCTTCAACGAAAGCCTGCCACGCGTCCGGATCATCCCCATCGACGAGTTCGACCCGACGCAGTTCGTCTGAAGAGGCCCCGGGCCTGCATCACTCGACGGGGCGGCAGGGCAGTCCGGGGGCGGCGCACGCCCTCAGCGGACGCAGGAGCCGGTCGACACGGCCTGGCCGCTGGCGACCCCGATGGCGGCGGTCTCGCGCGCCTGCTGTGAGGTGAGCGCGTAGCCGGTGTCGGCGTCGCTGACCGAGGCGGCGAAGACGACGCCGACGACCTCGCCGGCTGAGTTCAGGACCGGCCCGCCGGAGTTGCCGGGGCGGATCGAGGCGCGCAGCGACCAGACGTCGCGCAGCACGGTGTCGACGCCGTAGATGTTCGGGGACCTCAGCCGCTGCTCGGCCCGGATCCGACCGGCGACGATCGCGAACGGCCCGTCGTTGGGGAAGCCCACGACCGCGATCGGGTCGGAGCGCGCGGCGTCGAAGGCGAACCTCAGCGTGGGCGCGCGCAGCTCCGGCACCGACAACACCGCCAGGTCGAGGTCGGGGTCGTAGACGACGGCCCGGGCGGCGTACGTCTCGTCGCCCAGCTGCACCTCGGGCTCGGGGACCCCGGCCACGACGTGCGCGTTCGTCATCACCCGGCCGTCGGCGTAGACGAATCCGGTCCCCTCGATCCCCGAGCCGCAGGCGTTGACGCTGCGGACCTTCACGACGCTGGCCTCGCTGCGGACGACGTCCGGGTCGGTGCGCATCCGCTTCGGGCCGGCGCGGACCTGGTCGATGCGCTCGGGCGCGAACGGCTCCAGGTAGCGCGGGAAGAACGACTCCCCCACGACGTTGTCGAAGCCGCGCAGGACCTCGTGGGCGCTCGCGGGGAGCGCCTGGTCGACCGCGGCGAGCACCCGGGACTCGCGGACCGCGGCGCTCACCGAGCCGAGGCGGGTGCCGGTGACCGCGACCCCGAGCGCCCACGCGACCAGCAGCACGGCCGCCGCCGCCAGCGCCGCCCCGCCCACCGCGTCGACCGCCCGGATCGGCTGCCAGCTGATCCGATCGCGGATGTGGCCGCCGACGTACTGCAGCAGTGCCTGGCCCAGCGACGCGGAGAGGATGACGATGAAGAGCGCGCCCATCGACACCCACAGCGACGGGTCGGCGTCGCCGAGCGCGAGCGGCGCCAGCCAGATCCCGAACACGCCGCCGAGGATCAGGCCCGCGGTCGCGAACGCGCCGGTGACGAAGCCCTGCCAGTAGCCGGACAGCGCGTAGCCGGCGACCATCGCCAGCAGCACCCAGTCGAGGACGTTCACTCCGGATCCGCCGTCCGCGCGTTCGCGTCCCGCAGCAGGGCCTGGGCCTGGCGGCTCGGGGGCCGCCCGGCCAGGTGATGCGGGGGTACGGCGACGGTGCGGCCCGCGTCCCAGGGCCGGGTCCAGCCGACGTAGTCGAAGAGCCGCGACAGGATGCCCGCTGTGAACCCCCACAGCACGACGCCGTCGCCGATCAGGAAGCCGGGGCTCCTGTAGGCGCCGGCCGGGTGCCGCACCGTGACCCGGTTGGCGGCGTCGAGGAGGTAGTCCACCGGCACCCGGTAGACCTCGTGCACCTCGCCCGGGTCGACGACGCCCACCGGCGACGGGGTGCGCCACCAGCCGAGGACCGGCGCGACCGCGTAGTCGGCCGGGGGCAACAGCAGCCGCGGCAGCGACCCGAAGACCTCGACGCCCGTCGGGTCGAGCCCGGTCTCCTCCTTGGCCTCCCTCAGGGCCGCCTGCACGGGCGTCTCGCCCGGGTCGATGCCGCCTCCGGGGAAGGACACGTGGCCCGGTTGGGAGCGCATCACGTGCGAGCGCTCGGTCAGCAGGACCTCCGGCCCCTGGTCGATGTCTCCGAAGAGGACCAGGACGGCGCCCTGGCGCCCGGAGTGGTCGGGCCCGGGCGCGAACCTCGTGAGGTCGCCCGCCGTGATCGTCTCCGTCGCCGCCCGGACCGGCTCCAGCCAGCCCGGGATCACCCGTCGTCCCCGCTCTTTGTCGCCGTCTCTGTCGCCGTCTCTGTCGCCGTCTCTGTTGGATCGAGGTCCAGGTGCTCGGCGATCCGCTCCTCGAGCTCAGCGACGCTCTTGTAGGACCTGAACTCCCCGAAGACGACCTTGCCGTCCACGTCGACGTACGCCGTGTAGGGCAGCCCGCGCAGCAGTTGGAGCGGAAGCGCGCCCTGGCCCGCGATCTCGCCATCCGGATCGGCGTACGACGCGAACGTGACCCCGGCGTCGGCGATCAGCTCGGCCGCCAACTCGGGCTGCGGGTCCAGGAAGTTGATCCCGACCACGGCGACGTCGTCGCGCTGCTGATGGATCCGCTCGAAGTAGGGCAGTTCGCGCTGGCATTGGCCGCACCAGGCGGCCCAGAAGTTGACCACGGCCGGGCCCTCGAGCTCGGCCAGGTTCTGCTCCTGCCCGCCCCCGAAGCGCGGCAGCGTCACGTCCGGCAGCCGGGTGCCGTCGCCGCGGGCGTCGACGCCGACGGCGACCTCGGTGCTCACCGCCTCGGGATCGGGCGGCGGCGCGAACGCCGTACACCCCGATAGGAGCCCCGTAAGCAGCGCCGCGGACGCGAGTACGGCGAGCGGCGCGCCGGGGCGCGAGGGGGCGGGCACCCGGCCAGCCTACAAAGGCGGTCCCACGGACTCGCCCGTGGCGGCTCCACCGCCCTGGCTGTGATCTGTGCCACTGGTTAGGATCGGTGGCGAGCGGCCCGGACCCGGGCCGGCCGAGGTGGAGGAAGAGTGAACAACGACGTACTGCGGCAGGCCCCCCTCTTCAGGGAGCTCGACGACGAAGCGGCGACCGCACTGCGCAACTCGATGGTGGAGACCCGGTTGCGCCGCGGCGAGGTCCTCTTCCACGAGGGCGACGACGGCGACCAGCTCTACATCGTCACCGACGGCAAGGTGAAGCTCGGCCGGACCTCGGCCGACGGCCGCGAGAACCTGCTGGCGATCCTCGGGCCGGGGCAGATGTTCGGCGAGCTGTCGCTCTTCGATCCCGGCCCGCGCTCGGCGACGGTCACCGCGGTCACCGAGGCGCACTTCGTCTCGCTCTCCCACGACGACCTGCTGCAGTGGCTGGAGGGCCGGCCGCAGGTCGCCCGCGGCCTGCTCTCACAGCTCGCGGCGCGGCTGCGCAAGGCCAACGACGTGGTCGCCGACCTGGTCTTCTCCGACGTCCCCGGGCGGGTCGCCAAGGCGCTGCTCGACCTGGCCGACCGGTTCGGCCGCACCACCGGCGAGGGCGTCCACGTCCACCACGACCTCACCCAGGAGGAGTTGGCCCAGTTGGTCGGCGCCTCCCGGGAGACCGTCAACAAGGCGCTCGCCGACTTCGCGTCCCGCGGCTGGCTGCGGCTCGAGCCGCGCTCGGTCACCCTGCTGGACGTGAACCGCCTCCGCCGCCGCGCCCGCTAACCCCGCGAGTCGGCGCAAACGTGCACCCAAATCACGCCGAGTCGGCGCATCCGTGCACGCAGAACCCGCCGAGTCGGCGCATCTGTGCACGCAGAGACCGCCGAGTCGGCGCTAAAGTGCACGCTCATCCACAGCTTGGCTCTCCACCCTGTGGACAACCGTGCGCAGATGCGCCGACTCGGCGTGTTTTTCGTGCATCTTTGAGCCGACTCGGCATGCCTCTTGAGCCGAGTCGCGTCAGGAGCTGAGGTAGGCCAGCTGGGCGCGGACGGACAGCTCGGCGGCGCCCCACAGGACCGGGTCCACGTCGGCATACACGCGCTCGACGATGGCCCGCGGCAGCCCGGCGGCAGTGTCAGAGCCCGGGTCTGGGTCCGGGCCCCGGTCCAGGGCGGCGGTCTCCAGGTCGCGGAGCGCCTCGCGCACCTGCTCGAGGCGCTCGTGGCGGTGGGCGATGTAGTAGTCGAGGGCGCACAGGGCGTCGCCGATGACAGGGCCGTGGCCGGGCCAGATCGCGGTCGCCTCGTGCTCCTCCGCGAGCCGGTGCAGCCGGTCGAGCGAGTCCAGGTAGGCGCCGAGTTCGCCGTCGGGGTGCGCGACCATCGTCGTACCCCTCCCGAGCACGGTGTCCCCGGTCAGCACCGCCCGCTCGGACGGGATCCAGAAGCACAGCGAGTCCGCCGTGTGACCGGGCGTGGCGACCACGTGCACCTCGAGGTTGCCGACCGTCACCACGTCGCCGCCCGCGAGACCCTCCCCGCCCAGCCGGTACGACGGGTCGAGGGCCCGCACGCCGCAGCCCATCCGCTCGGCGAACTCCCGCGCCGCCTCGGAATGGTCCAGATGGTGGTGGGTGAGCAGGACGACGTCCACGTCGGCCGCGGCCTCGGCCAACCGGTCGAGATGGCCGGGGTCGGCCGGCCCGGGATCGACGACGATCGACCGGGACGACCCGGGCGGGCGCAGCACCCAGGTGTTGGTGCCGTCCAGGGTCATGAAGGACGGGTTGGGGGCCAGCACGCACGTCCCGGCGTCGCCGAAACGGCCGCCCGCCCAGCTCACGGTGCCTCCTGGTGAGCTCGCAGTTCGAGCGCAGCGTCACAGTGGGCGTTCGGGTGCGGACCGCCGCGCTCTCCCGCTTCGCTCACTGGCCGAGCACCCCGGCCAGGTCCACCAGCCGGTCCGGGATCACCAGCCGCCCGTCGCCCTCGCCGAGGTCGACGGTCGGCTCGACGACGAGCAGCTCCCGGCCCCACCCGGTCGAGAGCGCGGCGGCCGGGTCGGCGCAGGCCAGCAGCTCGGCGCAGGTGTAGAACTGCGGCGGCATCATCCGCAGGCTGCCGCCCCGGGCCGCGGCCAGCGCCCCGGTCACGGGGAGCCAGGCGACCTCGGAGGACTCGGTCGACACGTCGCGAGTGCGCTGCTCGGAGGGCAGCTCGGCGGTGAAGAACCAGGTCCGGAAGCGGCGCGGCTCGCTCAGCGGCGTCACCCAGAGCGCCCAGGGCGCGAGCAGGTCGGTGCGGACCACGAGCCGGCGTCGGGCCAGGAACTCGGTCAGCGACAGCGTCCGCTCGATCAGCGCGACCCGGTCGGCCTCCCACCCGGCGCCCGTGTCGGCACCCGCATCAAGACCGGTGTCGGCGACCACCGAGTCCGGCGTCGGCCCGGCCAGCAGCACGCCGGACTCCTCGAACGTCTCGCGGACGGCGGCGTAGATCAGGGCGCGGGCGAGCGCAGCGTCGACGCCGAGCCGGTCCCCCCACTCCTCGGGCGAGGGGCCGGCCCAGGCGGGAACAGCCGGAACGCCAGCCGCGCCAGCCTCGACCAGGTCGGGATCGAAGTCGCGCGGGTCCACGCTGCCGCCGGGAAAGACCGCCATGCCGGCGGCGAACGCCATCTTGCGCTGGCGCAGCAGCAGGTAGACCTCGAGCGGGGAGCCGCGCAGCAGGACGACGCTGGCGGCGTTGCGCGCCTCGACCGGGGCGATCCGCCCGGCGGCAAAGTCGCGGGCGCGGTCGGCCATCCCGTCGTACGGCAACGGGACGCCGCCCATCTCAGACCTCGACGGTCAGCTCGACCTCGACGGGTACGTCGAGCGGCAGCACCGGGACCCCGACCGCGGAGCGCGCGTGCTTGCCGGCCTCGCCGAAGACCTCGCCGAGGAACTCCGAGGCGCCGTTGGCGACGCCCGGCTGCGCGGTGAAGTCGGGCGTCGAGGCGACGAAGACGACCACCTTGACGATCCGCTTGACCGCGTCCAGCGAGCCGGTCTCGGCGCGGATCGCAGCGAGCGCGTTGAGCGCGCACTGCCGGGCGCACTCGTAGCCCTGCTCGGGCGTGACCTCACCGCCGAGCTTGCCGGTGGCGATCATCGCGCCGTCGCGGGCGGGGAGCTGGCCGGCGGTGAAGATGAGGTTGCCGCTGCGCGCGGTCGGCTGGTACGCCGCCACCGGCGGGACCACGGCCGGCACCTCGATGCCGAGCTCGGCGAGTCGTGCCTCGGCGCTCATCAGTTGCCCCTCTCTCGCTTGAAGAACGCGACCAGGCCGCCCTGGGCGTTGGTCTGGATCTGGACGAGTTCCCACCCGTCCTGGCCGAAGTTGTTGAGCATCAAGGCCTCGTTGTGGATCGGGATCGGTGCGACTTGGTACTCCCACGTGGTCATGGTCGTGAACTCTAGTACGAACGCCCGAGCCGATCCGAGTGCACGGATGCGCCGACTCGGCGTGATTCTGGTGCACGGATGCGCCGACTCGGCGTGATTCTGGTGCACAGATGCGCCGACTCGGCGTGATTCTGGTGCACAGATGCGCCGACTCGGCGTCCTGAGCGTGCACAGATGCGCCGACTCGGCGTGTTCTAGGGTTGGGATCGTGGCCGCGACCGCTCGCTCGGAGAACGACTGGCCGGCCGTGCGGGTGCACGTGGTGAGCGGCAAGGGCGGCACCGGCAAGTCGACGGTCGCGGCGTCGCTGGCGCTGGCGCTCGCACGCCCGGGACGCAAGGTGCTGCTGTGCGAGGTCGAGGGCCGGCAGGGGATCGCCCGGATGTTCGACACCGAGCCATTGCCGTACGCCGAGCGCCGGATCGCCACCGGCCTGGCCGACGGCGAAGACGGGAGCGGCGGGGCCGGCGGGGCCGGCGGTGGGGACGTGTACGCCCTCCACATCGACGCCGAGGCGGCGCTGCTGGAATACCTCGCGATGTACTACCGGCTCGGCCCGGCCGGGAAGGCACTGGACCGCTTCGGCGTCATCGAGTTCGCGACCACGATCGCGCCAGGCGTGCGGGACGTGCTGCTGACCGGCAAGGTCTACGAGGCGGCCAAGCCGGAACGACGCGGCAGCACTCATCGCTCGGGGGCGCCGCGCCACTACGACGCCGTGGTCCTCGACGCGCCACCCACCGGGCGGATCGCCCAGTTCCTGGGCGTCAACGACGACCTCGCCGGCCTGGCCAAGGTCGGCCCGATCCGCAACCAGGCCGACAACGTGATGCGCCTGCTGCGGTCCCGGCAGACCGCCGTACATCTCACCACCCTGCTGGAGGAGATGCCCGTCCAGGAGACCGCCGACGGGATCGCCGAGCTGCGCGGGGCCGGCCTGCCCGTGGGCGGCGTCGTGGTCAACCAGGTCCGCCCCGCCGACCTGGGCCCGCGCGAGCTGGAGCTGATCCGTTCCGGGCGGCTGCGCGCGGAGGACGTCGCCCGCGACCTCGCCGGAGCCGGTGTCGAGCACCCCGGCGCGGTGGCGCTCGACCTGATCGCCGAGGCGACCGAGCACGCCGCCCGCCGGCAGCTCGAGGACGAACAACTCGCGGTCGTCGCCGGGCTCGGCCTGCCGACCTACGAGCTGCCGCGGCTGCCGGGCGGGGTCGACCTGGGCGGGCTCTACGAGCTGGCGGCGCTGCTGCGCGAGCAGGGGATGGCATGAGCTCCCCGGACCCGGCGGGCCGCCGTCTCGACGTCGACGCGCTGCTCGACGACGCGCAGACCGGGATCATCGTGTGCTGCGGCTCGGGCGGCGTCGGCAAGACCACCACGGCCGCGGGCCTCGCGCTGCGGGCCGCCGAGCGCGGCCGCTCGGTGGTCGTGCTGACGATCGACCCGGCCCGCCGGCTCGCGCAGTCGATGGGGATCGAGGAGCTGGACAACACCCCCCGCCCCGTGGCGGGCCTCACCGGGGGCGGCCGCCTCGACGCGATGATGCTCGACATGAAGCGCACCTTCGACGAGGTGGTGCTCAGCCAGGCCAGCCCGGAGGCGGCGCGGCAGATCCTGGCCAACCCCTTCTACATCGCGCTGTCCAGCTCGTTCGCGGGCACCCAGGAATACATGGCGATGGAGAAGCTCGGGCAGATCCACGCCGCCGCCGAGGCCGACGGCAGCTACGACCTGATCGTCGTCGACACCCCGCCGTCGCGCTCGGCCCTGGACTTCCTCGACGCCCCCGAGCGGCTCTCGAGCTTCCTGGACGGCCGCTTCATCCGGTTGTTGATGACGCCGGCCCGCGGCCCGGCCCGGCTGATGACCGCGGGCTTCGGCATGGTCACCCACGCCCTCACCCGCGTGCTCGGCACCCAGGTGCTGCGGGACATGCAGACGTTCGTGACCGCGTTCGACACGCTCTTCGGCGGCTTCCGGGCCCGCGCGCAGCAGACGTTCGAGCTGCTCGCGGACCGTCGTACGGCGTTCCTCGTCGTCGCCGCGCCTGAGCCGGACGCGCTGCGGGAGGCCGACTACTTCGTGCAACGGCTGCGCGACGACGCCATGCCGCTGGCCGGGCTGGTGATCAACCGCGCCACCACCGCGCCCGGCGGCGAGCTCTCCGCCGACGAGGCGCAGGCCGCGGCGGCCCGCCTGCGGCGCGCCGCCCCCGGATCCGAGGAGGCCACGATCACCGGCCCCATCACGGGGGCCCTCCTCCGACTCCACGCGGACCGGCAGCGCGGGGTCGAGACCGAGACCCGGCTGCGCGCCCGCTTCGCCGCGGCGCACCCGGGGGTGGCGACGGTCGTCGTGCCCGCCCTGCCCAGCGACGTCCACGACCTGGACGGCCTGCGCCGGATCGGCCGGCTGCTGGCGCGGGACGGGACGCAGGGCTAGGCAGCCGAGCGGATCGCTGTGTTTGCTCCCGACCTCGTTGAGGGACGACACCCCGCGGGGCTACCCTGACCCCAGACAGCAGCCAAGCCTCGGGAGAAGCCCATGAGCGACGACACCGTCCAGGGCGCGCACGTGCCGCCGTACCAGGGACTCTACGACCCGCTGGTCGCCCACCACGCCCGTCTGCTGGACCCGAGCCACGTGCGGCAACTCGCCGGCGACAGCCCGCTGCAGCCGACGATCTACGTCACCGACAGCGTCCTGATCGAGGGCGATCCGGTCGGCGATGACGCCACGACCGGCTTCTGCGAATGGCTCCGCACCAAGCACATCGAAGCGACGCCCGACGAGCGCAACGCACGGCTCTTCGGCGACCGCCCCGACCGGACGCGCAGCACCAAGTGGGTCACGCCGATGCGGCTCTCGCCGGCCCCGGGCCACGCCGTCGACATCGACTCCTGGAGCCTGATCCAGGAGTACCGCGCGGCCGTCGGACGGCTCGCCGACGATCGCCCGACGCCCTCAGCGCCCCCCATGGACACCGACAAGCTGATCACCACGGCGACCAAGGTCGGCCTCGACCACCTGATGTACACCAACTCGTTCGGCCAGACGATGACGCTGGGCGGCACCATGACCCTCGGCGGGACGATGACCCTGGGCGGCACCATGACCCTCGGGGGCACCATGACGCTGGGCGGCGGGGTGCGCAACGAGTACGCGATCCTCGGGCGCGGCGGCCGCACCCCGCTGACCTACCTGGGCCCCGCCCCGGTGCGGAGCAAGCGGGCGCAGCGGCCGCTCGTCGTGCTCCTCGACACCGGGATCGGGGACCACGCCTGGCTCACCGACGGCGTGCAGGTGGACCCCGGCCCGCAGGGCTCGGAGCCCGAGCGCACCGGCGTGGAGCACAACAAGCTCGAGGGCGTGCTCGACGACTTCTCGGGCCACGGCACCTTCATCGCCGGCCTGATCCGCCAGGCGTGCCCGGACGCCGACCTGCGCATGATCCAGGTGATGGATTCCGACGGCTTCGTCGCCGAGTCCACGATGATCAACGCCCTGGAGGAGCTGGCGAACGCCGTCGCGCGCGGCGAGCTGAAGGTCGACGCGGTGTCGATGTCGTTCGGCTACTACCCCGAGGCCGCCGACGAGGACAAGACCGCCTCGCTCTACAGCGCGCTGAAGAGCCTCGGCGACGACCTGGGCGTGGTGCTGATCGCCTCGGCGGGCAACGACGCCACCGACCGCCCGATGCTGCCGGCCGCCTTCACCGACATCGGCGCCCTCACCAGCGTCGGCGCGACCAACCCCAACGGCACGGTCGCGCTCTTCAGCAACGGCGGCGACTGGGTCGACACCTACTGGTCCGGCGTCCAGGTGCTGAGCACGCTGCCGATGGACCCGGCGGTGCGGCCCAAGTCGCCAGGCTCCTTCGAGGGATCGATCCAGCCCACGGCGCGCACCCGCTGGCGGGACCAGGAGCGCGAGACGCTCGATCCCGACGACTTCTCCGCGGGCTTCGCGACCTGGTCCGGTACGTCGTTCGCCGCGCCCGCCTTCCTCGGGCACTGCCTGCAGCGCTTCTTGGACCAGCCCCGGAAGCGCCCGGCCACCCTGGCCACGATCGTCCGCGATGTCGCCGAGAAGCATCATCGCTGAGCCGCATCCCGACCCCGAGCTGACGCGCGCGGAGGACCTGCACCGGCGAGCCGTCGCCGAGAACGCCGCGGGGCGCGCCGCCCGAGGCGCCTCGCTGGCCCGCACCGGCCTGGAGACCCTCGGCGCGCCCGGCCCGCCGGACCCGCAGGAGACCGATCCCTCCCGGGACAGATCCCGGCTGGTCTCGCGCCTGCACGCGACGCTGGCCAAGTCCCTGGTCGAGACCCGCGGGGTCCCGCAGGCGCTCGAGGCGATGGACCGCTCCCTGGCCTGGGCCGACAGGGTCGACGAGGCCGAGCTGACCGCGTTCCTGGTCAGCCAGCGGGGGCTGATCCACTTCCGGGGCGGCCGGTTCGCGGCCGCCGAGGCCGACTTCGACCGGGCGATCTCGATGATGGCCTCGGCCGAGACCCCGCCCGGCGTCGATCTGGTCCGGGTGCTCCTCAACCGGGGCGCGCTGCACGTCGAGGCCGGCGACGTGGCCCGGGCCCGCAGCGACCTCGACCGGGCGCTGGCGCTCGCCCGGGAGATCGGCTTCACGCAGGCCGAGCGCATCGTGCTGCACAATCTCGGCTGCCTGGAGTTCACCGCGGGCGACCTGCCGCGGGCGCTCCGGTTGATGCAGGACGGCGCCGACCTGGACAAGGCGATGGGCGCGAGCACCCTGCAGGGGGTCGCCCACCTCGACCGCTCGCGGGTGCTGCTCGCCGCGGGACTCCCCGCCGAGGCCGACGAGGCCCTGGAGCAGGCGGCCACCCACCTGCGCCGCGACCGCTGCTGGCAGGACCTCGGTGAGGTGGACCTCACCCGCGCCGAGGTCGCCCTGCTGACCGGCCGCACCGCCGACGCGCGGACGCTGGCCGCGCGCGCCCGCAACCGCTTCCGGCGCCACGGCAACGAGCGCTGGCGCCGGGCCGCCGACCTGATGCTGCTCTCCGCCGATCAGGCCGCGGGCCGGCCGCCGGCGAGGCTGCTGGCGCCCGCGCTGCGGCTCGCCGACGGGTTCGGCGAGGCCGGATTCGAGCTCCAGCGGCGTACGGCGCTGCTGCTGGCCGCCGAGCTCTCACTCGACCTCGATCGCACCGACGAGGCGACCGAGCTGCTGGCGAGCGCGGCGGCGGCGACCGCGCGCGACCCGATCTCTGTGCGGCTGCACACCCGGCTGGTCGAGGCCGAGGCCCACCGGCACCGCCGCGAGATCCCGAGCGCCCGCCGCGCGCTGGCCCGCGGGGTGGAGGATCTCGCGTCCTACCAGGCCCAGTTCGGCGGCATCGACCTGCAGACCTCGAGCGCCGTCCACGGCCGCCGCCTGGCCGCGCGGGACCTGCGCCTCGCGCTCGACGCGGGCCAGCCGGCCGCGCTGCTCGCGGCGGTCGAGCGCTCCCGAGCCGTGACCGGCCGGATCCGGTCGGTGACCCCGCCCGCCGACGAGCACACCGCGGAGCTGCTCGCCCGGCTCCGGATGGCCGCCGACG
>JBDHZS010000094.1:0-14003 GCA_039812025.1 Nocardioides sp. | reverse complement strand
GCGTCCCGCGCGGCCCGGCCGAACCGGGTGCCCAGGGCCGAGGCGAGCGCACCGTCGGGTTCGCCGCGGACCAGGACCTTGGTCGACGAGGACTCGTCGCCGAAGCGCACCGACCCGGCGTCCGGAGCCGGGCCCAGCGGGCTGCGGGCCACCGGCTCGGCCTGCGGCCGCAACGCGTCGACAGGGGTGTCCAACTGCTGCCGGAGGCCACGAGGGTCCACGTGCGCCAGGTCCTCCATGACCTGCCCGGACACGTCGCGGCCGTCGGGGAGGTGGATCCTCAGCACGGTGCGCGGCGCGGCGGCGCTCGAGTCGAGCTGCCCCAGGCAGATCGCCCGGTTGAGGGTCGGGGACATCCGGCTGGAGGTGATCCGACCGAGGATCTCCCCGTCCGGCCCCAGGATCTGGCTCGCCTCGGGCGGCACGACCTGCGGGTCGTCGGTCTGGATGGCCACCAGCCGCGGCCCGGCGGCGCCGTGCTGCCAGACCAGCTCGGGCTTGCCGACGAAGTCGGGCTTGTCGAGCTTGACCGCCCAGTCGAGCCCGGCGCTGTAGGCCCGGGTCAGGCCGTCGGTGTCCTGGCCGACGATCAGGTGGCCCTTCTCCAGGCGCAGGATCCGCTGCGCCTCGATCCCGAAGGGCTGCACGCCCAGGTCGGCGCCGTGCTCGAGCAGCGCCTCCCACACGTGGAGGCCGTACGACGCCGGCACGTGCAGCTCGTAGGAGAGCTCGCCGGTGAAGCCGATCCGCCACAGCACGCAGTCCTCGACGCCGGCCACACGCCCGGTGCGCACCCGCATGTAGCCGAACGCGTCCGCCGACAGGTCGACGTCCTCGGTCAGCCGGCTCACCAGCTCGCGCGAGCGCGGGCCGGCGACGTTGATCGAGGCGTAGGCGGTCGTCACCGGGGTGATGTGCACCTGCCAGTCGGGGTGCTCGGTCTGCAGCCAGGTCTCCGCCCACTCCCACACGGCGGCCGCGCCCGAGGACGTGGTCGTCATCAGGTAGTGGTCCTCGCCGAGGCGGCCCGTGACGCCGTCGTCCATGACGACGCCGTCCTCCGCGCACATCACGCCGTAGCGGACGCCGCCGACGGGGAGCTGGGACCACTTGTTCACGTAGAGCAGGTTGAGCAGCTTGGGCACGTCGGGCCCCCGCAGGTCGAGCTTCCCGAGCGGGGTGACGTCGATGATCGCGACGCCCTCGCGCACGGCCCGGACCTCCGCCGCGGGGTCGCCGTAGCTCTCGGGCCGGATCCACTGGCCGGCGATCAGGGGGGTCGCCCCGTGCCGCTCGTGCCAGGCCTGCATCGGGGAGTGGCGCACCGGCTCGTAGCTGCGGCCGGCGAGCGCGGCGAGCGAGACCGGGACGTACATCGGCCGCCAGGTCGTCGTACCCGTCTTGGCGATCGTGCTCCCGGTCGCCTCCGCCACGCAGGCGATCGTGTTGACCACCTCGAGCTTGCCCTGGAGCGGCCCCATGGTCGCGGTGGTGTAGCGCTTGACCAGCTCGGCCGAGTCGTAGCCCTCGGCCACGGCCATCTTGATGTCCTTGGACGAGACGTCCTCGGAGTAGTCGATCATCCCGTGGGTGCGGCCCCGGAAGAGCTCCGGGTGCTCGCCCACCGGGAGGGACGGGATGGCCTCGTCCTGCTCGCCGGCGGGTTCGGCGGGGGGCTCGTCTCGGGTGGGTACGGCGCGCAGATCCGCGTGCCGGCCGCGCAGCGCGCGCCGGGCGGCGACGACACCGACGGCCGCGGCGTGCTCGCACAGCTCGTCGACGGTGCCGCTGCCGGCGAGCCCGCCGACCGCCATCACGTCGGGCGAGCCGTTGCCGCCGGGGCGGAAGAGCGCGGCCTCGGGGTGGTAGACCGGGACGTCGCCGGACATGTTGAGCAGCGACGTCGGGGCGGTCCAGCCGGTCGCGGTGACCAGCAGGTCGGCCTCGATCTTGGTGCCGTTGCCGAGCTCGACCTCCTTGACCCGGCGCCGGCCGCTCACCCGCACGACGTCGCCGCCCTTGCGGGCGTCGGCCACGTGGACGACCTCCACGCCGGCGCGCCGGAGCTCCTGGACGGCGGCGTCGCCGCTCTCGTTGGCGGTGAGGACGACGGCCCGCTTGCCCGGTCGCACGCCGTACAGGTTGATCAGCCGACGCACGGCCGTGGACAGCATGACGCCGGGGGTGTCGTTGCCCTCGAAGACGTAGGGCCGCTCGATGAGGCCGGCGGCGACGATCAGGGTGCGGGCGCGTGCCTTGACGAGCCGCTCCGGCACGCCGGGGACGCTGCGCTGGGCGATCGCGATCCAGTTGTCGTCGTAGCGGGCGAGCACCGTGGAGTCGGTGAGCACCTCGATCCCGTCGGCCCGCTCCAGCTCGGCCAGCAGCTCGGCCAGCCGCGCCGGGTCGGCCCAGCGCAGGTGACCGCCGAGCTGGTGCTCCTCCTCGACGAGCATCACCTTCGCGCCGGTCGCGGCCGCCGCGAGCGCGGCGGAGATGCCGGCGGGGCCGCCGCCGGCGACGAGCACGTCGGGGTGGGCGTAGCGCTTGTCGGCGTGGGTGGGCCGGGTGTCGGGCGAGATCTGCCCCGCGTTGACGAAGCGGCGCAGCACCTTCTGGTAGGTCGGCCACAGGAAGGCCGGCTTCATGAAGGTCTTGTAGTAGAAGCCCGAGGACAGGAACCGCCCGCCCAGCCGGTTGACCTCCTTGACGTCGATGTCCAGGGACGGCCAGGCGCTCTGCGAGGTGACCCGCATGCCGTCGGCCAGCAGCCGGTGGGCGCCGCGGACGTTCGGCTCCTCGCCCACCTGCATCATGCAGCCGGGGTCGTGGATGCTCGCCGTCAGCAGGCCGCGGAGCCGGTGGTACTTGAGGCTGCGGGAGTAGACCCACTCGCCGTTGGCCATCAGCGCGGAGACGATCGTGTCTCCGGGGTGCCCGGCGTAGCGCTTGCCGTTCCAGGTGAAGTGCAGGGTGCGGGAGCGGTCGATCACCTCGCCCGGCTGCGGCTCGACCCGGCAGCTCTGGGGCTTCTCGCCGGTCACTCGGTGCCTCCTGGGGCGATCTCGTTGGTGGTGGTGTTGCGCCGCAGCGAGATGACGCGTCGGCAGCCGGCCGCGTGGTACCAGCTCTCGTCGACCCAGCCGTTGGAGTTGCGGCGGAAGTAGAGGTAGCGCCGCCAGCTCTCCTCGTCGGCCGAGGCGACGTCCGGGCGGGCGTGGGCCTCGCCCCGGTGGTGGAACTCGGTTGCGTTGCGGGGACCGCACCAGGGGCACGGGATCCGGATCATGGGATTCCTCTCAAGTCTTTCGAGACGGTGATCGAGGCTCAGTGCCCGACGGCGGCGGCGCCCTTTTCGCCGACCAGCTCACCGGAGGCGAAGCGGTCCAGGCCGAAGCTCGCGATGATCTCCGGCGGCCGCTGGTGGGCGATGCAGTCGGCCATCGCCTCGCCGGAGACCGGGCCGGCCTTGAAGCCGTACGTGCCCCAGCCGACGTCGACGTAGAAGCCGCCGACCGGCGTCGGGCCCATGATCGGCGAGTAGTCCGGGGTCATGTCGCACAGCCCAGCCCACTGCCGCAGCAGCCGCATCCGCGACACCGCGGGCATCAGCTCGACGATGTTCCCGGCCAGCCCCTCGGCGAACTCCAGCGAGGTGCGGGTCGAGTACGACGTGAAGGGGTCGACGCTCGCGCCGAAGACCAGCTCGCCCCGGTCGGTCTGGCTCACATAGGTGTGCAGGCTGCCCGAGACCACGACGGTGGAGAGGAAGACCCGCACCGGCTCGGTCACCGCGGCCTGCAGCGGCGAGGTGGTGATCGGCATGTCGACGCCGACCATGTCGGAGATCAGGGTCGACCAGCCGGCGGTGCAGTTGACGACCACCGGCGCCGAGATGTGGCCGCGGTTGGTCTGCACCCCGGTGACGGCGTCGCCGCGGGTCTCGATCGCGGTGACCTCGGTGCCCTGGTGCAGCTCCACGCCCGCCGCGTCCGCCCCGCGCGCATAGCCCCACACGACCGCGTCGTGGCGGATGATGCCGCCCGGCGGGTGGTAGAGCGCGCCGAGGATCGGGTAGCGCACGTCCTCAGAGGTGTCGAGGTAGGGCGCGAGCTTCTTGATCTCGGCCGGGTCGATGACCTCGGAGTCGATGCCCTGCAGCTTGTTGACCTCGGCCCGCCACCGCATCGTGCGCAGCGAGCTGTCGTTGTGGGCCAGGGTCATGTGGCCGCGCTGGGAGAACATCACGTTGAAGTTCAGGTCGTCGGAGAGCGACTCGTAGAGCTTCAGCGACCGGTCGTAGAACCGCACGCCCTCGGGCGTCAGGTAGTTCGAGCGGATGATCGCGGTGTTGCGCCCCGATCCGCCGCTGCCCAGGTAGGCCTTGTCGAGGACTGCGACGTTGCGGATGCCGTGGTTCTTGGCGAGGTAGTAGGCCGTCGCCAGGCCGTGCACGCCGCCGCCGATGATCACGACCTCGTAGCTGGACTTGAGGTCGTGGTGCCGCCAGACCTTCGGCCAGTCCGAGCGGCTCAGCCCCTGCCGGACCAACTTGTACGCCGAGTAGCGCGGCGGCTTGCCGCTCTTGCCGATTGCCATCAGTTCTCCTGGTCGCGGGAGCGGGGTCAGACCTGCAGGTAGGGGTAGGACCATTCGGTGCCGGGGGTCAGGGTCTCCTTGATGAAGCGCGGCGAGAGCCACCGCTGCAGCGCGAGGCGCGAGCCGGCCTTGTCGTTGGTGCCCGAGCCCCGGCCGCCGCCGAAGGAGACCTGGCCCATCAGCGCGCCGGTCGGCTTGTCGTTGACGTAGGTCATGCCCGAGGCGTTGCGGAGCCGGTCGAGCGCCGCCGAGATCGCGTAGCGGTCCGAGGCGAAGATCGACAGGGTCAGCGCATAGCCGCTGGTGCCGTCGACGAGGTCGAGGATCTTGTCGAAGTCGCCGTCCTCGTAGACGTAGACCGTCAGCAGCGGGCCGAAGAACTCCTCCGACATCGTGAACGCCGTCGGGTCGTCGGTCGTGTAGAGGGTCGGCTGGACGAACCAGCCCTTCGAGGTGTCGGTCGTGCCGCCCGCGAGCAGGGTGTGGCTGTCCAGGGCGCCCGCCCGGTAGAAGGCAGACTGCAGACGCGCGGCCGCGGCCTGGTCGATGACCGCCCCGACGAAGGTCTCGTGCAGGGTCGGGTCGCCGACGGGGAGGCCGCGGACGATGTCGACCAGGTCGTCGCGGATCCGCTCCCACACCGACCGTGCGATGTAGGCGCGCGAGGAGGCGGAGCACTTCTGGCCCTGGAACTCGTACGACGAGCGGATCAGCGCGGCCCGCACGGCGGCGGCGTCCGCGGTGGGGTGGGCGACGACCGCGTTCTTGCCGCCGGTCTCCCCGACCAGGCGCGGGAAGGAGCGGTAGCGGTCGATGTTGTCGCCGACCGCGCGCCACAGCGAGCGGAAGACGGCCGTCGAGCCGGTGAAGGAGAGGCCGGCGAAGTCGGGGTCGGCGATCGCGGTGGCCGACACGTCGGCGCCCGAGCCGTTGACCAGGTTGATCACGCCCGGCGGCAGGCCGGCCTCCTCCAGCACGCGCATGGAGACCTCGGCGGCCAGCGCGGCCTTCTCCGAGGGCTTCCAGACCACGGTGTTGCCCATCAGCGCCGGCGAGGTCGGCAGGTTGACGCCGATCGCGGTGAAGTTGAAGGGGGTGACCGCGAGGACGAAGCCCTCCAGCGGACGCTGGTCGATGGTGTTGATGTCGCCGGGCAGGGACGGCGGCTGGTCGGCGTAGATCTGCTGGGCGAGGTGGGTGTTGTAGCGCATGAAGTCCGCGAACTCGCAGGTCGCGTCGATCTCGGCCTGGTGGAAGGTCTTGGACTGGCCGACCATCGTGGCGGCGACGAGCTCGTCGCGGTACTTGCCGGCGGCCAGGTCGCCCGCGCGGAGCATGATCGCGGCGCGCTCCCACCACGGCGTGCGCGACCACTCGGCCTGCGCGTCCAGCGAGGTGGCGATCGCCCGCTTGGTGATCTCCTCGTCGGCGACCGCCATCGTGCCGACGACGCTCGCGTGGTCGTGGGGCTCGACGACGTCGGCGGTCGTCGGGCCCAGGATCCGCTCGCCGTTGATCACGTGCGGGATCTCGGTCGGCACCGTGCGGAGCCGGACGATCTCCTCGGTGACCGAGATCGACTCGGGCGAGCCGGGGACGAAGTCGCGGGCGGGCTCGTTGACGGGCCCGGGAAGGCGGGGGTTCGCGGCGGTGCTGACCTGGGTCGGCATGGGGGTCCTTAGCGGTGGTGTCGAAGGTGTGTGAAGGCCGGGCTCGGGTCGCGGGCGAGCTACTTGCTGACGACCGAGCGGAGGAAGAGGAAGAGGTTGGCGGGGCGCTCGGCCATGCGGCGGGTCAGGTAGGGGTACCACTGGTCGCCGTACGGCAGGTAGACCCGCACCCGGTAGCCCTCGCGGACCAGCTGCTCCTGGAGCGGGCGCCGGACGCCGTGGAGCATCTGGAACTCGAAGTCGCGCTTGCCCACCCCGAGCTCGGCCGCGGCACGCTTGACGACCTCGATGCACTTGTCGTCGTGGGTCCCGAAGGCCGGGTCGGGCAGGTGCGCGAGCGCCCAGCGGGCGAGGTGGTTGTACTGCGCGGTGACGTCGGCCTTGTCCTGGAGGGCGATGTCGATCTTCTCGTCGAAGGCGCCCTTGACCAGGCGGATCTTGGGCAGGTGGCCGTCGACCGGGAAGTCGCGGAGGTCCTCCATCGTGGCGCGCATGTAGGCCTGGAACGCCTGCCGGGTCTCGGGGTAGTCGGGCAGGATCCGCCGGAAGATCGCCAGGGTCTCGCGGCCGACCGAGCTGTGCTCCATGTCGACCTCCACCTCGCAGCCGCTCGCCCGCGCGGCGTCGAGCAGGCGGCGCAGGTTCTCCTCGCACGCCTCGGAGGAGATGACGATCCCCAGCTGGGAGAGCTTCACCGAGACGGTCGAGCCCTTGCTGCGCGGGCCGAGCGCGTCGATCGCCTGGACGTACTCGTCGGTGGCGATCCGCGACTGCGCCAGGTCGTGGACCGACTCGCCCAGCAGGTCCAGGCTGACGTCGATGCCCGCGGCGTTGAGCTCGGCCGTGACCGCCAGGGCCTCGGCCAGGGTGTCGCCGGCGACGTAGCGATCGACGATCGGCCGCGTGAACCGGTTCTTGCTGGCGATGCTCTCGAGCTTCTTGTTCTCCGAGGCGATCAGGAGCAGGCGGTTGGGCATGTGCGGGTCCCTTCGGTGCGCGTGTAGCCCACCGTACAGATGTGATCACAAATCTGCAAGCCGCTCAGGAGTCGATCTGGCTCTCGATCCTCAGGCGGGCGGCGGTGACCGACTCCCGGTTGATCTCGACGGCGAGTCCGACGTCCCCGGCGGTGAGCGCCGCGACGAGCGCGGGCTGCTTCGCCCAGAGCGAGAGGTCGTGGTTCTCCAGCGCGGTGCGCGCCCCGATCACCTTGTAGGGCCGGCACTGGACCCACAGCGACTCGATCGTGGCGAGCAGCACCTCGTTGCCCCCGGCAGCGTAGAGCCGTCGCAGCAGGACCTCGTCCTGGTCGAGCGCGTCGTTCACGCGGTACTCCTCGACGGCGCGCGCGATCGCAGCGCAGGCCGTGCGCATCACCTCGAGGTCGTCCTCGGTCACGGCGGGCGCGCCCTGGCGGGTGGCCTCGACCTCGAGGAGCGAGCGCACCTCGTAGATCCAGCTCAGCTCGCGCGCGGTGAACTCGCGCACGCTCGCGCCGCGGTGGGGATGGGTGACGGCCAGCCCGTTCTTCACCAGCAGCCGGATCGCCTCGCGCACCGGCATCACGCTCGTGCCGACCTGCTCGGCGAGGTCCCGGACCCGCAGCCTGGCGCCGGCCGGCAGCTCGCCGGTGAAGATCTGGTTCGCCAGCACGTCGTAGACCTGATCGGCCGCCAGCACCGCGGTCGCGGGTGCTTCCTCGGTCGAGGTCATCGGGGCTCCAGGGCGCGGATCGGGGATTCGAGTGGGCGTATCAAACCCCCAGGAGACTAGCGGCAGGGCGGTCGCGTTCCCCTATTGTGATCCCCACATCGATCGGTCTGTGGAGGGATTTCGTGGTGGATGGCGGGCCGGGCATCGGCTGGTCGCGGTCGCGGGCCGGCGTCCCGCTGCCCTCGGCGCGCACCACGGCCGAGGCGATCGCGAAGGCGCTGCGCGGCGACATCGTCCGGGGCGACTTCGGCTCGGGGGAGCGGCTGCGCCAGGTCGAGATCGCCAAGCGCTTCGGCGTGAGCACGACGCCGGTGCGCGAGGCGTTCGGGATCCTGCAACGCCAGGGCCTGGTCCGGGTCCACGCCCAGCGCGGGGCGACCGTCGTGCTGCCCACGACGCGAGACCTGGAGGAATACTACGAGATCCGGGTCGAGCTGGAGTGTCTCGCCGCCGAGCATGCCGCGGAGCGGTTCCGGCCCGCCGAGGCGTTGCGGCTGCGCGAGCGGCTGGCCGAGATGCGCGAGTGCCGCGATCCGGAGGAGTACCTCCAGCACAACCACGACTTCCACATGGCGATCTACGCGATCTCGGGGCGCCCGCGGCTGGTGGAGCTGATCGACCAGCTCCGCGTCACCTCCGGGGTCTACCTGCAGCTCAACTCCGAGCCCGCCCTCCCCGACGACGACACCGAGCGTCAGCACGACGAGCTGATCGCCGCCTGCGAGGCGAACGACCCGGCGCGTGCCAGGGCCGCGACCCTCAAGCACCTGCAGACGACGGTCGCCAGCGTCCTGCCCGAGGCCGGCGGCCACTGAAACCGCAGGTCAGACCTGGTTTCGGGGGCAAAGGTCACGGTTTGGCGACCATCGATGCGACACCGAAGAAATGCTTGCGCAGAATATCGATTGTGCATAATCTGACGTCTGCGGTGACGGGTACCGCTCCAAGATCTGGTAAACCGATGGGAGTGGCGGATGAACGCAATCGTCGCCCGGAACACCTACAAGGTGTTCGGGAAGCGGCCCGAGCTTGGCGTGGCACGCCTCAAGGCCGGTGAGACACGCGAGGATCTGCGCGAGTCCGGCCTGACGGCGGCAGTCATCGACGCATCGTTCGAGGTCGCGGAGGGCGAGATCTTCGTCGTCATGGGCCTCTCGGGGTGTGGCAAGTCCACCCTGATCCGGATGGTCAACGGGCTCCTGGAGCCGACCGCCGGCGAGTTGATCGTGTACGGCGACGACATCGTCAAGATGGACCACCAGCAGCTGCGGCAGGCGCGGCGCGAGAAGGTCAGCATGGTCTTCCAGCACTTCGCGCTGTTGCCGCACCGCACGGTCGGCGAGAACGCCGCCTACGGGCTGCAGATCCAGGGTGTCGGCAAGGCCGAGCGCGAGAAGCGCGCCGAGGAGGCCCTGCAGATGGTCGGCCTCAAGGGCTGGGGGGACTCGCTGCCCGGGCAGCTCTCCGGCGGCATGCGGCAGCGCGTCGGGTTGGCCCGGGCGCTCGCCGCCGGCACCAACATCATGCTGATGGACGAGGCGTTCAGCGCCCTGGACCCGCTCATCAAGCGAGAGATGCAGGACCAGCTCGTCGAGCTCCAGCAGAAGCTGGGCAAGACGATCCTCTTCATCACCCACGACCTCAACGAGGCGATGCGGCTCGGCGACCGGATCGCGGTGCTCCGCGACGGCCGGATCGTCCAGATCGGGACCGGCGAGGACATCCTCGACAGGCCCGCCAACGACTACGTCGCCCAGTTCACCCAGGACGTCGACCGGACCCGCGTGTTGACCGCGGGCACCGTGATGACCCCCGCGCCCGACGGGCCGCTCGACGACGACGTCGTGACGGTCTCGACCGGCACTCACCTGTCGGAGGTACTTCCCATCAGCGCGAAACACACCAAGCCGCTCGCGGTGGTCGACGGCGAGGGCCGGGTGGTCGGGATCCTCGAGCACCGGACGCTGCTGGGGGCGCTGCGCAACGTCGCGACCGAGGTGGCTCACGGCCAGGGGGTGGCGTGATGCGGATCATCCCGTTCATCGAGATCCCGCGGCTCCCGGTCGGCGAGGAGATCGAGAAGTTCTTCGACTGGCTCACGACCAACCTGGACTGGTTCTTCACCGTCGTCAGCGACGGGATGGAAGCGGTGGTCGACGGCCTGATCGCCGTCCTCGTGGCACCGAACCCACTGGTCATGGTGGTCATCTTCGCCGTCCTGGCGTGGCTGGTGCAGGGCTGGAAGTTCGGCGCCGGTTCGCTGCTGGGCCTGCTCCTGATCGTCAGCATGGAGCAGTGGGAGAACGCGATGGAGACCCTCGCGCTCGTGCTCGTGGCGGCCCTGGTCGCGATCGTCATCGCCCTGCCGCTGGGCATCCTCGCCGCGCGCAAGGCCTGGGCGAGCTCCGTCCTCAAGCCGATCATGGACCTGATGCAGACGATGCCTGCCTTCGTCTGGCTGGTGCCCGTGGTGATGCTCTTCGGCATCGGCGTGGTGCCCGGCGTGGTCGCGACGATTATCTTCGCCCTGCCGCCCGGCGTCCGGCTCACCGAGCTGGGCATCCGCAGCGTCGATCAGGAGATCGTCGAGGCCGCCCACGCCTTCGGCGCGACCCCCCGGCAGACGCTGCTCGGCGTCCAACTGCCGCTCGCGATGCCGACGATCATGGCGGGCGTCAACCAGGTGATCATGCTGGCGCTGTCGATGGCCGTCATCGCCGGCCTGGTCGGCGCCGGCGGGCTCGGTGGCGAGGTGTCCGCGGCGATCGCCACCATCAACCTCGGCCTCGGATTCGAGGCGGGCCTCGGCGTCGTGATCCTGGCCATCTACCTCGACCGGGTCACCGCGGCCCTCGGCCACGGCGGCGGGGTCCTCGGCTCGCTGTTCAAGCGTCGCGCCGCCAAGGCGCCCACCCCCACCGCCGCGGCGGCGGACGACCTCGGGGACAGTGAAGACTCGGCAGCAGCACCCGCGGGCGCACCTCAGTGAGCTCCGCGCCGTTCACCCATCAAGATCGTGGAAGGAAATGAAATGACCAAGCACTGGACCTTCAAGACCCGGCTCGGCGCCGGGTTGGCCGTCGCGGCCCTCGCGCTCAGCGCGTGCGGTGGCGACGGCGTGGCCAGCGACGACGCGGACGAGAGCTCGGACGCCTCGGGCGAGAAGACCCTCACCTTCGGCGTCATCCCCGGCTGGACCGACCAGACGAGCACGGCGTACCTGCTCGCCCGCATCCTCGAGGACAACGGCTACACCGTCGAGATGACCGAGCTCAGCGACAACGGCCTGATGTACACGGGTCTGGCGCAGGGCGACATCGACGTCTTGTCCTCGGCCTGGATCGAGCGCACCCACAAGCCGTTCATGGACAAGCACGGCGACGACCTGGAGGACCTCGGCGTCTACTACGAGGGCGCGGACAGCTTCCTCGCCGTCCCGGAGTACTCCGACATCAAGTCGATCGAGGACCTGCCGGACCACGCCGACGAGCTGAACGGCACGATCACGGGCATCGAGGCGGGCGCCGGCCTGACCAAGCTGACCCAGGAGTCGGTGATGCCGGCCTACGGCCTCGACAGCGACTTCAACCTGCAGCTCTCCTCGACGACGGCGATGCTCGCCGAGCTGGAGAAGTCCATCGACAAGGAGGCGCCGATCGTGGTGACCCTCTGGTCGCCGTTCTGGGCCAACCAGATCTACCCGGTCCGCGCGCTGGAGGACCCGGAGAACGCCTACGGCGACCCGGAGAACCTGCACGTCCTCGCCAACAAGGACCTGCCGGACGCGCAGCCGGAGGCCGTGAACATGCTCTCGAACTTCACGATGACTGAGGAGCAGTTCGGCTCGCTGGAGAACCTCGTGGTCAACGAGTTCGGCCAGGGCAACGAGCCGGAGGCCGTCGAGGCGTGGCTGAAGGAGAACCCGGACTTCGAGACGGAGCTCGCCGCATACCTCAAGGAGTGACGGTCGTCGCCTAGCGGCTGACTGTTTTCCCCTAGGGTTGCGGCGTGGAAAACAGTCAGCCGCGTGCCGGCTCGGTCCATTCGGTGGACCGAGCCATCTCGGTCCTCCAGGTGCTGGCCCGCGGCGGCCCCGAGACCGTGACCGAGATCGCGGCCCAGCTGGGGCTCCACAAGTCGACGGTGTTCCGGCTGCTCGCGACGCTGGAGGCCCGCGGGCTCGTCGAGCAGAACACCAGCCGCGGGCGCTACCGCCTGGGCTACGGTGTCGTCCAGCTCGCTGCCGGCGCCGCGAAGAAGCACGACCTATCGGTCATCAGCCGGCCGATCTGCCAGGAGCTGGCCGAGGTGGTCGGCGAGACGGTCAACATCGCGGTGCCCGACGGCACCGACGTGGTCGCCATCGACCAGGTGATCGGCCCCGCCTCGGTGACCTCGGTCAACTGGGTCGGGGAGCGGACGCCGATGCACGCGGCCGCGGCGGGCAAGGTCTTCCTCGCAGACCTCGCCGAGGGCGACCTGCGGCACCGGGTCTCTGCCGGTCTGAAGCGGTTCACCGAGCGCACGCTGGTCGACCCGGACACGCTCGTGGAGCGGCTCGCCGAGGTGCGCGAGCGCGGCTACGGGGTCACGTTCGACGAGTACGAGCCGGGCCTCGCCGCGCTCGCGGCGCCCATCCGCGCCCTCGACGGGCGCGTGATCGCCGCCGTGGCCATCTCCGGGCCGACCTTCCGGATCAACGACGAGACGATCCCCCGGCTCGCCACTCACGTCGTCGCCGCCGCCGACGAGATCTCCCAGCGCAACGGCTACCCCAAGCGCGGCTAGTTACACCCCTGTAGTTCTCCACATCGGTGGATAAACCTGTGGATAACTGGCTCGGCTACATCTCCTCGTGGGTGTCCGGGTCGCCACCGAAGAGCCGGCCATCGGGACGCGAGAGGGCCGAGATCGCGGCGACCTCGGCCTCGGTGAGCGAGAAGCCGAAGACGTCGAGGTTTGCGCGCTGCCGCTCGGGGTTCGCCGACTTCGGGATCGGCACGGTGCCGAGCTGCACGTGCCAGCGGAGCACGACCTGGGCCGGCTGCACGTCGTACCGCTCGGCGGCCTCCACGACGGCCGTGGCGGCGAAGGGCGCCTCCCGCTTGCCGAGCGGGCTCCACGCCTCGGTGAGGATGCCGAGGCGCTCGTTGACCGCGCGCATCTCGGCCTGCGGGAAGGCCGGGTGCAGTTCGATCTGGTTGACGGCGGGGGTGATGCCGGACTCGGCGATGATCCGCTCCAGGTGCGCGCCGGTGAAGTTGCAGACGCCGATGCTGGTCACCAGGCCCTCGCGTTGTAGGTCGACCAGCGCGCGCCAGGCCTCGGGATAGAGGTCGCGCGACGGGTTCGGCCAGTGGATGAGGTGCAGGTCGAGCCGGTCGAGCCCGAGCCGGTCGAGCGAGTCGCGGGTGGAGCGGACCGCGTCGTCGTACCGATGGTGCCGTCCGGGGATCTTGCTGCACACGAGGATCTCGTCGCGGTCGACGCCGCTGCGGCGGATCGCTTCGCCGACCTCCTCCTCGTTGCCGTAGTTCACGGCGGTGTCGATCAGCCGGTAGCCGCCCTCGATCGCGGCGGTCATGGACGCCACCCCGTCCTCGCCGCGCAGCCCGTAGCTGCCCAGGCCGATCGCGGGGATCTCGTGGCCGTCGTTCAGGGTCCTGGATGGGCCGGAAGGGTTCGTCATGCCGCCACGGTACGACGCGCACGCGGCCCGCAGCGAAAACCCCTTGTGCGGAACGACAGGTCGACGTACGCTCTCGATATATCGCAAACGTATCGACAACAGTCGGGTATGCCCGACGAGAGCGTGAGGAGACAAGGACATGGGACGACACGGATACGGGCCGCCTCCGGGCGGCCACATGGGACCGGGATGGGTCGGTGGCCACGGCGGCCCCCACGGACGCGGCGGGCCACCGCCCTGGCTGGCGGGGATCTTCGGGATGGGCGCGCCGCCCACCAGCCGCGGCCCCCGCGCGCGGCGAGGAGACGTCCGGGCGGCGATCCTCGACGTGC
>JBDHZS010000093.1:0-14008 GCA_039812025.1 Nocardioides sp. | reverse complement strand
GACCCCCTCCTGCACCAGCGCGTCCATCGCGCCCTGGCGGACCTCGCCGGTGATGGCGCCGGCGAGCCAGCGCTGCTCGTCGGCGGTCGCGCGCCCGAAGAGCTCCGCGGCCGCCGCTGCGCGCGCCGTCGCCGAGCCTGGCCCCGCGAGCGCGGCGAGATGCTCGAAGATCGCGTCGACCTCGGCGACCTGCAGGGTCGGCACCGGCGCGGCGTCAGGGAGCGCGGAGACCGACCGCCAGCCCAGTCCGGTACGACGCTGCCGCAACCCCCCGGCCAGCCAGGTGACCACGACCGCGAGGTCCGCACCCTGGGAGGCGGCGCTGCGCAGGCACTCGGCGAGCGCCGCCGCCTTCTCCTTGCGCGACCTGGTCGCGGCGACCGCCCGGGAGGCGGCGACGATCTCGGCCAGCAGCACGGGCGCTACCCGGCCAGGTCCGCGAGCGACACCCCTGGGTCGGAAAGGGCAGACGCGGAGACCTCGCGGCCGATGAGCTCCCGCAGGGTGTCCGAGACGTCCCAGATGTTGACGTTCATCGCGGCCGTCACGCGCCCGCCGGCCAGCCAGAAGGCGAGGAACTCACCGCCGTCCGGGTCGCCCCGCAGCACCACCTCGTCGGAGGGGTCGGCGTGGCCGACGTACTCCATGCCCAGGTCGTACTGGTCGGTGAAGAAGTAGGGCTGCCAGTCGTACGCCGCGTCCTGGCCGAGGATCGTCCGTGCGGCGAGCTTCCCCTGCCGGATCGCGTTGTCCCAGTGCTCCACGCGCAGCGGCCCGAGGGTGGTGTGGTCGGCCCGCGCGACGTCGCCGGCCGCGAGGACCGCGGGGTCGGCGGTCCGCAGCCGGCTGTCGGTGAGGATCCCGTTGTCGACGTCGAGTCCCGCGGCCGAGGCGAGCTCGGTGTTGGGCACCGCGCCGACGCCGACGAGCACCAGGTCCGCCGGCACGGCGGCACCGTCGACCTGGACGCCGACCACGCGGCCCTCGCGCCCAGCGAACCCCGACACCGCCGCCCCGGTCCGCACGTCGACGCCGTGCGAGCGGTGCAGCGCGGCGAAGTGCTCGCCGAGCCGAGGCCCGAGGACGGCGCCCAGCGGCTGCTCCCCCGCCTCCAGCACGGTCACCTCGCACTCGTGGGCGCGGGCAGCCGAGGCCACCTCGAGCCCGATCCAGCCGCCGCCGACGATGACCACCCGGCGCCCGGGCTGGAGCTCGGCGCGGATCCGTCGCGAGTCGCCGAGCCGGCGCAGGGTCACCACGCCGTCGAGCTCGGCTCCCGGCAGCTCCAGCGTCCGGGGCCGGGCGCCGGTGGCGAGCACGAGCGCGTCGTAGGCGAGCTCGGCTCCGGAGGTCAGTCGGACCGAGCGCGCCTCGCGGTCCAGCGCGACCGCGGCGTCGTCGAGGTGGAGCGCGACGTCCTGGTCCGCGTAGTAGCCGGCGTCCTGGACGAAGACGCTTTCGGGCTCGGCCTGGTCGAGCAGGAGCTGCTTGCTCAGCGGTGGCCGCTCGTAGGGCAACAGGCCCTCGTCGCCGACCACGGCGATGCCGCCGGCGTGTCCCTCCTCACGCAGCGTCTGCACCACGTAGGCCGCCGTCAGCCCGGCTCCGACCACCACTACCGACTCGCTCATCTCGACTCCTTCCGGCTTCTACTCAGCAGGCTAGCCCGGCCTCCATCACGTGCCGAGTGCGGGATTTGTGGCGTTATCGCGGCTCAGAGCGACACCAATCCCGCACTCGGCGAGGCTGGGACGAGGATTCGTGGTTGACCGCTCAACGAAAGACGGTAGATGAGGCTAACCTAAGTGCGTCAGCCGTTCCCGAGCGAGAGCCCTTCGCAGATGCCGCCCACCACCCTCAGCGCCCCCGCCGCGGACAGCGAGCCGAGGGCGACGTGGGCCGTGCCCCCCGTCGTACTCCTCGTCGACGACCACCCGGTCTTCAGCGAGGCGCTCGCGGGCGTGCTGGCCGCGCAGCCCGACTTCGGGCGGGTGCTGACGGCGGCGGACACCACGACCGCGCAGCGGCTCCTCGCGGAGGCGCAGCCCGGGCTGGCGATCATCGACGTGCGCCTCGGCGGCCCCGACGGGCTGTCGCTGCTGGCCGCGCTGCCGACGCTGTCGAGCGAGACCCGCGCGGTGATGCTGACCGGCAACCTCCAGCGCGACGTCTCGGTCCGGGCCCGCAACCTGGGCGCCGTGGCCGCGCTCCCCAAGGGCATGGGGCTCCACGAGCTCCTCGATGCGCTGCGACGGGTCCTGGCCGGCGAACGGCTCTTCACCTACGACGAGGCCGCGCCCGCCCCGCTGACCGCCCGCGAGGCGGAGGTCCTGCAGCTGCTCGCGAACGGCGACGACCCCCGCCAGGCGGCCCGCCGGCTGGGGCTCAGCTCCCACACGGTCCGCGACTACGTGCGCAGCGCCCGGGAGAAGCTCGGAGTGCGCACGCAGCTCGCCGCCGTCGTGGCGGCTGCGGGCCTCGGCATCGTCGAGCTGCCGGCGCCATGCGAGGCGTGAGCCCGGATCGTGCCCGGCCGCGCCCGGGCACGAGGTCGTCCCTGCCCAGGCGGGCCCTGTGGCAGCACGTCGCCGCGGTCACGGCCGCGATGCTGGTCGTCACCGTCGTCGTCGGCTGGCTCATCAACGAGAGGGCCGCCGACCAGGCGGACGCCGCGGCCGCCGACCAGGTCCGCACCACGGCCGAGGCGCTGGCCCTCCCGCTGACCGACGTCGACATCCGGGGGGACCGGGACTGGGTCGCGGCGCTGGAGGCGGCCACCGACCCGCAGCTGGCGACCGACGAGATCGTCACCGTCCACCTGTGGGGCCGGCTTGACTCGTCGACGGGCGAGATCCTGTGGTCCTCGGACCCGGAGCGGATCGGCAGCGCCGTGCCGCTCGGCGGCGCCGCGGAGGCGCTGGACACGGGCGAGCCCTACATCGAGCGGCTCGACGACGGCACCGACTCCGAGGGCCCGCCGCTCCCGAACCTCTACGAGATCTACTACCCCTTCACCGACGTCACCGGCACCGACTACGTGCTCGAGATCTACAAGCCGGTCATGGAGTACGACGGGATCCGCGCCAGCCTGTTGCGCGACTGGCTCCCCATCACGATCCTCAGCACCCTCGCCGTCGGACTGGTCACCCTGAGCCTGAGGCTTGCCCGGGGGGTCGCGACCGCCGAACAGGAGCGCGCGCTCTACGCCGACCGGGCGCTCAGGGCGCGGGCCGAGGAGCACCAGCGCATGTCCGAGATCCTCCATGAGCGCACCGTGCAGGACCTCTCGACGATCCGCCTGATCCTGGACGCCGTGCGCGACCTGCCCGCCTCCGACGAGGTGAACCGGGCGCTCACCCAGACCACCGATCTGCTGGCGACCGACGTCCACGAGCTGCGGGAGCTGCTCACCAGCGGGGAGGCCACGGAGTGGCAGGCCGACGAGCTCGCCGTCGCGCTCCGCGGCTGGGCCACGACGCTGCCCGACAGCGCCCGCATCTCCTACGACCTCCCCGGCGAACCGCTGCTGCTGGCCGACCCGGACGTGGCGCTGGCCTTCCGGGTGATCAAGGAGGCGGTCCGCAACGCCGTCAAGCACTCCGAGGCGCGCTCGATCCTCGTCCGCGTCGTCGAGAACGCCGCGGACCCCGAGCAGCCGGCGCTGGAGATCGAGGTCGGCGACGACGGGCGCGGCTTCGACGCGACGGCGACCCCGGGCCTCGGGCTGCGAATCATCCGGCACGCCACCGCGGCGGCCGGCGGCGAGGTGGACGTGGAGTCCGTGCCCGGCCTCGGCACGACCATCCGGGTCACGCTCCCCCACCGTCCCTGAACTCCGATTCGTCTGCCCTCGCGCCGCGGCAAACAACCGGTCAGGCCGCAGACGGGTCGGAGGAACCCCACGTTTTAGGGGGTCTCCGGCGACGTCTGACGATGGTTAGGTGTTCCTTACCTAACCAATCTGGCCGGTCGGGGGACACGTCATGGCGTCGGCTGTGCGTGCGCTGCCGCCTGCCCCCACAAGGAGTGAGAATGCACCAGCACAGTGGTCTCAGGCGGTATGCGCGCGTCATCGGCGCAGCCGCCGGAGCCGGGGTCGTCGCGTCCGCGCTGACCGCCGTCACCATCCCCGCCGCGTCCGCGGCCCTGCCGGACCCGACGGTGACGAACCAGGGCAACCCGGCGGTCGCCGACGCGCTCAACGGCAACACGCCCTCCCCCGATGGGGGCGCCTACAGCGTCGGCTACGAGGTGGTCCCGGTCGGCGACTACGCCACCAACCGGGCGATCCTGATCACCAAGAGCAACGCCGACGGCACCCTGGACACGACCTGGGGCACGGATGGGCGCAAGACCATCGACCTGGTCAGCTCCTTCCACGAGTCGCTTCCGACCGCCACCGGCGGCGCGAAGGAGGTCGCGACCGGCGCGACGGTCGACAATCAGGGCCGGCTGCTGATCGTTGGCCAGGTCGAGGGCAGCCAGGCCGCTGCGGAGACGGCGGTCGACACCGACGTCTTTGTGGCGCGCGTGCACCCGAACGGCAATCTCGACGGCAGCTTCGGGGGCGGCGGGTGGACCCGGATCTCCCTCAGCGACGGCTACGCACCCGTCGGCGCGACGACCCCCGCAGCCGTGGACGCGGCCGGGTACGACGTACACCTGCGGCCCAACCGCAAGATCCTCATCCCCGCCGCCATCGGCACCGACAGCGGCGGCACCCGCACCGCCCGCGACGCGGCCGCGGTCCAGCTCACCGCCGGCGGCAAGCTCGACGCCTCCTTCGGCGACGGCGGCGTCGCCAGCATCCCGACCCCGCAGGGCGACAACCTGCGCCGCGGGCTGCTCGACGACGACGGCTCGTTCTTCACCACCGCCTACGCCAACGTCGGCAGCAACAACCAGCCCTTCATCTCCAAGTTCACCTCCTCGGGCGAGCCGGACGAGAGCTGGGGCGACGACGGCCTGGCCACCACCTACCCGGGCGGCAACGGCGGCTTCGCCGAGGCCTACGGCATGCGGAAGGGCGCGGACGGCAACTACACCGTCACCGGCTACGGCTACCGCGGCGGCCGCACCGGCGACGAGGCGCTCAACAGCGTCGACGCGATCATCTTCAGCCTGGCCCCTGACGGCAGCCTGAACCGCGACTGGGCCGACCGGGGCTTCCTGAACTACCACATCGGCCCGAACGGCAACAGCAGCCAGGACCGGCACCGCGACCACCTGATCCTGCCCGACGGCCGGATCGTCGGCGCCGGCGGCAGCTCAGGCGACGGCGGCAAGGGCCTGATCAGCGTGACCAGTGCCGACGGCAAGTCCGGCGAGGTCATCACCATGGAGCTCGGCGGCACCGACGACCACCTGTGGGGTCTGACGACGGTCGGCGACGGCTACACCGTGATCGCGTCCGGGTTCGGCGGCGGCGACTCCTACGTCGTCTCGCTCGATCTGTCGCCCGTGGCGTCGGAGACCTCGCTATCGCCGGGCAGCTCCTCGGCGGCGTACGGCGCGGCCAACACCGCCACCATCGGACTCTCGGTGGACGGCGCGGCCGCGGCCGGCTCGGTCGACGTGACCGTCGACGGCGAGGCCCTCGAGACCGTGGCCGTCTCCGACTCCGGCGAGGCGACCGTGGACCTGCCGCGCACGTTGGCCGTCGGCTCCCACGAGGTCGAGGCGACCTTCGCGGGCGGCGAGGGCGTGGCCGCCTCCAGCGCCTCGGCGACGGTGGAGGTCACCAAGGCGGCGACCGGTACGACGGTCAAGCTGCCCAAGAAGGTCAAGAGCTCCAAGAAGGCCACCGCGACCATCAAGGTCACCGCGGACGGGGTGCCCGCGGGCGTCTCGGCCACCGGCAAGGTGACGGTGAAGTCGGGCTCGAAGACCCTCGCGACCGCCAACCTCAAGGCCTCGGACAAGGGCACCGTCAAGGTCAAGCTGCCCAAGCTCGCGGTCAAGACGCACACCGTCAAGGTCACCTACGCCGGCAACGCCAACCTGAAGAAGTCCTCGGGCACGGCGAAGCTCAAGGTCGTCAAGTGACCCCATAGACCCAGTGCAGGGTACGCGGCCCGGGGCGTCGTCGAGATCGATCGACGACGCCCCGGGCTCAGCGGATTGCACGCCCTCCTAGCTCGGGCAACCACGCAGAACCACGCACAACCAGGCGGCCGATCGGCGCGGCCCGCAGGACAGCGACACCACGAATAGGACTCTCCCGATGATCCGAAACCACCGCAGCGGCCGCCTCCGCATCCTGGCGTCGGCCCTGTCAGCCACCCTGATCGCGGGTGGCGCCACGATCCTCGCCGCCGCCCCGGCGCACGCCGAGCCCGTCACCGTGACCGACCCGGTCTCCGGCGCGAGCATCACCCTCAGCTCCGACCAGATCGCCCCCGGCGAGCGGATCCAGATCTCCGGCACCGGCTTCGTGCCGACGACGGGCAGCAGCGGCGACCCGCTGGTCGCCGTACGGCCCTACGACTACGACGACGGTCCCGCGTGGACCGTCGGCGGCACCAGCGCCTACACGCCGCCCGACCCGACCAAGCCCCCGGGCAGCGAGGCGAAGTACTGGTTCAGGACCGACCACACCACCACGTCGTTCGAGGGTTGGATCCAGGCGCCGGCGGGCCTCACCAAGGCGGGTCCGACCGGCACCGGCAAGCACTGGCTGCGGATCCTGTCGGGCGCCTACTTCACCACCACCGGCGATCGGCTGACGGACCCGATCACGTTCGAGGTGCCGTTCACGGTCGTCGGCAAGCTGGAGACCGGCATGACCGGTCCCACGGGGACCTACCAGGCGGGGACCCGCTTCCGCCCGGGCGCCTCGGTGACGCTCAGTGGCCGGGGCTACACCCCCAACGCCGCGCTCACGGTCACCCTGGACGGCGCCGTCCTCCCCTCGACGATCACCACCACCGCCGACGGCGCCATCCCGTCGACCGCGCGGGTCAACATGCCGACGCCCCTGAGCGTCGGCGCCCACACGCTCACCGCGGCGACGGGCGCGATCAGCAACTCGGTGACGATCACCGGCGCGCCGGTCCCGACCGCCGTCGTACCGACGACGACCATCCGCTCCGGCGGCACCATCGCCTACGACCTGGCCGGCTACCTCGGCGTGGCCGGGGCACCGCAGAAGATCGCGGTCGTCGTCGACGAGCAGGTGCTCAGGTGCATCACCGCCAGCGCGACCGGCTCGGCCAGCGGCGCCATCGCGATCCCCGAGACCGCCGACCCGACCGAGAGCGTGCGCTTCAACGTCGGCACCTCGTGCGTGCTCCCGCCCGCGGCCGTGATCAACGACCTGCCGATCTCGACGAGCCCCCACACCCTGACGATCAGCGCCGACGCGCCCGAGCTGACAGTGGACGGCGAGGCCGCGCCCGGCGGACAGTTCTCGCTGGCGGGCTCCGGCTTCGACGCCGGCTCGTCGGTGGCGATCACGGTGGGCACGACGGCCGCGGGGACGCTGACCGCCAACGGGTCCGGGGAGATCTCCGGCAACGTGCCCGCGCCCGCCACGTCCGGCGAGGTCCGGGTGCTGGCGATCGGCGGCAGCAAGGCCGCCGCCACGCTGGCGACCGTCACGCCCAAGACCGTCTCGGAGGTGAGCCTGAGCGCGCCGAAGCCGCTGGCGTACGGCGCGAAGCGGACCACCACCGTCGCGCTCGAGGTCGCCGGTTCGCCGGCCTCCGGCCCGGTCGAGGTCGCCCAGGGCTCCTGGTCCAAGACGGTCGACGTCGCACCCGGCGGCACGGAGGTGGCGCTGCCGCGGAACGCCCGCGTGGGTGAGCACACGGTCACGGCGACGTACGCCGGCACCTCCACGATCGCCAACGCCACCGCCTCGCAGACGTTCGAGGTGACCAAGGCTCCCGCGACCGCGTCCCTCAAGCTCGCCAAGGGCAAGGTCAAGCGCTCGGCGCGGGCGGTGGCCACCATCAAGGTGTCGATCAAGGGCGCACCCGCCTCGCTGCACGCGACGGGCAAGGTGACCGTGTACGACGGCAAGAAGAAGCTGTCGACGTACCAGCTCAAGGCGCAGAACAAGGGCGTGCTGAAGGTGAAGCTCCCCAAGATCAAGAAGAAGGGCAGCCACAAGCTCAAGGCGGAGTACGCCGGCAACGCCGACGTCACGGCGAAGACGAGCAAGCCCGTGACCCTGAAGGTAGTCTGACCCCAACTCCGATTCGTCTGCGGGTTAACCGGTCGTTTCCCGCTCGGCCGCGCGGACGAATCAGCAGGAGGATCCATGACCAAGGCCAGCCAGCTGCCCCGGCCCAGGGGTGCCGTGCATGGCCGCGGCGTGCCGATGTCGCGCAAGGTGCTGGCCTACCTGCAGCGCGAGATCGACTCGGGGCGGTGGCCGATCGGGTCGCGGATCCCGATCGAGTCGGCGCTGGTGGTCGGGCTCGACGTGGGCCGGACCACCGTGCGGGAGGCGGTCAGCACGCTGGTGCACCTCGGGCTCCTGGAGGCCGGGCGCGGCAGCGGCACCTTCGTGCGATCGCGGACCGCCATCCCGACGGTGCTCGCGGAGTTCACGGAGGGCTACGACCTCGCCGACCTCCAGCAGGCGCAGCTGATGCTCGAGGTGGAGGCGAGCCGGGCCGCGGCCGAGCGTCGTACCGACGCCGACCTCGAGCGGCTCCGGCTCGCCCACGAGCGCGACGTCTCCGGGCGGTGCCGGGACCCGCGGCGGCACCAGTTCCACGCTCTGGTCTTCCAGGCCGCCGGCAACCGGCTGCTCGCCGACCTCAACGCCGGGCTCGAGGCGCGCATCCGGCGGGCGCTCCTGACCGCCGAGGATGCCGCCGAGCCGCCCTCGCCCGACGACGTCCGCGCCGAGCACCAGGCGATCCTCGACGCCATCGAGGCCCGCGATCCCGACGCCGCCGCCTCCGCCGCCCGCCGCCACTGAGGGGGCGGGCCTCCTCCTCCGCACCATCAGCCCCACCCGTCGCCCCCGCCCCGCCCGCCGCTGCTTCATCAAGTTATGCAGGCGAGGTCGCACTTGCCGCGGCGTACCCACCCCGACAAGTGCCACGCCACCTGGATAACTTGATGAAGCGCAGGCCGCCACCCCACCGGGCCCTTCTGCCCCACCCGCCGCTGCTTCATCAAGTTATGCAGGCCTGGCCGCACTTGTCACGGCGTACCCACCCCGACAAGTGCCACGCCACCTGGATAACTTGATGAAGCGCAGGCCGCGCGCCCCACGGTCCCCGCAACTGGTCTCATGTGGCAACCCGCTCCGCAACTGGTCTTGAATGCCGCGCGCCTTTCGGAACTGGTCTTGAATGGCAGGTTACTCGCCAGTATTTGCGCCTTATAAGACCAGTTCCGAAACGCGGGCGCCATATTCCCAACAGTTCCGAGAGGGCCCGCCAATCAAGACCAGTTTCGGGTACGACGCGCCCGGGGCAGGCTCATCGCACGGCAGGGACGACCCCTCAGGTCATCGCCTCGCGACGGTCCTCGTTGATGATCCGGCGCACCATGGGCTCGAAGAAGCTCAGGGGCTCGGAGTCGTAGCCGGGGTCGAAGGAGGCCTGGTCGTAGTTCTCGCAGAAGTCGACGGTCGCCTGGTAGTAGGGGTGGTCGCGCCACCGCTCGCGCTCGTCGGGGTCCTGGTCGAGGAAGTGGTAGTAGTAGAAGCCCTGGAAGACACCGTGGTGCTTGACGACCCAGTAGTTCTTCTCGCTGACATAAGGGCGGAGTACGGCGGCCGCGGCCTCCGAGTGGTTGGCCGGCGCGATGAAGTCGCCGATGTCGTGGAGCAGCACGCACACGACGGTCTCCTCGTCCTCGCCCGCGCGGTAGGCGCGGGTGGCCGCCTGCAGCGAGTGCTCAAGCCGGCTGATCCGGTAGCCGGCCGAGTCCTCCATCGTCATCAGCCAGCCGAGGAGCCGGTCCGGGTAGCCCTTCATCTCCTCGGCCTCGAGCTTGCCGAGCAGCGCGTAGTCCTCCGCCGTGCCGTCCTTCATCTGGGTGAACGAGACGACAGGCCCGCTCATCGAGCGACCCCGTCCGCCGAGGCCGGGATGTGCTTGCCCGAGAGCACCCGATGGCGCGCCATGAGGTCGTCGTACTCCATGTAGACGTCCTGCAGGTGGCGCCCGCCGCTGGTGGGGTCGAACGCGAGCCGGCCGTGCATCACCCGGTGCCCGTGCACGGTGACGAGATCGCCGTTCTTGGTCTTGAAGGCGACCTTGTAGCGCGGGCCGTCGATCATCCGGCCGAGCTTGCGGTAGGCGTCGTAGAAGGCACCGACCTCGTCGAAGCTCGCGTTGACGGGCTGGGCGAGCTGGTTGGAGAAGCGGAAGACCTGCACTCGCCCGGCCGGGTCGAGCTGGATCATCGGCGCGGTCGCGTAGGTGTCCTCGTCGTCGCTGAAGAGCTGGTAGGTCACCGGGATCCGGGCCAGGAGCTCGAACGCGGCGGGGTCCTCGGCGCGCAGGTCGGCGAGCACGGCCCAGCCGTCGGTGACCGTGGACTCGCCGCCGGTCGCCTCGTTGACCAGGAAGTGCAGGAGCTGGATGCTCGGCGGCCAGTGGTAGCTCGGCAGGTCGGTGTGCGGCTTGAGCTCCACGGGCGTGTGCGCAACGTTGTAGCCAGCCGGGTCGTGGCGGACGTTGTGGATCCGCTCGAAGGCGGTCTCCCGGACGTGGCCGATCGTCTCGGCGAACCGCTCGACCTCGCCGTCGATGCTCGGCGTACCGCTGACGATGGCCACGCCGTAGTCGCGGACCGCCTCCAGGTAGGCCCGTTGTCCCTCCGCGGTGCCGACCACGTCAGCGTGGGCGAAGGTCGGTACGGCGGCCAGCGTCGCGTCCCAGAGCACCGGCTCGGGCCGCGGGGAGGCCGGGACGCCGGCGGAGTAGTCGCGGTCGAGCAGCCAGGACGCGGCGTAGCGGGAGGAGTGCCCGTCGTTCCAGGAGATCTCGATCAGCGTTCCCGCAGCACCCGCGTCCTCAAGACGTACGTCGAGCGGGGCGATGTCGTCCGGGATCGTCGCGGTGAAGAGGGCACGCTCCCCCGACTGGGTGACGCGGCAGTCCGGGCAGGCGCAGTTGTCGCGGAGCCAGACGTGGTGGAAGCGCGCCGTCCCCCGCGGGTGGGTGAGCGCCAGGTGGTCGGCCGCGACCTGGGAGAGCGAGACCTCTGTCGTGCGGGTCTGCGGGGTGGCTGTGGGCATCTGGGCGTGCTCCTTGTCCGATGAAGGGGTTGCCCACCATCCTTCCGGGGGCCGATGCCAGCGGCAAACGAGATTTTCTATGCTCATGGCATCCGAAATGTGCGGCATAGCTTGAGGACCTCCAGATGACCGACTCGATTCCGCCCCTGCTCGGCGTCCACGCCTTCGAGGCGAGCGCGCGCCACCTCAGCTTCGCGGCCGCTGCCGGCGAGCTCCACCTCTCGCCCTCGGCGATCAGCCAGCGGGTGCGGACCCTGGAGCGCCACCTGGGCGTGCGCCTCTTCGTACGGCGCCCGCGCAGCCTCCGGCTCACCGACGCCGGCGAGGCCTACCTGCCCGCGGTGCGCGACACGCTCGAGGACCTGGCCGCCGCGACCAGCGGGATCTTCGGCAAGACCGACCGGACCACCCTGGTGGTGCGGGTCCAGGCGTCGTACGCCGTCACCTGGCTCGCACCCCGGCTGCCGTCGTTCTGCCGCGAGCATCCGCACGTCGACGTCCGGCTGCTGACCGCGATCTGGGCCGACACGCTGACACCCGCCGACACCGACGTCGAGATCCGGCAGGGGAACGGATCATGGCCCGGCTTCCGCGCCTCCGAGCTGCACGACGACCTGGCGGTGGCGGTGTACGGCGCCGGCTACCGCGAGCGCCACGGCGAGCCGGCCGACGTCGCCGAGCTCGCCGACCGGCCGCGGGTGCAGGTGCTCGGGTTCGACGACCTGTGGCGCACGTTCTTCGCCGACCGCGACCGCCTCACCGGGGCGACCGGAGCGGCCGGAGCGGCCGGAGCCCCAGGTGCCCCCGGCGCCCCGCCCGCGGCCGTGGTCGTCGACACCACGATCACGGCGCTGGAGATCGTGGCGAGCAGCGACCTGTGGGCGATCGTGCCCGAGCGGTTCGCGCGCGCCGCCGTGCGCTCCGGGCGGGTGCTCCGGGCACCCGGCCCGGCGGTCGCGATGCGCCAGCGCCACTACCTGCTGCGTCGCGAGACCGCCGACCGGGTCAGCGCGGAGAGCCTCGCCTTCGAGCGCTGGCTGCGAGCCCAGGACGCGGACGACGCGTCGCTATAGCTCTAGTGGTCGTGGTGGTCGTCCTCGACGCCGAGCTCGGTGCGGGCGAGGTCCTCGGCGATCACGAGCTGCGCGATCCGGTCCGCATCGGCGGGATCGGGGTGCACGAACGCGCCCTCGCCCCGCGAGGCGGTCTGCGGCATCACGACGCGTCGTACGCCGTTGGGCGTCTGCTTGGTGAGCGTCCTGGTCGCGGCGGTCCAGGTGCCGAGGTCGGTGGTGCCGTCCCCGTCCCAGTCGCCCACGACGGGCACGTCGCCGGGCGCGCCGAACGTCCTGGTGCGCGTGGCGACGCCCACGGCGTCCCGCGTGTGCAGCGTGAACTTCGCCGTGGCCGGGTCGAAGACGCCGACGTCGTCCCGGCCGTCGCCGTTCCAGTCACCCGCCACCGGGACGGACCCCGGCGTGCCGAGCGTGACCCGCTGGATCGAGCCGTCCGCGGACCGCAGCCGGAAGAGCGCCTTGCCGGGGCGCCAGAGGCCCGTGTCGGTGAGGCCGTCGCCGTCCCAATCGCCGGCGAGCGGGCGCCCCTGCTTGCCGCCCCAGGCGATGACCTGGTTCGGGCCGGGCTGGCGGAGACGGAAGCTCAGGATCTCGGGGCTGCGAATGCCCGGGTTGGCGTAGCCGTTGCCGTCCCAGTCCCCCGCGACCGGCAGATCAACCGCCGTGCCCATGGTCGCCTGGCGCAGCCGCTTCTTGCCGCGATAGATGTCGAACGTCGACTTCTCGCCCGGCCGATAAAGGACGAATTCCGCCCGGGCGTCGCCCGAGAAGTTCGCCGCCAACGGGATCTCCGGCGCCGCGGGTGCCACGCAGTTCTTGGAGATCGCCGCGCCGTACCGATAGCGCGCGCCGCCGAAGTAGGCCTCGACGACACGGCCGTTGAGCCGCTGTTCGTAGTGCAGGTGCGGGCCGGTGGAGTTGCCCGTGGAGCCGACCCGACCGAGGGTGTCGCCGCGCGCCACCGTGTCGCCCTGGCTCACCGAGACCCCGTTGAGGTGCGCGTGGATCGTGGTCTCCCCGTTGCCGTGGTCGATCATCACCCACTTGCCGTAGCCGCTGTTGTCGACGCTGTCCGCGACGCTCACCAGCCCGGCGGCCGAGGCGACCACGGGGTCGTCCACGTCGTCCGTGCGGTTCCAGTCGATGGACAGCGCGCTCGGGCTGTGCCCCGATCGCGTCGAGCCGGCCCACTCCTGATCGCAGGGGAAGGGCATCTCGTAGGGCGCCTTCGGGGCCGCCGCCGGCACCGGTCCAGCGAGGGTGCCGACGAGCAGAACGGCCGAAATGGGCAGCAACGAACGTGCCACGTGGCGCGCCGAAATCATGTCGCGTCTCCGGGGGTTGGGGGTCAGGGCCTCCCGTGTGGAGTACGACGCGAAGGTCGGTCACATCCGCCCAAAAGCGCAACATCCGTCACAGGAGCGGTCTACCGTAATCACATTCTGACCCATGTGTCACGAATCACATTAGTGTAACAATGAATAACAACAATGTGATATCCCCCGATTCGCCCCGCCATTCCTCGTGCAAAGCGCTCAGGAGTCGCCCGGCGAGTCGGGGCCAACCCAGCGGATGAGCCCCTCCTGGGCGGTGTTAGCGACGAGGGTGCCGTCCTGGGTGAAGACCCGCGCCCAGGCGAGCCCGCGGCCGCCGTGGGCGGCCGGCGACCACTGGTCGTAGAGCCACCACCGGTCGGCGAGGAAGGGCTCCTGGAACCAGATCG
>JBDHZS010000092.1:0-14112 GCA_039812025.1 Nocardioides sp. | reverse complement strand
GAGGCCGCGATGCAGCAGGTCACCAGCGCCTACCTGCTCTCGTTCGCGGTGATGAGCGTGCTGCACGGCCCGCTCGCCGACTCGCTGGGGCGCAAGCCGGTGATGATCGTCGGGCTCGGCGGCTTCGCGTTGGCCAGCGTCGGCTGCGCGCTCGCCCCCAACCTGGGCACCCTGATCGTGTGCCGGCTGCTCCAGGGCGCCTTCGCCGGCGGCGCGACCGTGGTCAGCCGGGTCGTGATCCGGGACCTCTTCAGCGGCGCCGAGGCGCATCGGCTGATGAGCAGGGTGATGATGATCTTCAGCATCGCGCCCGCGATCGCGCCGGTGCTCGGCGGCTTCCTGCTCGCCGTCGGGCCGTGGCCGGTGATCTTCTGGGCGGTCGCCGGGTACGGCGTGTTGATGCTCGCCGCGACCCAGCTGCTGATCCCGGAGACCCTGCCCAGGGCAAAGCGGCAGCCGCTGAGCGTGCGCCAGGTGGTCGGCTCCCTGATCGAGGTCTCGCGCCATCCGGCGATGCTCCGGCTCGCGGCCGCGATGTCGATGGCGTTCGCCGCCCAGTTCCTCTACGTGGTCGCCGCCCCGATCATCGTGGTGCGTCTCTTCGGCCTGGGCGACCAGGACTTCTGGGTGCTCTTCGTCCCGATGATCGGCGGCGTCGCCCTGGGCGCCTGGGTGTCCGGGGCGCTGGCGGACCGGATGGGCCGCTCGCGGATCATGGACCTGTCGATGGCGGTGGCCCTGGCCGCCGGCGTCGCCAACGTGCTCCTCGCGCTCACCGTGCCTCGCCTGCCCTACGCCGTGATCGCGGTCAGCGTCCTCGCGGTCGCCGTGGCGGTCGCCTTTCCGGTCCTCCAGCTCGAGATGCTCGACCTCTTCCCGCAGCACCGCGGCGCCGCGGCGTCGTTCGCGACCTTCGCATCGCTGGCGTTCAACGCGGTCCTGGCGGGGATCATCGCGCCGCTGGTGACCGGCACGCTGCTGACCACCGCGCTCACCAGCCTGGTCTTCACCGTGCTGGCCGTCGCGATGTGGAGCTGGCATCGCCGCACCTACAGCCCTGCGCAGGCGGACGCGACGTCGTAGCGGCCCGGGGCGGCCCGGGGCAGCTCACACCGGTTCGGCGACCTGGACCAGGAGCGTCCGCCCGGCGAGCCCGACCGTGCGGCACAGGTTGACCCGGAACTCCTCTTGCAGCTGCGGGCTGTGGCGCAGCCGCCACAGCACCTCGGCGTTGACCCACGCGGCGTCGCGGGCGCGGCCGATGGACCAGGAGCCGACGAGGTTGAGCAGCGGACTCATCTCCCGATCGACGTCGAGGACCAGCCCGTCCAGGTAGGACTGGCGCACCTCCTCGTGCACCTCGGCGAGCAGCCGGCTCACCTTGTCGTAGTCGGCGCGGACGCCGCGGCTGTCCGGGCTGAGGCCGAGCTGCCGGCAGGTGGTCACCACCGCGACGGCGAGGTCGTGGTTGATGTGGGCGTTCATGCCTGCGATCGCGAACTGGATGGGCACCAGCGGCGTCAGGCGGCTGGTGAAGACCGGCTCCCAGCATTGGGGGAGCGGCCGGGCGGCCCGGTCGCTGTCGATGGTGTCGAGGTAGAGGTGGGCGAAGACGACGTCGAGGCGCTCCAGGACCGCGTCGTTGCCGAAGTAGCCTGCGCCGAGGCGCCGGCCGACCAGTTCGGTGACCTTCAGGTACATCCGGTTGAAGTGCCGGATCCCGTCCCGGTCGTCGAGTTCGCCGTCGATCCTGCGGAGGGCGGCCACGACGGCCGGCACGTCCGGCAGTTGGTGGGGCGGCGGCTCGACGCGGCGCCGCGGGAGCTGGGGCAATGTGTCGCGCACGGTCGAGCCCACGCGGTCCAGGAGATCGAAAAGTCCCATGATGGATTCGACCACCGTTGCGGGCCCGCGGCAATGGCCCGGCAATGGGTTTGCGGCGCTTGGGGGCCAGGGCGCGGCGCCGAGGGCTAGAATCCGGTCAGGAGCAGCTTCTCGGGACCGGGATGGCGGGTGGAGAGTCCTTCGAGGATTGCATCGAATTCGGAGCCACCTGCACCTCCACCGACGGCGTCAACTGGACGCCGGAGCCGAACACGGGCTTCGGTGCCGACAGCTTCGACGGGATCTTCGTGTTCTTCTTCATCGTGGCCGCCATCGCCGGGGTCGTCGGTCTCGCCGTCCGGCTCTCGATGGCACGCAAGATGGCCGACGACGCGGGCCTGGACAAGGGACACGCCACCGCGATGACGCTGCTCACCGGCGACGAGGGGCTCAGCGCGACGTACCTCGCATCCTCCCTGCGCCAGTCGCGGGACCCCGGAGAGCGGGACAGCGAGCGGGACAGCGAGAAGGACACGGACAAGGCCAAGGACAAGGAGGCGGTGGAGGCCCCGCAGCCGATCGCCGACCGGCTCCGCGCGCTGGAGCGGCTCCGCGACGAGGGCCTGATCACCACCGGGGAGTACGACGAGCGCCGGACCCGGATCCTCGACGACCTGTGACCTGGTGGCCGGGCGTCGGCGCAGCCCCGTAAGCTGCGGTTATGCCAGCCCCGACGGCCCGCGTCCAGGGCACGAACGGCGACAACTGGCTCGACCCGCCGTTCAGCGCCTGGGCGGTGTGGCACCTCGACGACTTCGCGACCCATGCGACGGTGACGCGGGGCCAGGGGCCGGCGCGGAAGCTGCCGCGACGCGAGCCCGAGTTCGATCTGGGGGCGGTGCCCCTGCCGTTCGGCCTCGCCGACGGCGACCAGCCCACCGTCGACGAACTGCTCGGCCAGACCGAGACCGACGCGTTCGTGGTCGTCCACGACGGCGCGCTCGTCGCGGAGCACTACTCCCACGACGGCGCCCAGGACGAGCGGCACTCCGTCCTCTCGATCACCAAGTCGCTGGTCGGCTGCGTCGCCGGCATCCTGATCGACGGCGGCCACCTCGACCCGGCGCGCCCGGTGGCGTCGTACGTTGAGGAGCTGGCCGGCACCGGGTACGCCGACGCGACCGTCCGCGACCTGCTCGACATGCGCAGCGGCGTGCGGTTCGTGGAGGACTACAACGACCCGGACTCCGACATCAGCCGGCTGGACCACCACCTCGGCGAGGGCGGGATCCGCGACTACCTGGGGGGCCTGGTGCAGGAGCGGCCCCACGGCGGCGCCTTCCGCTACCGGTCCTCGGAGACCGACGTGCTCGGCTGGGTCTGCGAGCAGGCGTCCGGGCGGCCGATGGCGGCGCTGATCTCCACCCACCTGTGGTCGCGGATCGGGACCGAGCACGACGCCTTCATCACCTGCGACGCCACAGGGATGGCCGTCCATGACGGCGGCTTCGGCGCGACCGCCCGCGACCTGGCCCGGTTCGGCATGATGCTGCTCGACGGCGGCGCCGTGCCCACCCAGGACGGCGGGAAGGAACAGATCGTCCCCGCCCGCTGGCTGCGGCAGGCCTGGGGCGTCGACGCCGACATCCGCAGCGCCTACGTCGACTCGCCGGCCGAGGTCACCAGCCCCGGCGGCTGGTACCGCAACCAGTTCTGGATGCGCCCCGGCGCCAACGGCGACGTCCTGCTCTGCCTGGGCATCCACGGCCAGCTGATCCACGTCTCCCGCCGCACCCGCACCGTGTGCGTCAAGCTGTCGCACTGGCCCACCCCGACCGACCACCGCCGCAGCCACGCGACGCTGCGGATGTGTGACGAGCTCGGCGCCCACCTGGCCGCCCGCGGCCGCCCGCTCGGCGAGCGCACCGGGCCCGGTGCGCGCGGCGTGACCGCCGGCCCGCACAGCGGCCTGCGCGTGAACAGACCCGTCACCGCCCCGTCCCAACCTCCCGTCACAACCCCGTAGTCGATCAACCCCAGTGGATCAACCTGTAGTGGAAACCCCCGTAGTGGACAACCCGTGGAAAGGTCAACCATGAGCGCAACCCCGACACTGAATGGCATTCCCGAGATCCGGACGTTCTTCCGGACCAACACCCAGCCGATCTACTTCTTCGGTCCCACCGCCTTCAACCTGCTCGGGATCGACCGCTGGATCCGCAACTTCCAGTACGTCGTCTACTACGACTCCTGGGACGGGGGCCATCCGCGGGTCTTCAGTCCGAAGAACAAGCCCTACGTCGAGTTCGAGTCCAGCGAGCACATCAACAACTACCTGCTGCGCGACCCGGAGGTGCAGGAGTACCTGCGCTCGCGCGGCGGCCGGCCCAAGATCGCGATGGTCTTCTTCGACGAGGAGACCGAGGAGCTGTGCGAGGAGCTCGGCTACGACCTGGTGCTGCCGCCCGACGAGCTGCGCCGGCGGCTGGACTCCAAGATCGTGACCACCCAGCTCGGCAACGAGGCGGGCGCCCCGTCGGTGCCCAACGTGCTCGGCTGGGCCGACTCGTGGGAGGAGCTCTCCAAGCTCGCCACGGACAACGGGCTCGGCACCGACCTGGTCGTGCAGACGCCGTACGGCGACTCGGGCAAGACCACGTTCTTCGTCTCGAACGAGAAGGAGTGGGACAAGTCCGCCGCGGGCATCGTCGGCCAGGAGCTGAAGGTGATGAAGCGGATCGACAACAAGGCGGTCGCGGTCGAGGCGTGCATCACCCGCCACGGCACCGTCGTCGGCCCGTTCATGACCGACCTGACCGGCTACGCCGAGCTGACGCCGTACAAGGGCGGCTGGTGCGGCAACGACCTCTTCCCCGACGCGCTCACGGCCACCCAGCGCGCCGCCGCGATCAAGCACGTGCGCGCGCTCGGCGACCGGCTCGCGCAGGAGGGCTACCGGGGCTTCCTCGAGATCGACGTGCTGGTCGACCTGGCCACCGACGACGTCTACCTCGGCGAGCTCAACCCGCGGATCTCCGGGGTCTCCTCGATGACCAACGTCACCGCGGGCGCCTACGCCGACGTGCCGCTCTTCTGCTTCCACCTGCTGGAGTTCATGGACGTCGACTACACGATCGACGTCGAGGAGATCAACGCCCGCTGGCGCGACCTCGCCGCCGTCGACGTGTGGTCGCAGCTGATCATGAAGGAGCCCGAGGACGTCGTGGAGAAGATCGTCGTCGCGCCGAAGACCGGGGCCTGGAAGCTCAACGAGGACGGCTCGTTCACCTTCGCCGACCCGAGCAACGACTGGCACGAGATCACCACCGAGGACGAGGCGTTCTTCCTGCGGGTGTACGCCGCCGGCGACTACAAGTTCAAGGGCGCCGACCTGGGGATCCTGGTGACCAAGGGCCGGCTGCAGACGGCCGACGGCCTGACCAGGAAGTGCCGCACCTACATCGACGCGATCCGGGCGCAGTACGTGACCGAGCCGATCGCCGACCCGCCGGCGACCATGCCGATCGCCTACGTGAAGTAGGCGCGCACGCGGTCCCAGAAGCCCGGCCGGTCCTCGGCGGCCGGCCGGGCTGACGCCGCCGACAGGTGCTCGCCGAGCGCCCCGAACGCCCGCAGCGTGTCGATCAGGTAGCCCGCGCTCTGCGGCGTCGGCCACGAGGACTGCTTGACCGCGACCAGCCGGGTCCGCGGGTCGACGAAGACCATCTGGCCGTGGATTCCCAGGCACACCAGCGTCATGTCGTGGGCGCCCCGGATCATCCAGAACTGGTTGCGGTACCAGCTGCCGGGGAGCACCTGCTCGTCGTTGGACGCCGCGAACGCCTCCCGCACGTCGGTGTCGGGGTGGAAGGAGTCGTCGATCCACCAGGCGGGCGCGACCGCGCGGCCGTCGACGGTGCCCCGGTCGAGCAGCAGCTGCCCGAAGCGGGCCATGTCCCGGGCCGCGGCGGAGACACCGCCGTCGTGGATCGCGGTGCCGACGGCGTCGCAGGTCACCTCGGCGTCGTACTCGGCGCCGATCGGCCGCCAGACCAGCTCCGAGATCAGGTCGGCCATCCGCCGCCCGGTCACCCGCTCGCACAGCCACCCGAGCATGTCGGTGTCCGCGGAGCGGTAGGTGAAGGAGCCGCCGTGGGCGCCCTCGCTGCCCAGCGTGGTCATGTAGGCGTAGGCGCCGACCGGGTCCTGGGAGTCGCGGGGCCGCCACCCCATCGAGCGCTCCATCACCCGGACCTCGGCCTCGGCGTTGCCGTAGGACTCCGAGAAGGCGACGCCGGTGCGCATGTCGAGTACGTCGCGCACGGTGGCGCCCTCGTAGCCCGAGCCGGCGACCTCCTCGACGATCGACTCCAGCCGTGCCGCCGGGTCGAGCAGGCCCCGGTCGATGAGGATCCCGGCGACGACGCCGACGATCGACTTCGAGCACGACATGATCAGGTGCACGCTGTCGGGGCGCTGCCGCTCGTCGTACTCCTCGTGCACCAGGCGGCCCTCGTGCAGGACGACCACCGCGTCGGTGTGGGTGGAGTCGAGTACGTCGCGCACGCTCGCCCGCTCCCCGGAGAGGCGGGTCAGCTCGACGGCGGCCAGGTCGACCGCGGTGCCGGCGGGCAGCCGCCGCGGCGTCCCGGCGGGGATCCGCTGGCTGCCGATCAGCTCGCGCATGTTCAGGAACGACCAGGGCACGCTCTCGGGCTCCTGCCAGTTGCGCAGCGTCACCCTGTTGCCGCACACGGCGCCGGCGCCGTAGTCGTAGGTCGGGGAGGCGTGGGGAGGCATAGGGCGCACTCTAAGCGACCGGCAACGGGTCGTCGTGACCACGGTGTGGCACTAGGCTCCTTGCTCGTGACCGCCTCCGTGTCGATGTGGCGCCGCCCGCCGGGGACGGAGAACATCCGCGTGCTCGACCCCACCGATCTGGGCGCGTTCCTGGAGCTCGCGGCCGCGGATCCGATCGTCAACGTCTTCCCCGAGCACCGGGCGCGGGTGACCCGGCTCGACCCGCGCTGGCTCGGCGGCGAGGTGTGGGGGATGTTCGCCGACTCCCGGCTGGTGGCCGCCGTCCACGCCGCGACCAACCTGGTGCCGGTCGGCTGCACCCCCGACCAGGCCCGCGCCTTCGGCGTGTGGGCGCTCGCGCGGCCCCGCCGGGCGGGCACGATCGTGGGCCGCTCCGACGTGGTGTCCGCCCTATGGAGCGTCGTCGCCCCGCACTGGGGTCCGGTGCGGGAGATGCGGGTCGGCCAGCCCCACCTGGAGTTGCGCGGCGCCCCGGCCGTCGCGGGGGATCCGCGGGTCCGGCCGAGCAGGCCGGAGGACCTCGAGGCGCTCTATCCGGCCTGCGTGGCGATGTACACCGAGGAGGTCGGCGTCTCGCCGGAGGCGGGCGGGTCCGCGGCGGCGTACCGCACCCGGGTCAGCCAGCTCGTCGCCCGCGAGTGGTCCTTCGTCCGGATCGACGCGGGCCGGGTCGTCTTCAAGGCCGAGGTGGCCTGCGCGACGCCCTCCGCCGCGCAGATCCAGGGGGTGTGGGTGCCGCCCGACCTGCGCGGGCACGGCCTGGCCGCGGCGGGGGTGGCGGCTGTTGCCAGCCATGTGCTGCGCGACGTCGCCCCGGTGGTGTCGCTCTACGTCAACGACTACAACGCGCCGGCGCGGGCGGCGTACCGGCGCGTGGGCTTCCGCGAGACCGCCCGGTTCACCACGATCATGCTCGCGTGACCCGCTAGAGATTCGCGGGCATGCGGCGGCTTCCGTAGGCTGCGGCCCATGCTTCTTCGCATGTCCTCCTTGTTCGTCCGCACGCTGCGCGAGGACCCCAACGACGCCGAGGTGGCGAGCCACAAGCTGCTGATCCGGGCCGGCTACATCCGCCGGGTCTCGCCGGGGATCTACAGCTGGCTGCCGCTGGGGCTGCGGGTGCTGCGCAACATCGAGCGGATCATCCGCGAGGAGATGGACGCGATGGGCGCCCAGGAGCTGCTGTTCCCGGCGCTGCTGCCCAAGGAGCCCTACGAGGCGTCGGGGCGCTGGACCGACTACGGCCCCGGCATCTTCCGGCTCAAGGACCGCAAGGGCGCCGACCACCTGCTCGGCCCCACGCACGAGGAGATGTTCACCCTGGTGGTGAAGGACCTCTACTCCTCCTACAAGGACCTGCCGCTGTGGATCTATCAGATCCAGACCAAGTACCGCGACGAGGCGCGGCCCCGGGCCGGCGTGCTGCGCGGGCGCGAGTTCGTGATGAAGGACTCCTACTCCTTCGACGTCGACGACGCCGGGCTCGACCGGTCCTACCAGGCCCACCGCGACGCCTACGTGCGGATCTTCGACCGGCTCGGCTTCGACTACGTGATCGTGACCGCCACCTCGGGCGCCATGGGCGGCTCGCGGTCCGAGGAGTTCCTCGCCCGCGCCGACGCCGGTGAGGACACCTACGTGCGGTGCGACTCGTGCGAGTACGCCGCCAACGTCGAGGCCGTCGCTGTCCGCCCGCCCGCGCCGGTGCCCTTCTCCGCGACCGGCGCCGCCCACGTCGAGGACACCCCCGACACGCCCACCATCGAGACGCTGGTCGACCACCTCAACGAGGCGTTCCCGCGGACCGACCGGCCGTGGCAGGCCTCGGACACGCTCAAGAACGTCGTCATGGTCCTCAAGCACCCCGACGGCACCCGCGAGCCGCTCGCGATCGGCGTGCCGGGCGACCGCGAGGTCGACCAGCGCCGGCTCGAGGGGCAGTTGGAGCCCATCGAGATCGAGGCGATGGGCGAGGAGGAGTTCGCACGCAACCCCGCCCTGGTCAAGGGCTACATCGGGCCCGGCGCGCTGGGGCTGGAGCGGTCCTCCGGGATCCGCTACCTGATCGACCCCCGCATCGTCGACGGCACCGCCTGGGTGACCGGCGCCGACCAGCCCGGGCGCCACGTCCTCGACCTCGTCGCGGGCCGGGACTTCACCGCCGACGGGACGATCGAGGCCGCCGAGGTGCGCGACGGGGACGCCTGCCCCGCGTGCGAGGAGGGCACCCTGGTCGCCGCGCGCGGCATCGAGATGGGCCACATCTTCCAGCTCGGGCGCAAGTACGCCGAGGCGCTCGGCCTGAGGGTGCTCGACGAGTCCGGCAAGCTGGTGACGGTCACCATGGGCTCCTACGGCATCGGCCCCTCCCGAGGGGTTGCCGCGATCGCCGAGAACACCCTCGACGAGCTCGGCCTGTGCTGGCCGCGCGAGGTCTCGCCCGCCGACGTCCACATTGTCGCCGCGGGCAAGGACGAGGCGATCCTGGACGCCGCCGCTCACCTCGCCGGCGAGCTCGACCGGCGCGGGCTGACCGTGCTGTACGACGACCGCGTCGGCAAGGTCTCGCCCGGCGTGAAGTTCCGCGACGCCGAGCTGATCGGCGTACCCACGATCGTCACCGTCGGCCGCGGCCTGGCCGACGGCGTGGTGGAGGTCCGCGACCGGGCCACCGGTGCGCGGGAGTCCGTGGCCGTCGCCGACGCCGCCGACTACCTGGCCTCGGTCGTCCGCGGCTGAGACTGGTCCTCGGCCGCGGCCGAGCCGATCAGCAGCATCCCGGTCACCAGGTCGTCGAGCACGCGCTTGGCCTCGGCCAACCCCTCGGTGAAGTCGGGGTGGGTCGCCGCGTGGTGCACCGCCGCCTCGAGCGCCCCGGTGATCATGGCGGCGAGCGGCCGCACCGGCTGGTGGGCGATCACGCCCCGCTCCATCGCCTCCACCAGCGTCGCGTCCACCAGCAGGCTGCCGTGCTCGCGGCCCTCCTCGTGCCACCGGTCCCACCCGAACGCGGTCATCGGCTGGAGCAGCATCAGGTGGCGGATGTCGGGGTGGGTGAACACCTCCAGGTAGGCCTCGACGCCGTTGCGCATCAGCTCGATCGGATCGTCGGCGGTCATCCGCTCCGCGATCCGGCGGCCGGCCTCCTCCAGCACCTCCCGGTAGACCGCGGCGAAGAGCTCGGCCTCGTCGTCGAACTGCTCGCGCACGGCCGGCACCGGCAGGCCCGCGGCCCGGGCGACGTCGGCCAGCGTGACGTCGCGGAAGTCGCGCGCGAAGTAGAGCTGGCGGGCGGCCGCGACGGCCTGGTCCCGCGCCCCGCCGTCCTCGGACCCTCCGGCGCCGGCCGCCTGCCGCGCGGCGGCTTGCTCGCCCGCTGCCTGCTTCCCGGAGGTGGACGTGCGGGAGCCCTCACTGGATGAGCGGCTGAACCACATCGCGTTTCGTCTTTCCCGACCGAAAGTCCCGGAACACTCGCCCGGGTCCCGCCGCACATCGTAGACCCACAGGGCCGCCGGCTCGGTGGCTCCGGGGCCAACTCTTCTCGGAGCTCTCGTCCCGGGGCCCGGTCCGGAGCCCGTCCTGTGGCCCGTCCTATCGCCCGTCCTGAGCTCACACTCTTGCATCTTCATGCAATGCATCAATCTGCACAGCGCGCGGTATAGCCACGCGGCCTGGCTGGACTGCAAACTTGTGCAGTCGAGGGTGTCGGGCTCGGGGCCAGACACCCATGACAGGTCTTGCTGACGGACCGCACGCGGCCCGCGGGCCCCTGGCGGGAGAGATCTCGGGGCTCTCTTCGCCAGGAGTTCGCGGGCCGCGCTGTGTCCGCAGCCTGTTCGTCGTACGCCGGCGCTCGCCCCGTGTGCCCCTGCTTCATCAAGTTATGCAGGCGCGGTGGCACTTCGCACGGCGTATACACCCCGAAGAGTGCGACGCCGCCTGGATAACTTGATGAAGCGGCGGCCCGACCAGGCGCGGGTGGCCGGGACCGGGACCCGCTCGGGTGCCCGCAACCGGCCTCGGTCTCAGCCCAACTCGGAGGCACCGGGCCAAGGGACGGCCGGGGCGCCGAGGTCGAGGAGCCGCCGGGCGGAGTCGATCAGCGCGCCGAGCGCCCACTCGCGGTCGGCGCCGGAGGTCCCGGCGACGGCGGCGGCGCAGACCTCCGCGTAGCGGTTCTCCAGGGCGATCGCCGAGGCGCGCACCTGGCGGGGCGTGCCCATGGGCGGGAGCCGGTACGCCGCCTCCGCAGCGGCCGGCTCCGCGCCGGCCTGGCGCAACAGCGCCGTCAGGTCGTCGCGCCGCTCGCGGTGCGCGGCGAACCCGGCCGCCAGCGGCGCCGCGAGCCCCGGCTGCCCGGACCAGGACGTCCGCCCGGCCAGGGCGCCGTACTCGTAGACCGCCGCGTGCTCGGCCGCCAGGATGTCGTTCAGGTCGCTCATGCCGACGTCCCGGTGCGGCCCTGCCGCCAGAGTTGCTGCTCGACGGCGGCGGACATCGAGGCCAGCGCGCGGGCGAGCGGGCCGTCGTAGGACTGCACGGACCCCGCGCGCAGCGCCGCGGACAGGTCGGCCTCGGCGCCGAGCAGCCGGTTGCGGGCCTGCACTCGCCGGGCGGCGATCGACCCCGGAGTCCCCGGGAACGACGAGCCGCCGCCCGCGTCCGCCAGCAGCGCCAGGTGCGCGTCGTGGACCTCGACCAGTCCGGCGGTGAGGCCGCGCAGCTCGCGGTGCTTGCGGCCGGTACGGCGCGCCAGGTCGCGGACCCCCGAGATCGCGGTCGCCAGCTCGGCCGCCAGCGCCAGATCCTCCGGACGCAACTCGCCCGTCGCCGGGCTCACGAGCGAGGACGGGGGCGTCGCCGGCCAGCCCGACGGCGGCGGCGTCGTCACCTCGGCGGCGGGCCGGCGGGGCAGCTCGACGCCGCACGCGCCCGTCAGCAGCGCGCCGGACGCGCCGGCGAGAAGCGTCGTGCGCCGCGACAGGCGCGGGCCGGGAGCGGGCGGGTGCGACACCCGTCGAAGGTTAGTCCAGCGGCGGGCGCAACCGCCGGGAGGCGCTCGGGGTGGCCTCGTCTAGGCTTGCCGGCGACAACTGGACATCACCGGAGGTGCACGTTGAGCGGATCCGCACACCAGGCCGCGATCGAGCGGCTGACAGCCGAGCTGGCCCCCGTGGTGTCCGAGCTGGGGCTCGACCTCGAGGCGGTCGAGCTGACCCCGGCGGGCAAGCGGCGGGTGCTCCGCATCGCCGTCGACAAGGACGGCGGGGTCAACCTGGACGACATCGCCGAGGCGGATCGCGCGGTGTCTCGCGTGCTGGACGACTCCGACGCGATGGGGGAGCAGTCCTACACGCTCGAGGTGACCTCGCGCGGCGTCGACCGGCCGCTGACGCTGCCGCGGCACTGGCGCCGCAACGTCGGCAGGCTGGTCAAGGTGACGCTCGCCGACGGCGGCGAGGTCACCGGCCGGATCGCCGACGCGGACGAGGAGGCGGCTCGCCTCGACGTACCCGGCCCGAAGAAGGGCCAGTCGACCCAACACGACGTGGCCTACGCCGACGCGGCGAAGGCCGTCATCCAGATCGAGTTCAACCGACCCGCCGGGAGGGACGCCTGATGGACATCGACCTGAGCATCCTGCGCATGCTCGAACGCGAGAAGGAGATCTCCTTCGACATCCTCGTCGTCGCGATCGAGCAGTCGCTGCTGACGGCCTACCACAAGACCCCCGGCGCCCAGGAGGACGCGCGCGTCGTGCTCGACCGCAAGACCGGGCACGTCAGCGTGCTGGCCGCGGAGCTCGACGAGGAGGGCAACCGGATCGGGGAGTACGACGACACCCCCGAGGGCTTCGGCCGGATCGCCGCCACCACCGCGAAGCAGATCATGCTGCAGCGGCTGAAGGACGCCGAGGACGACGTGAAGTTCGGCGAGTTCCTCGGCAAGGAGGGCGACCTGATCTCCGGGGTCATCCAGCAGGGGCGCAACCCCGACGACGTCATGGTCGACCTGGGCCGGCTCGAGGCGATCCTGCCGCTGGGCGAGCGGGTGGTCGGCGAGAACTACCAGCACGGCGAGCGCATCAAGTGCCTCGTGATCTCCGTCCGCCGCGGCGTGCGCGGCCCGCAGGTCACCCTGTCGCGGTCCCACCCCAACCTCGTGCGCAAGCTCTTCGCGCTGGAGGTCCCCGAGATCGCCGACGGCACCGTCGAGATCGCCGGGATCGCCCGCGAGGCCGGCCACCGCAGCAAGATCGCGGTCCGCTCGTCGGTGGCGGGGGTCAATGCGAAGGGCGCATGCATCGGCCCGATGGGCCAGCGGGTGCGCAACGTCATGTCCGAGCTGCACGGCGAGAAGATCGACATCGTCGACTGGTCCGACGACCCCGCCGAGCTGGTCGCCAACGCGCTCTCCCCGGCGCGGGTGACCTCGGTGGAGGTGGTCTCGGCCGAGGAGCGGTCCGCGCGCGTCGTCGTACCGGACTTCCAGCTGTCCCTCGCGATCGGCAAGGAGGGCCAGAACGCCCGGCTCGCCGCGCGGCTCACCGGCTGGCGCATCGACATCCGCAGCGACGAGTGAGCCCGGCTCCGATTCGCCTGCGGCTTCGCCGGTTGCTTCGCGCGTGGGCGGGGCAGACGAATCGGAGGTCGGCGGATCGGAGTCGCGGTTCGGTGATCGGGGCGTGAACGGGTAAGGTTACGGCGAGTGGTTCGCAGCACGACTCCTTCCGCATGCCCGCCTGCCCGGTCTCATCCAGGGCCGGTCCGGACCTGCATCGGGTGCCGGCAGCGGGCCGCGAAGAGCGAGTTGCTGCGTGTGACCGCCGGAGATGACGAGGGCCGACCGGTCGTCGTACCAGACCCGGAGGGCACCCGGCACGGCCGCGGGGCGCACCTGCATCCCACGGTCGCGTGCTACGACCTCGCGGTGCGCCGCAAGGCGTTCGGGCGGGCCCTGAGGGACCCGCGCGGGCCCGATCCGGCCGCCGTGGGCGGGTACGTCGCCTCGCTCGAGACCACACCATCGTGACCCACCGACCAGAGACTGGAGCAGACGCTCATGAGCACTCGATGAGTTCCCTCCGATGAGCCAGCACCACCACTAGCGGTCCCGATTTCCCCTCCTTCTGGGGGCCTCGGGCCCAGAAGGAGACGCACACACACCGTGGCTAAGACCCGAGTCCACGAACTCGCCAAGGAGTTCGGAGTCGAGAGCAAGCTCGTCTTGGAGAAGCTCAAAGAGATGGGCGAGTTCGTCAAGTCGGCCTCCTCGACGGTTGAACTTCCCGTCGAGATGCGGTTCAAGAAGCAGTACGGCGACGAGATGCGCTCCGTCGCCCAGGCCAAGTCCGCGCCCGCAGGTGCCGCGGCACCCGCGGCCCCGGCCCAGTCCGGGAGCGCCCAGTCCGGCACCGCGCAGCCTGCGGCCCCCCGTCCGGGTGGCCGCCCCGCGGCCCCGGCT
>JBDHZS010000091.1:0-14212 GCA_039812025.1 Nocardioides sp. | reverse complement strand
GCGTGCCCGGCGACCCTGCGCGAGTTCGTCGCCAAGGTCGGCACCGCGGTGGTCAAGCCGGTCGACGGGTTCGCGGGCAACGGCGTGTGGCTGGTCGAGGACGGCCCGGCGGCGACGGCGCTGGTGGAGTCCGCGACCCGGGGCGGCCGCACCCACGCGATCGCCCAGGAGCACCTCGCCTCGGTGAGCGCCGGCAACAAGCGGCTCTTCGTGGTCAACGGGCAGATCGCGGGCGCCGTACTGCGACGGCCCTCGCACGAGGATTTCCGCATCGGGCCGCCCGTCGCGGCGGCCCCAGTCAACGCAGCGGACGCGGCGATCGTCGACGCGCTGCGGCCGCTCCTGATCGAGCACGGCATCGCCGTCGCCGGGCTCGACGTCATAGACGACCGCCTGATCGAGGTCAACGTGACCTGCCCGGGCGGCATGCACAAGACCGACGCCCTGCTGGGCACCGACCTCAGCCGCACGATCGTGCGGCGCCTCTCCTCGCAAGGAGGCTCACCATGAGCACCATCGTCATCACCTGCATCGCGCTGCTCGGCGCCCTCATCTTCGTGCTCGGCGCCAACGTCACCCGCCACCGCGCCATGAGGGCCAAGAGCGGCGGCGACCAGGCCTCGATGGATCCGGCGGACCGGCTCTTCATCGCGATCCGGGCCCACGGCAACGCCTCGGAGTACGTCCCGACCCTCATCGGCCTGCTCGTCGTGTGCTCATTCTTCACCGAGGGCTGGTGGCTCGACGTACTCGCCGTCCTCGCCGTCGCGGCCCGCCTCTCCCACGCGGTCGGCATGCTCCGGGCCGAGACCCTGGCGGGCCACGGGCCGTTGCGGGACTTCGGCGCCATCGGCACGTACGCCACCGGGCTGGCCCTCGCGGTCACGGCGGTCGTGGTCGCGCTGTAGAACCCCGGCACAGGCCCGGAACAAACCGGCGCGCCCGGAGCCGGAGCGGCGTCTAGGGTGGAGGGATGACACAGCGACCCGTCGACGCCATCGCAGAGCAGTACGTCGAGGACTACGCCCGACTCGACCCGATCGCGGCCACCTACCTCGGGGTGGACGGCTACGACTCGGAGCTGACCGACATGTCGCCGGACGGCTTCGCCGAGCGCGAGCAGCTCGCCGCGCGGGCCTTGGCGGCGGCCGAGTCGGCGACGCCGACCGACGATCGGGAGCGGGTCGCGAAGGACGCCTTCTGCGAGCGGCTCGGGCTCGAGAAGGAGAGCGCGGACGCCGGCTACACACGGAGCGACTTCAGTGTGATCTCCAGCGGCGTCCACGAGTTCAGGCAGGCGTTCGACCTGATGAAGACCGACTCCGAGGAGGCGTGGGTCGCGATCGACGCCCGGCTGGCGGGGATGCCTGCGGCACTCGAGGGCTATCGGGCCACGCTGCGGACCGAGGCGGACCGAGGGAACGTCGCGGCCCGGCAGCAGTTCGTCGACGTCGCCGGGCAGATCCGCGGCTGGACCGGCCAGGAGGGCGAGGGCGGCGACTTCTTCGCGAGCCTCGTCGCCCACAGCGACATCTCGGGGCCGCTGCGCGAGCAGCTGGAGCGCCATGCGGCCGCCGCGAGCGAGGCGATGGCCGACTTCGGGGTCTTCCTCAGCGAGGATCTGGCCCCGCGCGGCCGCGAGAAGCAGGCGGTGGGCCGCGAACGCTACGAGCTGGCCTCGCGCTACTTCCTGGGTGCCCGCCTCGACCTCGCCGAGACCTACGCCTGGGGCTGGGAGGAGCTCAAGCGGATCACCGACGATCTGGAGGCGACCGCCGACCGGATCCTGCCCGGCGCCGGGCTCGACGAGGCGATCGCCCACCTCGACGCGGACCCGGCGCGGCGGATCAGCGGCCGCGAGGAGTTCCGCGAATGGATGCAGGAGCTCGCCGACCGGACCGTCGCCGAGCTGGCCGACGTCCACTTCGACATCCCCGAGCCGGTACGACGCATCGAGTGCATGCTCGCACCGACCAACGACGGCGGCATCTACTACACCGGCCCCAGCGAGGACTTCTCCCGGCCGGGCCGGATGTGGTGGTCGGTGCCGGACGGCATCGATGACTTCACGCCCTGGCGCGAGGTGACCACCGTCTACCACGAGGGCGTGCCCGGGCATCACCTCCAGATCGCGCAGACCAGCTACCGCAGCGAGACGCTCAATCGCTGGCAGCGGACCATGTGCTGGGTCAGCGGCCACGGCGAGGGCTGGGCGCTGTACGCCGAGCGGCTGATGGACGACCTCGGCTACCTCGCCGACCCCGCCGACCGGCTCGGGATGCTCGACGGCCAGGCGTTCCGGGCGGCGCGCGTCGTCGTCGACATCGGCATGCACCTGGAGCTGGAGATCCCGCGCGACAACCCGTTCGGCTTCCACCCGGGCGAGACCTGGACGCCCGAGCTGGGGCGCGAGTTCATGGGCATTCACTCCCGGATGGAGCCGGCGTTCCTCGACTTCGAGGTCAAGCGGTACCTCGGCTGGCCTGGCCAAGCCCCGTCGTACAAGGTGGGCGAGCGGATCTGGCTCGCCGCCCGAGACCGGGCCCGCGCCGCCCAGGGCGCCGACTTCGACCTCAAGGCGTTCCACCGCGCCGCGCTGGACCTCGGCTCGATCGGGCTCGACCCGCTCCAGGCTGCGCTGGCGCGCCTGTGAGTGATTTCGTCCTCGCCTCGGCCTCCCCCGCCCGGCTGGCGACGCTGCGCGCCGCGGGCGTGGAGCCGACGGTCATCGTCTCCGGGGTCGACGAGTCCGGCGTGCAGGCGTCGTCTCCGGCGGGGCTCGCGCTGCGGCTCGCCGAGCTGAAGGCGCGGGCCGTCGCAGCCGGGCTCGCCGACGACGCGCTCGTCCTCGGCTGCGACTCGGTGCTCGAGCTGGACGGCCAGGTCTACGGCAAGCCGGCCTCCCCCGCGGACGCCGTACGACGCTGGCACGCCATGCGCGGCCGCTCCGGCGTCCTGCACACGGGCCACCACCTGATCGACCTCTCCACCTCTGGGGCCGGCGAGGTCGGCGAGACCGCCTCGACCACCGTGCACTTCGCGGACCTGAGTGACGCCGAGATCGAGGCGTACGTCGCCACCGGCGAACCGCTCCACGTCGCCGGCGCCTTCACCGTCGACGGCCTCGGCGGCGCGTTCGTCACCGGCGTCGAGGGCGACTACCACAACGTCGTCGGCCTCAGCCTGCCCCTGCTGCGGCTCCTGCTGGCCCGGCTCGGCCACTCCTGGACCTCCCTCTGGACCCCCCCAACCCACCTCTAAATCCCGCGAGTCGGCGCATCTGTGCACGCAGAACACGCCGAGTCGGCGCATCTGTGCACGCAAATCCCGCCGAGTCGGCGCATCTGTGCACGCAGAGAACGCCGAGTCGGCGCAAACGTGCACGCCCAGAGCGCCGAGTCGGCGCAAAGATGCACGGTTATCCACAACACAAGGGACCGCGCTGTGGATAACCGTGCACTTTAGAGCCGACTCGGCGTGTTTTCAGTGCATCTTTGAGCCGACTCGACGCTTCTCGGGCTACTCGGCCGAGGTCCAGGCCTGCCGGATCGACACCTTCCCGCCGGTGCGCAGCAGGGCCCGCCGGTAGAGCCGCTCGCCGGCGGCGACTGCGACGGCGGCAAAGACCGCGAGCAGCCCGAGGGCGAGCACGGGCTCCCACCACTCGATCCCGCCGGCGAGGATCCGCGTGGGCATCACGACGGCCGAGACCGGCGGGATGTACGACGCGATCACGGCCGCCCTCCCGTCGAGGAAGATGCCGCCGAAGAACATCACCACCATCAGCATCGTCAACGGCGTGGCAGTCGACTGCAGGTCCTCGGTGCGCGAGGCCAGCGAGCCGGCGACGGCCCACAGGCACGCCAGGGCGACGAACCCGGCGAAGAAGAACGCGATGAACCACACGACGGGCCCGGAGATGTCGGGGACGAAGGAGGCGTACGGCGTGAACGACATCCCCACCAGCCCGATCGCGACGTAGAGCACGACCTGCAGCATCGCCAGGATCGTGTTCCCGGCGACCTTGCCGGCCAGCAGCTGGCGCACCGGGATGGCGGCGGCGATGATCTCGACGATCCGGCTCTGCTTCTCCTCGATCACCGAGCCGGCCAACTGCATCCCGAACATCAGCGACGCCAGATAGAAGAGGAAGACGAAGACGAACCCGACCGCGTCCGCGACCGCCGCCCGGTCGGCGTCGCCGCGCAGGAACTCCGACCTCACCTGGCCGCCCGCGACCAGCTCGTCGACGGTGGTGCCGGCCGCGGCGGCGTTCTCGGCCAACGCCTGCTGCCCGACCACCTCGCGGACCACGTCGCCGAGCGTGCTCTCGTCGCTGGACTCGGTCGTGAAGACCCATCCGGAGCTGCCCCGGTGCAGCCAGGCGGTGGCGTCCTCGGCGACCAGGAGGTCGCGCGCCTCGTCGGTGTCGGCGACCTCGACCACCTCGACCGTCACCAGCTCGTCCACCCCCGGGGCGGCGTCGCTGACCGCCTCGGCCATCGCGACCGCCTCGGGCGTCGCGGCCAGCTGGAAGTCGGAGGTACGCTCCGATTGCCAGACCAGGAAGGCGAGGTAGCCGGCGATCACGAGCGCGGTCACCGCCGTGCCGATCAGGAACGCCTTGTCGGTCAGCTTGACCATGACCTCCCGCCGCGTGACCAGCGCCCACGGGGGCAGCCCGCCCGAAGTCCTCGTGCCGTTCATGCCGTGACCTCCCGGTAGATGTCGCTGAGCGCGGGCCGGACCCGCGCGAACTCGTGGACGGCGCCGCGCGCGGTCGCCTCGGCGATCAGCCCCTGCTCGGCCCCCGCTTCGTGGACCTCCAGCAGCGCGGAGGCGCCGTCGAGGTCGAGTACGCCGATGCCGGGCCGTTCCCGGACCCAGCCGGCGTCGTTGCCGAGGATCAGCCGGAACCGTGGCGCGCCGACCTCGCGCAGCTCGCGGACGGTGCCCGCCGCGACGACGCGGCCGTGCGCCAGGACGACGAGGCGGTCGCAGAGCCGCTCGACCAGGTCGAGCTGGTGGCTTGAGAAGAGGACCGGCACGCCGTCGCGGGTGTATTCGCGCAGCAGGTCGGCCATCGAGTCGACCGCGGCGGGGTCTAGGCCCGAGAAGGGCTCGTCCAGGACCAGCGCCGCCGGCCTCGGCAGCACGGACGCGACGATCTGCACCCGCTGCTGGTTGCCGAGCGACAGCTTCTCGAGCGGGTCCTTGCGCCGCTCGGCGAGCCCGAACCGCTCCAGCAGCTCGAGCGCTTCGGCGCGCGCGGCCGACGTGGCCATGCCCTTGAGCTCGGCGAGGTAGACGATCTGCTCGAGGATCGGCTGCTTGGGGTAGAGCCCACGCTCCTCGGGCATGTAGCCGAACGAGCGCCGGTCGCGCTGCGTGATCGGGTGACCGTGCCAGCGCACCTCGCCCGCATCGATCCCGAGCACCCCCATGATCATCCGCATCGTCGTGGTCTTGCCCGCGCCGTTGCCGCCGACGAACCCGGTCATCTCGCCGCCGGGCACGTCGAACGACACGCCGCCCACGGCGACCTTGTCGCCGAAGCTCCGTCTCAGGTCCTTGATCTCCAACATGGCCACGACGTTAGGCGGGGCGGCGGGCGGGCGGATCCGTCGTACGACGGAAACTCGCGGTGGAGTACGACGGGTTGCGGCCGCCGCGGGGCTCACTCCTCCGACGGGCGGATGAGTCCGGCCTCGTAGGCGTAGATGACGGCCTGCACCCGGTCGCGCAGGTGGAGCTTGGCGAGCACGTTGGAGACGTGCGTCTTGATCGTCGCCTCGCCGAGCACGAGGTCGGCGGCAATCTCGGCGTTGGAGCGGCCGCGGCCGAGCAGAACGAGGACCTCCCGCTCGCGGGCGGTGAGGTGGGCGAGCTCGGGTGGCTCGGGTCGCTCGGACTCTCCAGCCGCCTCCGGAGCGGAGGAGACACCGGCCGCCGAGCCGACGACGTCAGCACCACTCGTCATCGCCGCGATCACCCGCCGCGTGACCTCGGGGGCGAGCAGCGCGTGGCCGTGCCCGGCGGCGCGGATCGCCTCGAGCAGGTGCTCGGGGCCGGCGTTCTTGAGGAGGAAGCCGCCGGCGCCGGCGCGGAGCGCGTCGAAGAGGTAGTCGTCGCGGTCGAAGGTCGTCAGGATCACGACCCGCCCGAGATCCTCGGCGACCACCTGGCGGGTGGCCTCGATCCCGTCCATCCGCGGCATCTGGACGTCCATGAGGATCACGTCGGGCCGGGTCGCGCGGGCGAGCTCAAGCGCCTGCAGCCCGTCGGCGGCCTCGCCGACGACCTCGATGTCGTCCTCGACCGAGAGCACCATCGCGAAGCCCGACCGCACCATGGCATGGTCATCGACGAGGAGCACGCGGAGCACCGGCTCAACGGGCTCAGGGGCCGGCGCGGAACCAGACGCACTCACTGTGCCTGGTTGTTCACTCGCGGTCGAGCGCAAGCTCGCGGTGGGCTGTGGGGTGGGGGCCGTTGCGCTCTCTCGCTCGATCACGGCGCCTCCCTGAGCGGATAGCGCACCCGGACCCGATAACCGCCGGTCAGTCGCGGCCCGATCTCGACCTCGGCGCGGTGGGTCGCGGCCCGCTCGCGGATGCCGAGTTGACCGAGGCCGCTGCCGGAGCTGCCGACCCGGGGCCGGCCGTCGTCGACGACCTCCACCTCGGCGTACGGCGTGTGCGCGGACTCATCGACGCGCACCACCACCGAGGCATGCTTCGCTGTGGAGTGACGCCGCACGTTGGTCAGCGCCTCCTGCGCGGTGCGGTAGATCGAGAGCCCCAGCGCGTGCGGAAGCCGCGCTGCGGCGCCGGGTGGCTGCTCGACGAGGTCGAAGCCCACGTCGAGCCCGGACTCCGAAGGGTCCTCGGAGACCAGCCCCGGCAGGTCGGCGATCGTGGGCTCGCTCTCGCGCGCGCCCGACCCGGCGACCGGGCCGCCCGGATCGCGCAACGCCCCGAGCAGCCCCCGCATCTGCGTGACCGCGTCGCGGGAGGCCGCCTCGACGTTGCCGAGCGCGGCCTCGGCGGCGGCGGGGTCCCTGGTCAGCACGCGACGGGCGGCGCCCGCCTGGATCCCCATCGCGCTCACGTGGTGGGCGACGACGTCGTGGAGCTCGCGCGCGATCCGCATCCGCTCCTCCATGACAGCCTGGTCGCGCAGTCGGCCGGCCTGGCTGGCGATCGTGGTCGCCTGCGTCTGAAGCACGTCGCGCTGCCGGGCGTCGCGCCACGACACCAGCCCACACGCCACCGCACCCCCGAAGTAGAGGACGTTGATCAGCAGCGTGTAGCCGACTATCGCGGTCATCGGCGAGAAGACGCCCTCGTCCACCTCGCCGAGCTCGTCGACGGCCTGCTCGTATGCCGAGCCGAGGGCCAGCTGCCAGGCCAGCCACGCGAACATAAACAGCACGATGCCGCCGATGACGACCACCATCGTCCGTCTGTCCCGCGCCCAGGAGACGCCGGACATCACGGCCAGGAAGTAGGTGATCTGGAGCGCGAGCTGCCCCATGATGTGCGGCGCGAAGACGCCCGTGACGAACATGTGCGCGGCGGCGAGGCCCGCGACGGTCAGCGGCCAGCGACGCCGCCCGAGCAGCAGCGCCGAGCCGCTCAGGACCGCCAGCCACTGCGCCCAGATGGGGATCGTCGCGTCCTCCAAGCCGCCCAGGCTGCGCTCCAACCCCAGCGCGAAGAGACCGACACCGCCCGCGCAGAGCACGAGGATGACGTCCGCGCGGCCGATCGGCGGGCGGGGCCGCTCCCAGTCGTCGTCGATGCCGACGAGCGCCGCGAAGCGTGCGCGGCGGCTCGACGGGACGGACGAACTGGACATGGCAGCCAGCCTAATGAGGACCGCCGACAATCAGATCCGTCGTACGACGGAGCACCGGCTCCCTCCGGCGACGGAGCGAGCCGGACGGGACAGACGAGACAGACCTACTCGACCGGCAGCCCGAGCCCGCGGGCGATCAGCATCCGCTGCACCTCGCTGGTGCCCTCGCCGATCTCGAGCACCTTGGCATCGCGGTAGAAGCGAGCGACCGGGTATTCCTCCATGAAGCCGTAGCCGCCGAAGACCTGGGTGGCGATCCGGGTCCCGGTGACGGCGGACTCGGTGGCGTAGAGCTTGGCGACGGCGGCGGCCTGCTTGAAGGCGGCGGCGGTCACGGGGCGGCCGGCGTCCATCGCGTCCTTCATCGCCGCGGCCTTGTAGGTGAGCAGCCGCGAGGCGTCGAGCATCACCTGCAGGTCGGCGACCTGGAAGGCGAGCCCCTGCTTGCGGCCGATCGGCACGCCGAAGGTCTGCCGCTCCCCGGCGTACTCCACACATGCGTCCAGGCACGCCTGCAGCAGGCCGACGGCGAGCGCCGCGATCGCGACCCGGCCGTCGTCGAGCGTCGCGAGGAACTGCGCGAAGCCCCGCCCGCGCGAGCCGAGCAGGTTGGCCTCGGGGACCCGGCAGTCCGCGAAGCTCAGCGGGTGGGTGTCGGAGGCGTGCCAGCCGAGTTTGGAGTACGCCGGCTCGACCGTGAAGCCGGGCGTCCCCGACGGCACGATGATCGTGCTGATCTCTGCCTTGCCGTCCGGCCGGGTCCCGGTGCGCGCGGTGACGGTGACCAGGCTGGTGATGTCGGAGCCGGAGTTGGTGATGAACTGTTTGGCACCGTCGAGGACCCACTCGCCGCCGTCGAGTACGGCGCGGGTCGCGGTCGCGCCTGCATCCGAGCCGGCGCCCGGCTCGGTCAGCCCGAAGCCGGCGAGCCGCCGCCCGGCGACCAGGTCCGGCAGCCAGGTCTCGCGCTGCTCGGCGGTGCCGTAGGTGAGGATCGGGTTGATGCCGAGCCCGACGGCCGCCTCCAGCGTGATCCCGAGCGACTGGTCGACCCGGCCAATCTCCTCGATCGCGACGCACAGGCTGGTGAAGCCGCCGTCGTCACCGGCGAGCCCCGCGCCGCCGTACTCCTCCGGCGCCGTGAGCCCCATCAGCCCCAGCTCGCCCATCCGCTGCACCACGTCGGAGGGGAAGTGGTGCTCGGCGTCCCAGCGGGCCGCGTGCGGGGCGATCTCGGCCCGGGCGAAATCCCGGACGGTACGGCGGAACTCTTCATGCTCGCGGGAGAGCTCGAACGACGTCATCCCCGCACCCTAGCGCCGATAGGTTAACGTTCGCTAACCGCGCGTCCGGGATTAGGCTGACGGACGCAGTCGATTGAGGTGGTGTAGCCCGGTGCCCGAACCCCTGGAGAAGGTCCTCGTCGCCAACCGCGGGGAGATCGCCGTCCGCGTGATCCGCGCCTGCAAGGACGCCGGCATCGGCAGCGTCGCCGTCTATGCCGAGCCCGACGCCGACGCGCTCTTCGTGCGGCTGGCCGACGAGGCGTACGCGCTCGGCGGCAGCACGCCCGCCGACTCCTACCTCGACATCGACAAGGTGATCGGCGTCGCGGTGCGCTCCGGGGCGGACTCGGTCCACCCCGGCTACGGCTTCCTCGCCGAGAACTCGACCTTCGCCCGCGCCGTGATCGAGGCCGGCCTGGTCTGGATCGGCCCGCCGCCCGAGGCGATCGACGCGCTCGGCGACAAGGTGCAGGCTCGCCACATCGCCCAGCGGGTCGGCGCGCCCCTGGTCGCCGGCACCGCGGATCCGGTCGCCGACGCCGCCGAGGTCGAGGCCTTCGCGGCCGAGCACGGGCTGCCGATCGCGATCAAGGCGGCGTACGGCGGCGGCGGCCGCGGCCTCAAGGTCGCCCGCGAGCTGGACGAGGTGGCCGAGCTCTACGATTCCGCGGTCCGCGAGGCGGTGACCGCCTTCGGCCGCGGCGAGTGCTTCGTCGAGCAGTACCTCGACCGGCCCCGCCACGTCGAGACCCAGTGCCTGGCCGACCAGCACGGCAAGGTCGTGGTGGTCTCAACGCGCGACTGCTCGCTGCAGCGGCGCCACCAGAAGCTGGTCGAGGAGGCGCCCGCGCCGTACCTCACCGACGCCCAGCGCGACACCCTCTACTCCGCGTCGAAGGCGATCCTGCGCGAGGCCGGGTACGTCGGCGCCGGGACGTGCGAGTTCCTCATCTCCCCCGACGGGCTGATCTCCTTCCTCGAGGTCAACACCCGGCTCCAGGTCGAACACCCGGTCAGCGAGGAGGTGACCGGCCTCGATCTGGTGCGCGAGATGTTCCGGATCGCGGCCGGCGAACCGCTCGGGTACGACGACCCCGAGGTCACGGGCCACAGCATCGAGTTCCGGATCAACGCCGAGGACCCCGGGCTCGGCTTCATGCCCGCCCCCGGCACGCTGTCGGTCTGGCAACCGCCCGGCGGCCCCGGCGTCCGCGTCGACGCCGGCTACACCGAGGGCGAGACCGTCCCGGGCGCCTTCGACTCGCTGATCGCCAAGCTGATCGTGACCGGCCGGGACCGCACCGAGGCGCTGGCGCGGTCGCGGCGGGCGCTGGCCGAGTTCCGGGTCGACGGGATGCCCACCGTCATCGGTTTCCACGCCGCCGTGGTCTCCGACCCCGCGTTTGTCGGGACCGCCGACTCCTTCGGCGTCTATACGCTGTGGATCGAGAGCGAGTACGACAACCAGATCGCCCCCTGGGACGGCGCTTCTACTTCTGTGGATGCCCCCGAGAAGCAGCGGGTCGTCGTCGAGGTCGGCGGCAAGCGGCTCGAGGTGGTGCTCCCGGCCGGGCTCGGCTCCGTGGCCGCCGCCTCCGGTCCTTCGCGGCCCCGCCCCTCGCGCTCGGCCCGCTCCGACTCGGGCCCCTCCGCCGCCTCCGGCGACGCCGTCACCAGTCCCATGCAGGGCACGATCGTCAAGATCGCCGTCGCCGAGGGGCAGCCGGTTGCCGAGGGTGACGTGATCGTCTTACTCGAGGCGATGAAGATGGAGAACCCCCTCAAGGCCCACAAGGCCGGCACCGTCACCGGCCTCGCCGCCGAGGTCGGCGCCACCGTCAGCAACGGCGCCGTCATCTGCGAGCTCAAGGACTGACCCCGCGCCGCCGTACCCCGCAACTGGTCTTACCCGACCGCCCGCGCCCGCAACTGGTGGCAAACATCCTCGCCCCACCGGAACTGGTCTCATATGCCAGGTTACCGGCCAGTATCCGCGCCATCTAAGACCAGTTCCGCGAGACGGCTGCCATATGCCCACCAGTTCCGCAGCAACCCCCGCCGTACCCGCCACCAGTTCCGCCGTACGACGAGCAGCGCGGCATGGAGGGACAATGCTGGAGTGCTCACCTTCCCACCCAGGAACCCACAGCCCACCGTCGCCCACCAGGGCGCGTCCACGATCGGCGGCTGACGATGTCGATCCTGAGCAGACCGAGGGTCGCCCGGACGGTCGCGCGGGCGATGCAGTTCGGCACTCGCCTGGGCGACCGGACCATGGACAAACGCGCGGCCCGCAGGCTGCCCGAATACCCCAACACCCCCTGAGCTGCTCAGGATCGAGACCGCGCACGGCCCCAGCGAGCTCCGCATCTTCAGGCCGGCCCAGCCCCTGGGTGAGCTTCCGCCGGTCTACGTCAACTTCCACGGCGGTGGCTTCGTGCTCGACCTGGTCACGATGGACGACCCGGGCTGCCGCGTGCTCGCCGCCGAGTCCGGGGCCGTCGTCATCAACGCCTCCTACGTCCTCGCCCCGCAGCGTCCCTTCCCCGAGCCGCCTCACCACGTGGCGGCGATCGTGCGGTGGGTTGCGACGTACGGCGCCCAACACGGCTGGGACGGATCGCGCCTCGCCGTCGGAGGGCAGAGCGCCGGCGGAAGTCTCGCTGCAGCGGTCGCCAGGCTCGCGCTGGAGGAGGGTTCGCCGCCGATCGCCCTCCAGGTGCTGCACTACCCGCCGTTCGACCTGACGGTCCCGGCGCGCGACAAGCACTCACCGCTCGCCAAGCCCGCTCTCAGGCCCTGGATGGGGGACGTGTTCGATGCAGCCTATCTCCCGGATCCGGCCCTGCGGACGGACCGCCTCATCTCGCCCGCGGGCGGCGGCGACACGGCGGACCTCACGGGCATCGCCCCGGCCGTCGTGATCACGGCGGAGAACGACATCCTGCGTGAGGAAGGGACCCGCTACGCCGAGCGGCTCCGCGCGGCAGACGCGCTGATCGAGCACCACGACGTCCTCGGCGCCGACCACGGGTACGACGCCGCGGACGACCTCCGCGCCGTCGAGACCTACCGCCGCATCGCCGCACACGTCCGCCGAGTGTTCGCCGCGGAGCCGACCGGTCGCGCCGACCCGCCGACGCCCCGGGAGAGCGCAGCCGAGCTCGCCCGCGAAACCATCGCCGTACGTCTGCGCGAGCGGATCTACGTGACCTTCGTCACCCTCGCCGTCGCGCTCACCCTCAATCTCCACGCGGACGAGCTGGCGGCCGGACAAGCCGCGCTCACCCTGATCGTCAGCGCCCTCGGAACCGTCACGGCGGCGTTCGCGGCCGACCTGATGTCGCACATCGTGGTGCAGGGGTCGTTCCCGGACAGGGCCGAGTCCCGCAGCATGCGCGCCGCGAGCCTCGGGGCGTGCGGAGTCCTGGTGCTGCCGCTGCTCGCGATCGGACTGGCGGGCCTGGGCGTGTGGACCATGCAGACGGCGATGGTCCTGACCATCGCGCTCCTCGTCGGCACGCTGGGTCTGGCCGCGTGGCTCGGGGTACGGCGAGCGGACGCGCTGGCCCCTTGGCAGAAGCTCCTCGCCCTCGGCGGGATGATCCTGCTGGGCGTGCTGGTGGTCGGGCTGAAGCTGCTGGCTCACTGATCGCGAGGCGGCATGGAGATCATCCTGATCAGCATCAGCCTCACCGCGGCGGCGGCCGCGGGCGTCCACCACCTTCGGGCGAGGGGGCGCCGGCTCACACTCCCGAGGACGACGCTCGTCCTGGCAGGCGTCACGCTGGCGATCAGCGTCGCCGGGAACCTCGACCAGGACGTGCTCGACGCGCTCTCCCGCGACCGTGACCTTCTGCTGAGCGGGCAGTGGTGGCGCCTGATCACACCGCTCTTCGTCCAGGACGGCGGCTGGGCGGGCACGGTCTTCAACCTCGTCGCGCTCCTCATCGTCGGCACGCTGACCGAGACGATCCGCGGCGCACGGGTCCTCCTCGCCGCGTACTTCGCCGCCGGCATCCTCAGCGAGATCGCCGCCTACACACTGCTTCCCGGCCAGGGCTTCGCCGGGAACTCCGTCGCGGTCTGCGGGCTGACGGCGCTATGCCTGGTCACCTTCGTCCGCTCCCCGCCCCCGCTCTCCCAGGCGGTCAGCGCGATCGGTCTCCTCGCCGGCGGCACCCTCGTCGTCACCGGGGACCTGCACGGCGTCGGGTTCGCTGTCGGCGCCCTGGCCGGCGTCGTACTCGGCGCTCTCGGGCGGCACAGCCCCCCGACGTCATGAGGTCGCACCAGCCCGCGTCGTACCGCGGCCAATTCCCGGGCGGAACTGGTCGCAAACGGCACCCCCCACCGCAACTGGTCTGATATGACCCGCCCCTCCCCGGAACTGGTCCTATTCGAGCCGCCCTCCCCCCGGAACTGGTCTCATTCGACCCACCCCTCCCCCGGAACTGGTCGCAAGCGGCGCCCCCCCCAACCGCAACTGGTCTCATATGCCGGGTTACCGGCCAGTATCCGATCCATATAAGACCAGTTCCGCAACGCGGATGCCATTTGCCCACCAGTTCCGGCGGCAACCAGAACCAGCAAGAACGGGCCGCTTCCCATCCACAGGCCCCGCAACGACCATGGGTTATCCACAGCGGTACGCCGAGGCACACCGCTGAGCCCAGAGAACGGCGACTCTGGAGCAATGCAGACGACGACCACACGCAGACGGGGCGCCAACTGGGTGCGCCTGGGTCATGGGATCCGCATGCCATCTGGGCTGGCCGGGCGCGACTCGCTGCTCGCCGAGCTGGCGGCGTGGCAGCGACTGCTCCCGCCGAGCGCGACCTACACCGGCGTCACGGCTGCGCGAGTCCACGGGCTCTGGCTGCCGCCGGCGGCGGAGCGGCTGCCGCTGTTCGCCGCGATGGGTGAGGTGCAGGGCGAGTACAAGCCGCTCAGGTCCAGGCTCGTGATCAGCCGCCACCCGGCGATGCCGCGCCACGAGCTCGTGGACGGCGTACCGATCGCTCCCCCGGCCGACGCCATGCTCGCCTGCGCCCGCCACCTCAGCG
>JBDHZS010000090.1:0-14297 GCA_039812025.1 Nocardioides sp. | reverse complement strand
CGTCGAGGCCCCAGCGCTCCGCGATCTCCTCGCGCTGCTCGGGGCTGACGTTGACCGCGTCCGCGCCGACGTAGGCCTGCACCGGGTCGACCGGCGAGGCGGCCATCAGCGCGAAGCTGCCGAGGGCCACCGCGACCATCAGGGAGGCGACCCGGAGGAGCTTGAGGAGAGGCGTCAACACGTCCAGGTCCAGTCGGCGATGCCCGCGGTGATCGGCCAGCCGTGGCCGTGCGGCTCGACCTGCGGCGTACCGACGTCGAGGCAGTCGGCGACGTAGTAGGTGTGTTCGAGGTTGACCAGCCAGATCCAGGGGACGTCCTCGGCCGCCGCCTTCTGGGCCTGCTGCCACTGCCCTCTCGCCCTGTCCGGGTCGGCCGTCTGGACCGCGGCGTCGAGGTGCTCGTCGACCTGCGGGTTGGCGTAGCCGCCGGGGTTGTTGAAGCCCTGCCCGGCCTCCTCGGAGTGGTAGAGGTTGTAGATCTCGGTGGGGTCGAGGCTGCCCCAGCCGAAGACGACCGCGTCGTCGTGCATGCGCTCCTCGATGACCTCCCACGAGGCGCCTTTGGCGTCGATCTCGATGCCGGCGTCCTTGGCCTGGTCGGCGACGTTGAGCGCGAGACCCCGGCGCAGCGAGTCGTCGGCCGGGTAAAACAGCGTGAGTTGCGCGTCGTCGAGAAAGCCGTCGCCGTCCTCGTCGCGCCAGCCGGCGTCGGTGAGGATCTGCCGCGCCGCGTCGGGGTCGGCGTCGTCGACCTCCAGGCCCTCAGCGGCCCACGGCGTGGCGTCGGCAGGTCCGTAGGCCGGCGTACCGAAGCCCTCGAGGACTCCCTCGACCAGCGCCTCGCGGTCGACCGCCACGTTGAGCGCCCTTCTGAGGGGGAGCCCGTCCTCGGTGTAGGGCATGCTGATGCCGCGGTTGTCCACCGAGGTGACGGCCACGACGCGGGCGCCGTCGATCTCCTGGGTGGCGAGCGTGGACGGCACGCCGGCCAGGTCGACGTCGCCCGTGCGCATCGCGGCCAGCGAGGCGTCCTCGCCGGTGAAGACGAACGTGATCCGCTCGAACGACGGCTTGTCGCCGTAGTAGTCGTCGTTGCGCTCGACGACCAACTGCTGGCCCCGCTGCCAGTCGACGAACGTGAACGGGCCCGACCCGATCGGGTGCAGCGCGTAGTCCTCATCGTGCGCGTGCTCCGGGACGATGCCGAGCGTCGCGAGCCGGTTGACGAACGTGCTCCGCGGCGTGGTGAGCGTGAATTCCACCGTGTGCTCGCCGGTCGCCTCCACCTTGTCGAGCCCGGTGACGTCGGTGAGGCCGCCCTGCTCGGCGGCGGTGGTGTACGTGTAGGCGACATCCTCCGCGGTCACCGGCTCGCCGTCGGTGAAGACGGCGTCCTCCCTGATGTCGACGGTCCAGGTCTTGCCGCCGTTGCTGACGTCGTACGACGTGGCGAGGTCGTAACCGAAGCCCAGATCGTCCTCCCGCGTGAGCAGCGTGGACTGGAAGAGCGGCGAGCCGTAGCGGCCCCAGCCCAGCGTCGGGTCGTAGCCCTCCTCGGAGGCTCCCCCGATCGCGAGCCGCAGCTCGGTGCGCTGTCCTTCCTGTCCGTTGCCCTGCGCGCCGCCCTCCGTGGTGTTGCCCCCGCAGGCCGCGAGCACCCCGACCACCCCCAGCACCCCGAGTCGCCGCAACCCACGCCGAGTCGGCTCAAAGCTGCACGAAAAATGCGCCGAGTCGGCTCGTAAGTGCACGGAAAACGCGCTGAGTCGGCTCAAAAGTGCACGAGAAACACGCCGAGTCGGCTCATCTGTGCACGGCTCACGGCCCGGGAGGCGCCTCGCACCCATGCTCGTTCCTGCCTCTCGTCCTCGCAGACCGATGACTATTGCAACTCAGTTGCAACAGCCTACCGCTTGCGAGGGCCAAGCAGTGCCGGTGATCCGGTCCAGTTGTGACCAGCGTTGTGACCACGCTGGCGCCCCGGCTCGCGCAGTCGGGGCGCGAGGGAGCACCAAGACGCCCTCTGACCTGCACGTTTACGCTTTCCTGGCTCCCCGGGAAGGAGTCGAACCTTCGTCGCTAATCCTGATTCAAAGTCAGGCGGGCCCTGCCGGCAGACCAACCGGGGAATGTTCCGCCCAACTCTAGGCCGCTCGCCGGGCGCCGTCAGCATCGTGGTCCTGCGGTCCGCCCGCCGTACGACGGGAGCCAGGCGTCAGAGACCCATGTCCTTGGCGATGATCATCTTCATGACCTCGGACGTCCCGCCGTAGATGCGGTTGACGCGGTTGTCGGCGTAGAGCCGGGCGATCGGGTACTCGTTCATGAAGCCGTACCCGCCGTGCAACTGCAGGCACCGGTCGACCACGCGGTGCGCGACCTCGGTGCAGAAGAGCTTGGCCTTGGCGGCCTCGGCGGCGCTGAGCTCGCCGGCCTCGTAGGCCTCCAGCGCCCGGTCGGCGTACACCTCGGCCGCCTCGGCCTCGACCAGGCAGGCCGCGAGCTCGAACTTCGTGTTCTGGAACGACGCCACGGACTGCCCGAAGACGGTCCGCTGCTCGACGTACTCCTGCGCCAGCCGGACCGCGGTCATCGCCTGCGCGGCGGCGTTCATGGCGATGCAGAGCCGCTCGCGAGGCAGGTTCTGGCCGAGGTAGGAGAAGCCCTGGTCCTCCTCGCCGAGCAGGTCCTCGGCCGGGACGCGGACGTCGCTGAAGGCCAGCTCGGCGGTGTCGGAGATCTGCAGCCCGAGCTTGTCGAGCTTGCGGCCGACCGTGTAGCCAGCAGCGCGGGCGTCCACGACCAGCAGCGAGATCCCGAACCGGCGATCGTCCTCGCGCGCCGGGCTCGTGCGGGCGCAGACGATCACGCGATCGGCGAGCACGCCGCCGGTGATGAACGTCTTCGCGCCGTTGAGCACGTAGTGGCTGCCGTCCGCCGAGCGCCGCGCGGTCGTGCGCATGCCTGCCAGGTCGGAGCCGGCGCCCGGCTCGGTCATCGCGATCGCCCACATCTCCTCGCCCGCCACGAACGGCGGCAGCCAGCGCCGCTTCTGCTCGTCGGTGCCCAGGCTGAGGATGTAGGGCAGGCACAGGTTCACGTGCACGCCCGAGCCGCCGAAGTTGACGCCGGCGCGGATGCACTCCTCGCTGATGATGCCGGAATACTTGAGCGACTCGATGCCCGCGCCGCCGTACTCCTCCGGCACCTCGATGCCGAAGACGCCCAGCTCGCCGAGCTGCGTGTAGAGGCTGCGCGGCACGACGCCCTCGCGGAACCACGCGTCGTACGACGGCACCACCTCGGACTCGATGAACGCCCGCATCACCTTGCGGAAGGACTCGTGGTCCTCGTCGTACACGGTGCGCCGCATCGGTGGCTCCCTCAGGTCGTCGTCGCTTGAGCCGCCAACGCTACCCGCGAGTAGATGACTGGCGTCGTACCTGCCGCTTCATCTAGGTATCCAGGTGAGGCTGCACTCTTCGGGGTGTGTACGCCGAGCAGAGTGGCGCGCCGCCTGCATATCTTGATGAAGGTGGGGCGGGTGTGGCGAGCAGGGCGTCGTACGGCGCGAGCGGCGTCACGCGATGACGCGGACCGGGCACCTGGCGACTCCCGCTCTCGCGATCCGCGCGTCCGCCGTACACGCACTATGCGTGCATCTGGTGACCGTGACGATCCGCACCTCAGCGCACTAGATGCTAAGATCTGCGCTATGACCACTGCGCAGGAGGTCTTCGCTCGGCACTTTCCAGGCCTCACTCCCGACGAGGTCGACGCCGAGCTCAGCCGCACGCCGGCGGCAGGCGCCACACCGATCTCCTCGACCGCGCTGAGATACCTCGCCAAGCACGGAGGCGAGGATGCGGGCGCCGCGCTCGAGGGGTACGACGAGGCAACCGTCCAGCGTGACCGGGCGATCACGGCGGCGCAGACCCTCGAGGACCTGGTGACCTCGAGCCTCACGATCGAGGAGGCGGCGGTCTCGCTCGGGCTGTCGCGGTCCCGGATCTCGCACCGGATCAGCGACCGGAGCCTGTACTCGTTCACCATCCAGGGCAGGCGCTACCTGCCGCGCTGGCAGCTCCGTCAGAGCCCTCGCGGTGGGGCGAGCGAGGTGATCCCGGGGCTGGCGCGGATCGTGCGCGCGGTCCCGCGCGAGATGCACCCCCTGGCGGTCGAGGCGTTCATGACCGGACCGTTGGAGGAGCTTGACGGCCTGTCACCGGTCGACCATCTGTGCTCGTACGGCGTCGTCGAGGTCGTTGAGGACCGACTGGTCGCATTGGGACGCCAGTGACCCCGTCGTACCCACGGCGACCAAAGCAACCCGCCGGGCCGTTGACGCGCCTGGACGAGGACGTCCTGATCGAGCGGCCGACGCTCTGGCGCATCCACCGGACCATGGGAGATCACGTGCTGCCCTGGTCGGCGCTGCGGCACTGGGGCCCCGCGGAGACCATGCGGTTCGACCCCCATCCGCCGCCTGCTCGGGTCCACGCGGGCATCGGGGTCAGCTACACCGCGCTCGACCTCACGACCGCGGTGGCGGAGACCTTCGGGCACCAGCGGGTCATCGACACCGCGGGTGGCCGGCCCAAGGCGACGTCGTGGCGGCCGACGCGGTCGCTGCGGCTGCTGAACCTGACCGACGACTGGGCGTTGCGCAACGGTGCGTCACACTCGCTGGCCTCCGGTCCGCGGGCCACCTGCCGGACGTGGGCGCGGGCGATCGCGGAGACCTGGCCCGACCTCGACGGAGTGTGGAGCCAGAGCACCCTGACCGGTCGTCCGAACGTGACGCTGTGGACACCCGCGGCCGACTCGTTCCCCCTGAGTCCGGACTTCTCCGAGCACCTCGACGCGGCGCCGATGTGGGCGATCCTCCGCACCATCACCCTGCGCTACCCGAGCTACCGGCTGATCTGAGCCGTGGGTCGTACGTGCCGCTTCATCTAGGTATCCAGGTGAGCCTGCACTCTTCGGGGTGCGTACGCCGCGCAGAGTGGCGCCCCACCTGCATATCTTGATGAAGCTGGGGCAGGAGTGGCGAGCGGGGCGTCGTACGGCGCGAGCCGGCGTCACGCGATGACGCGGACCGGGCACCTGGCGACCCCCGCTCTCGCGATCCGCGCGTCCGCCGTGACCAGAGTCAGGTCATGAGACTCGGCCACGGCGACATAGCCGGCGTCGTACGCCGACAGGTTGGCGCGCAACTCCCAGATCCGGGCGACCTGCGGATCCGTCGGGGCCACCGCCACCGTCACCGACGTCAGCCACTGCACCGCGCTCTCGGCGTCATCGGGATCGAGCTTGCCGCCGATCGCCAGGCCACGGATGGTGCTCAGGAACTCCACCCGCCAGTGCTCGGGCACGAGCCAGTCGGGATCGGCGCGCATGACCCGGGTCGCCTCGGCGATGCGCGGATCCGCTGTCGGATCGCCGAACAGCATGACCGCGACAGATGCGTCCGGAACGATCACGACCCCTCGCGACCGGCATCGCGGGCGGCAATGACGTCCTCCACTGTGAAGGTCGATCGGCCACGCCGGGACACGACCTCATCGATCAGCGCGCGGTTCCGGGCGAACGACGCTTCCCGGACGACGACCTCACGCAGGTACATGTTCAGCGACTGCCCTCGCTCCGCGGCACGCTCGGCGAGGACGCCGCGGACAGCGTCGGGGACGTCCCTGATCTGCAGATATGCCATGCCTCCATGATACACGCACTATGCATGCAGGCAGGGCAGCCGCCATGCTGCTTCATCTAGGTATCCAGGTGAGGCTGCACTCTTCGGGGTGTGTACGCCGCGCAGAGTGGCGCGCCACCTGCATATCTTGATGAAGGTGGGGCAGGGGTGGCGAGCGGGACGTCGTACGCCGACAGGCCGGGCCGGCGCGCAACCCTGGATCGGCGCAGGTCAGTCCTCGGGGCGGCGGCGCAGCCGCTTGGCCTCGCCTCGCCGCTTCTTCTGGCTGAGACGTCGTTGCCGGGACGCCTTGGACGGCTTGGTCGGGACCCGCTTCGGAGGCGGCGGCCTCATCGCGTCCTCGAGCAACCCCGCCAGGCGCTCCTCCGCCGCCCGGCGGTTGCCCAGCTGGGAACGATGCTCGGCAGCGGTCACCACGACCCGATCGCCGAGCCGGGCGAGCATGCGCTGCTTGATCGCATCGGGGAAGGCATCCGATCCGGCCAGGTCGAAGGACAGCTGCACGCGGGTGTCGGTGGTGTTGACGTGCTGGCCGCCCGGCCCCGACGACCGGGAGAAACGCCAGGTCAGATCCCCGTCCGGGATGGGGTGGCCGCGGACGGTGATCACCGGAGCTCCCGTCTCGGCGCGGCCCTGGCGACCGCCGGCAACAGTTCCTGGAGCCTCACAGCCCCATCATGCCTCGCCAGGGCAGCCCCCTCGTGGACCCGAAGCGACTGCACACTCGGAGCGAAATCTCGCCCCCGAGCGCCCGCCCGGCGTGGGTAGGCTCCGGACATGGACCTCCCGGTGATGCCGCCAGTGAGCCCGATGCTGGCGAAGCCCGTCAAGGACATCGCGGCGACGAGCAGATACGGCCCGATGGCGTTCGAGCCGAAGTGGGACGGCTTCAGGTGCCTGGTCTTCAAGGACGGCGACGAGGTCGAGCTGGCCAGCCGCAACACCAAGCCGCTGACCAGGTATTTCCCCGAGGTCGCCGAGGCGGCGCGGCGCCAGCTCCCGGAGCGCTGCGTGCTCGACGGCGAGGTGTTCGTCGCGATCGAGGACCGGCTCGAGTTCGAGGTCCTGCAGAACAGGATCCACCCCGCCGCCTCCCGCATCAACCTCCTCGCCGAGGAGACGCCGGCCGGGTTCTGCGCCTTCGACCTGCTGGCGCTGGGAGACGATTCCTATCTGGACCGGCCATTCGCCGTACGACGCGAAGCACTCCAAGAAGCCCTCAACGACCTGGTCGGCGGCGACGGGCCGTGCTTCCTGACCCAGGTCACCACCGACCCGGACGAGGCGAAGGAGTGGTTCCGCAGCTTCGAGGGCGCGGGCCTGGACGGCGTGATCGCCAAGCCGCTCGACGCGCCGTACCAGCCCGGCGCGCGGACGATGCTCAAGATCAAACACGCGCGCACCGCCGACGTCGTGGTGTGCGGCTACCGCGAGCACAAGACCTCGACGCCGGAGAACCCGCTGCTGGGTTCGCTCCTGCTGGGCCTGTACGACGCCGACGGCGAGCTCCAGCACATCGGCGTCAGCGCGTCGTTCACGCTCGCCCGGCGCGCGGAGCTGATCGCCGAGCTGCAGCCGCTCGTCGTACCGCTGGAGGACCATCCCTGGGGCCGGTGGGCGGAGTTCCTGACCGCCAACCCCGACCGCGTGCCCGGGACGCAGAGCCGCTGGAGCCAGGGCAAGGACCTGTCGTTCACGCCGCTGCGCCCCGAGCTGGTGCTTGAGGTCGGCTACGACCACATGGAGGGACGGCGGCTTCGGCACACCGCCCAGTTCAAGCGGTGGCGGCCCGATCGGGAGCCCGCCTCCTGCACCTACGACCAACTGGAGGAGCCGGTGTCCTACGACCTGGCTACAGTTCTAGGTGGGCGGCCCCAATGAGTCCGGCCCCAGTGAGTCAGGCGGCATGAATCCGGCCTGCATGAATCGGATGTGCGTGAGTTGAGGTGAGGGCGATGGCGACACAACCGCAGACCTACCCGGTGGTGCTGCTGATCGAGCATGAGCTCTCGATCGCCGACGCCGCACAGATCCACGGGCTGCACGAGGGCATCGACGACCAGGTCGTCTACCACGTGCTGCTCCCAATGGAGGACGCCGCGGCCGGCATCGAGGCCGCGATGGGCGCGCTTTCGGCCGGCGAGGTGATGGCCGCTCCCCCGGTGACGATGACCGACGAGGACCTCCAGGCGCTGGCGCGCGACGCCCGCGAGCGCTCCGACCACGAGCTCGCCGACACGCTCGATCACCTGCGCGCCGCGGGGGCCGACGCGATCGGCACCCTGACCACCGAGCCGGCCGTGGACGCGCTCGCCGCCAAGGTGCGCGAGGTCGACGGCCGCGAGGTCATCATCCTCACCCAGCCGCACCTGGTCGCCGAGTTCTTCCACGTCGACTGGACGTCGCGCGCCCGCCGCAAGCTCGGCGTCCCCGTCCTCCACCTGCTCGAGCACGAGAACTTCGACGAGCAGGCCGGCGGCGGCGAGGGGATCACCGGGGTCTGATCGCTTGATCCGGCACATCCTCTTCGACGCCGACGGGGTCCTCCAGGACATCCCGGGCGGCTGGGAGGGTTCGCTGGCGCCCTTCCTCGGGGAGCGCTCGGGCGAGTTCCTGCGCGAGACGTGGCGCGAGGAGTTCGCCACCCTGTCTGGCATCGGGGACTACAAGCCGCTGCTCGCGGCCCGGCTGGCGTCGTACGGCGTGAGCGAGCCCGTCGAGGTCGTCTACCCCGCCGTGTGGCACCGCATCGACCTGATCGCCGAGTCGATCGCGCTGGTGGGGGCGCTGCGCGGGGCCGGGTACGGCGTCCACCTGGCCACCAACCAGGAGCGGCACCGGGCCCGCTACATGCGGACCGAGCTCGGGTACGACGAGCTGTTCGACGTCAGTTGCTACTCCTGCGACCTCGGGGTCGCGAAGCCGTCGCCCGACTTCTTCCACCGGGCCGCGGATCGGATCGGCGCCGTACCGTCCTCGATCCTCTTCATCGACGACAGCGAGGCCAACGTCGCCGGCGCCCTGTCGGTCGGGCTGGCCGCCGAGCACTGGCACTTCGAGCGCGGCCACCCCTCGCTGCTCGAGCTGCTCGCCCGCCACGGCGTCCACCCCTGACCTGCACCGACGTCGGATTGTCGGTGGTCCTCCGTATCGTCCCGATCCTCAACAATTGCAGGAGGAACACATGGGCACGATAGTCTATGATGAACTTATGAAGACGCCGCGGACGGTCAGCGTTCCCGAGGAGACCTGGGCGTTGGTGGACGCCGCCGTCGGTCGCGGTGAGGCGGCAAGCGTCTCGGCATTCGTGGCCAACGCGCTTGCGTCCGCCACGGAGACCATGAGCTTGCGGGAGTTCCTCGACGAGTGGTTCGCCGAGATCGGAGCTCCCACGGCCAGCGAGATGGCCTGGGCCGACGAGGCCCTCGGATTCGATGGGTGACGCGCTCGCGCTCGATGCGGGAGCGCTCATCGCGATCGATCGTGGCGACCGCAGAACCGCGCTCCTGCTGGACGCTGCCGCGCGGCATGGTGCACCGGTGTTGATCCCCGCGACCGCGCTGGCACAGGTGTGGCGAGACGGCGTCCGGCAGGCACGTTTGAGCAGGTTTCTTAAGGTCCGGCGACCGACAGACGCGGGGCTTGACGCCGCGAGTGCGCGAGTGGTGGGCGCGCTGTGCGGGGCTACCAGCACCAGCGACATCGTCGATGCTCACGTTGTGGTGGTGGCCAGGACGCATCGGGCGACAGTCCTGACCTCGGACCCGAGCGACCTTGGCCGCCTCGACCCCACCGCACGGATCGTGAGGGTCTGACTCACTCGATCCGGTTGCCGTCCTCGTCCCAGTGGGAGGCGACCTTGCGGCTGGGCTGCACGCGAGGGGGCTCGCCGGGCATCTTGGGGTGGTCGGGCGGGAAGTTGAGCTCGACGGGGTGCGCCTCCCACAGCTCGAGCAGCCCGGACAGGTCGTGGTGGACATCGTCCATCCCCGCCCACGGGTCGCCGAGGTCGGCGAGCCGCTCGGGCACGGTGAAGAGGTTGAACTCCCCGGGGTCGCGCACGTCGGCCAGCTGGTCCCAGGTCAGCGGTGTGGAGACGTGGGCGCCGGCGACGGGGCGCAGGGAGTACGCCGAGGCGATGGTGCGGTCGCGGCAGTTCTGGTTGTAGTCCACGAAGATCCGCTCGCCCCGCTCCTCCTTCCACCAGGCGGTCGTGACCCCGTCGTCCCGCTTCTCCAGCTCCCGGCCGAACGCGATCGCGGCGTGCCTAACCTCGGCGAACTCCCACTCAGGCCGGATCCGCACGTAGATGTGGACGCCGCGGTTGCCACTGGTCTTCGGGTAGCCGGCCAGGCCGAGGTCGTCGAGCAGTTCCCGCGCCACGCCGGCGACCCGGACGACGTCGGCGAACGTCGTACCGGGCTGCGGGTCGAGGTCGATCCGCAGCTCGTCGGGACGGTCGACATCGGCGCGCCGCACCGGCCACGGGTGGAAGGTGATCGTGCCCATCTGCGCGGCCCACACCGGCACCGCGATCTCGGTGGGGCAGATCTCGTCGGCGGTCCGACCGGACGGAAAGGTGATGCGGGCGGTCTCCAGGTAGTCGGGTGCGCCGCGCGGGACCCGCTTCTGATAGAACGCGTCGGCGTCCTTGTCGAACGGCCCCTGCGCCAGCCGCATGCCGGGGTGTACGCCGCTCGGCCAGCGCTCCAGCGCCGTCGGCCGGTCGCGCAGCGCCCGCATCAGGCCCTCGCCGACGTCGGCGACGTATTGCGCGACCATCAGCTTCGTGACCTCGGGCGTCGCGTCGGTCGCCGGATAGATCACCCTGTCCGGGCTGCTGATCCGCACCGCATGCTCGCCCGCCACGACCTCCGCCGCCGGTGTCCTCGCCATGGTCACCAAACTAGCCCCTCTCCCCCGGCGCGGTAGTCCCCAACGTTTCGCAGGGGTTACTGACGCGTAGCCCCTGCAGAACGTTGGGGACTACCTCGGGTGGGGCGGGCGTCGTACGCTCGGAGCATGGCGGATGACCAGCGGTACGACGTCGAGAAGTCCGACGACCAGTGGCGCGAGGAGCTGAGCGCGGAGGAGTTCGCGGTGCTCCGGCGGGCGGGCACCGAGCGCGCCTTCACCGGGGAGTACACCGACACCGAGACGGTCGGGACCTACCACTGCCGCGCGTGCGACGCGGAGCTCTTCACCTCCGACACTAAGTTCCACTCCGGCTGCGGCTGGCCGAGCTTCTACCAGCCGATCACCGAGACGATCGAATACATCGAGGATCGCTCTTACGGGATGGTGCGCACCGAGGTCCGCTGCGCGCGATGCGGCTCCCACCTGGGTCACGTCTTCCCCGACGGCTTCGGTACGCCGACGGGCGATCGCTACTGCATCAACTCCATCAGCCTCCGACTGACGCCGAAATCCGACTGACCACACCGCCCCGCTCGGGTAGTCCCCAACGTTTCGCAGGGGTTACGCACCAGTAACCCCTGCAGAACGTTGGGGACTACACGAGGTTGGCGGCGGATCAGGCCGGGGCGAGCGCCGACTCGACGGTGACGACGCCGGCGCCGTACTCCTGGTCGACCCACGCCTGGATCGAGCCGTCGTCGTAGATCACCTTCACGTCGGTCCCGTTGAAGCCGCTCGCCGAGGCGAGCATCCCGGGCAGCCCGCGCACGTCGCGCTGGATGCGCTGCATCTCGGCCTCGTCGTAGACGGCGGTGGTCACGCACAGCGGCCCACCCCAGTGCTCGCGCACCACCGCCCCGGCGCGGTCGGGATCCTCCAGGACCGTGACGTGGAGCAGCCAGTCGGTGACGAACGCGATCCCAGCGTCGGGCTCGGCCTGCTTGGGCGGGCGCGGATTCCCGGACCGATCGACCGTGACGGAGACGACGTCGGGGAGGTCGGCGAGCGCCTCGAGCGCGTCGTTCAGCGTCTCCTCGCTGACCTTGTCGGGGTCGACGACCTCCCAGCCCTCCTTGGGCGGGACGCACACGTTCGGCTCGAGCGGCGGCTCGACCTGGTCGAACCCGAGCGGCTCGGGGATCGCCGGGGCCTCGGTGAGCGTGAACGTCGTACCGTCGAACGTGCCGGTCACCGTCCAACTGCCCCACCGGACGCCGCGCGCCTTCTCGACCTTGCCGGGGGCAGCGGCCCAGTCCCAGCCCTCGATCGGCGGGCCGAAGCACTTCGGCGGCAGCGAGGTGTCGAGTCCGTCCAGGCACAGCACCGGCCCACGACCGCTGTCGAGCACGACCGCCGTCGCGGTCACGGGCCCGTCCGCCGCCGGGATCGAGGTCGGGCGTTCGGTCGGGACCTCGGCGGCCTCCGCGGGCTGGCTGCTCACCTCTTGGGGGTCATCGGCCGCCGACGTCTGCGTCCCGCACGCGGCCAGCGCGAGCAGGGGGAGGATGACGAGCAGCTGCTTCACAACAGGTACGACGTGTCGCAACTCCCGCCGGTTCCCGGGCGAGCCTAGGGCAGCCGCGCGATCAGGTCGGAGGCCTCGACGAGCGGCCCGGTGAAGAACGGCGTCTCCTCGCGCACGTGCAACCGCGCCTCGGACGCGCGCAGGTGCCGCATCAGGTCGACGATGCGGTGGAGCTCGTCGGCCTCGAAGGCGAGGATCCACTCGTAGTCGCCGAGCGCGAACGACGCCACCGTGTTGGCGCGCACGTCCGGGTAGTCGCGCCCCATCTGGCCGTGCTCGGCGAGCATCCGGCGCCGGTCGGCGTCGTCGATGACGTACCAGTCGAAGGAGCGCACGAAGGGGTAGACGCACACGTAGTCGCGCGCCCGCTCATCGGCCATGAACGCCGGCACGTGCGACTTGTTGAACTCCGCCGGGCGGTGCATCGCCAGCTGCGACCACACCGGGTCGAGCCGCCGCCCGAACCTGGTGCGCCGCAGTCGGTTGTAGGCGTCCTGGAGCTGCTCGGCCGCCTCGGCGTGCCACCACACCATCAGGTCGGCGTCGGCGCGGATCCCGGACACGTCGTACAGGCCGCGGACGACGATGTCCTCGGCGGTGAGGTTGGCGAACAGCTCGGCCACCTCGCCCGCTTCCGCCTCGCGGTCGGCGTCCTCGCCGAGCAGGTCGCGGAGCCGGAAGACCGACCACATCGTATAGCGGGTGGTGCTGTTGATCTGCCTGAGTTGGCGCGCCCTGCTCATGGCATCCATTGTCTCGCAGACGTGGCGCGGCGGGTCGGGCCGGGTCCGACTCTGTCACGCCTGCCTGGGCTTCGCGATCGCCCGCGCGGCGGCGTGAGCCGAAGCGATGACGGCGGGGATGCCGACGCCGTCGTACGCCGCCCCGCACACCGCGAGCCCGGCCGGCAGCGCCGCACGGACCCGGGCGACGCGGTCGAGGTGGCCGAGCGCGAGCTGCGGCAGCGCCCCGCCCCACCGCTGCAGATGCTGGTCGACCGGCGCGGCGACCAGGCCGATCGCGTCGGCGAGGTCGCCCCGGCAGGCGGCCAGGAGCTCGCCGTCGCTCGCCTGCAAAGTCGCCTCCTCGCGGTGGCGGCCGAGCGAGGCCCGGAGCAGCAGCAGGTCCTCGCCGCCCGGCCCCGCGCCCCGGCCCGCGTCGCGCACCCAGTCCCACTTGGCGAAGGAGAGCGTCGCCGCCTTGATCCGCCGGCCGTCGATCGGCGGGACGAGGAAGCCGCTGGGCGGTCCTTGCGCCCCGGGCTGTGCCATTTCAGCGGCCACTTCGGGGGCCGTTTCGGGGGCCATTTCAGGGGCCAGTACGGCGGGCAGGTCGGCCGCCCGGTAGGCGAACGTGGCGATGGCGACCGACGCGTACTCGATCTGGCCCAACGCCGATGCTGCCGCGACGGCCGCCCGACCACCGATGCCCCGGAGCAGCCTCGCGGCCGCCGGTGCCGGGGTCGCGAGCACGACGGCGTCCGCCTCGACGTACTCCTGCGCCGTGGTCGGCCCGATCGTCAGCCGGAAGCCGCTCGGGGTACGGGCCAGCTCGCGGACCGTCGCGCCGCACCGCACGTCGTACCGGCCACCCTCGGCCGGCGCGGCGCCCGCGGCCAGAGCGGCCGGCAGCCGCCACATGCCGCCCTCGACCCCGGCGAACACCGGTCGTTTGCGCTGGTCAGCGGACTGTTGCGGGGTCGGCCCGAGCAGTTGCGCGGCAGCGGCCCGGGTCGACAGATTCGCGGCGTGGCCGGCGTACACGCCGCCCAGCAACGGCTCGACCAGCCGGTCGACGACCTCCTGGCCGAGCCTGCGGCCGACGAGTTCGGCGATCGTGAGGTCCTCGCCGACGGGACCCAGCGGCGCACCCAGGCCCGCGAGGGCCCGGGCGAGGCCGGCATCGGACAGCACGCCGGATGCCGCGAGATCGTCGGCGTCGAGCGGCACGCCGAGCAGCGTGCGCGGCAGCCGTCGGAGCTCGCCGCGGGTCCACAGGTACGGCGCCGCGCCGGTGGGGTGTACGACGTGCAGGCCGGCCGACCGCGCCAGGCCGACCCCCTCGGGCCGGCTGTTGAGCATCGACTCGGCGCCGACGTCGACCCGCAGCCCCGCGACGTCGTGGCCGCGGAGCTTGCCGCC
>JBDHZS010000089.1:0-14337 GCA_039812025.1 Nocardioides sp. | reverse complement strand
CCGAGTCGGGTCAGAAGCCGAGGCCGAAGCTGACGAGGGGGGTGGGCCCGAGGTCGGCGGCGGCGTGGGTGGCCGCGGCCAGGGCATCGGCGGGCGCCTCACCGCGGGCGAGCCGGGAGTGGACGTCGGCGAAGACCTCGCAGGCGACCTCGTCGTTGAGCAGCGCCGTGGCGGCGATGACGTTGGTGGCGCCGGCGTAGAGCCAGGCGGCGGTCATCCCGATCACCTCCTCGCCGGCTCGGACCGAGGAGCGGCCGAGCTCGCACGCGGAGAGCACGACGGTGTCGGGGATCGAGACGACGCCGTCGATGTCGTAGCCGTACCACGGCCCGTCGGCCAGCTCGAGCGCGGAGAAGAGCGGGTTGTCGGTGACGTGCTTGCCGTGCGCCGAGACGTGGAGCAGCTGCGCCCGCTCGGCGAGCTCGGTGACCGCCCCGCACGAGGCGTCCGGGCCGGAGAGCACCGTGGCGGAGCCCCAGGACGCCGCGACCCGGGCGACCTCGTCCACGGCCCGCTCGACCCGCGCGCCGGCGACCAGGCCGACCACCCCGTCGCCCCCATCGGCCCGGGCCCGCGGCTCACCGTTCGCGCGTGCGGCCAGCCACCGCGTCGCCGACTGCGGGATGGTCACCGGCCGGCCGCGCAGGCCCGGCAGCAGCAACCAGGGCGTCCCCGCCAGCGCGCCGGACGGCGTGAGCACCAGCCGCCGGTCACCGATCAGCGGCAGCACCGGGTCGAGCAGCTCGGCCCCGAGCGCCTCCACCCGTGCCTGCATCGACCCCCACACCGCCCGCCGCATCGGCCCGATCAGTGACCCGGCGGCCATGTCCAGGTCGGCATCGATCCCGACGACGCGCCCCATGATCGGCTCATACGGCCCGAGCCCGATCAGCCGGGCGCCGGTCGGCGTCACCACCAGGGCGGTGAGCTGCGAGGCCACCGCGAGGTGGGCGACCAGCGCGGCGTCGGCGTCGGCGAGGCCGGCCTGGAGCTCGGCCAGGGACACCGGCTCGACCACCTCGCGGCCCTCCTCCGCGAACCACGCGTGCTGCCGGATCTGGGCCCGCAGCTCGGCCGCCCGGCGACCCTCGGCCGAGCGCGGGTCCGGCTCGGTGTCGGTGAGAGTGCGCAGCTCGGCGAGCTCGGCCTGCACCTCGGGGTTGCCGGGCGGCCGCACCGGCGCGACCTGGGTGACCAGGGTCCGGGCCCGCTCCGACCACTCGAAGACCAGCTCCGGGCGACCGCCGAGCACCGCCGTGCGCAACCCGTCCGCGGCGAGCTGCCGGCCGTGGCCGACGACGCCGGCCTGCAGGTCGAGGCTGCCGAACGACGCCTGCCAGGCATGCAGGTCGGCGAGCCCGCGCCGGGTGTGCGCGAGCGACCTGGCCACTCGGCCCCGGGCCCGCGCCAGGTCGCCGCGCAGCTCGCTGATCAGCAGCCGGGTGGGCACGGGGTCGGCGTCGTGTGCCCGTACGGCGCGCAGCAGCCGGGCCGCGTCGTCCAGCTCGCCGCGACGGATGTGCAGCCGGATCACGTGGAGCTCGACCAGCTGCGCGTCCTGCCACAGCCGGTGCTCGGCCAACGGTCCGACGAGCCCCTGCGCCTGGGTCAGCGTGGCCTCGTCGGAGATCCCGGTCCCCACGCGCGCCATCAGTTCGACCGCCTCCGCTCGCAGCGCCCAGGCGACCGCCCCCTGGGCTTCGAAGCGGCGACGCGCCCGCCGGGCGACGGCGACCGCCGGGGCCGGGTCGGCGTGCAGCAGCGACCGCGCCTGGGCCAGCTCGGTCTCCGCCTGGGACTGGCGCAGCCGCTGCGCCCCCAACGCCCGCGCCGTCTCCGCGAGGACCCGCAGGCCCTCCTGGAGCAACCCGGCCGCGATCAGCACCTCGGCCCGGTCGCCCTGACCCACCGACTCGTACAATGGGCCCAGCTCGGCGAGCGTCGGGAGCACCTCGTCCATCGTCCGCAACGCCGCGATCAGGTCCCCGAGCAGCAGGTACGTGCCACCGAGGTTGAAGGCGGCCTTCGCGCTGCCCTGCGGGTTTCCGGCGGCCTCGAAGAGGTCTCGCGCGCGGACCAGGTCCTCCTGGGCGCCGAGCGCGTCGCCGGAGTGCATGCGGAGCGTGCCCCGGTTGTTGTGGACCCTCGCGGTGAGCTCGCTGTCGCCGTCGAGCAGTCTGATCGCCCGGCCGAACTGCGCCTCGGCCTCGGCGGACTCGCCGCGGCGGGCCAGCAGCAGTCCGAGCTGGCCGGCGGCCTGGCCCAGCGTGGTCGGACCGACGCCATCGCGACCGGCCGCGCGCCGGCACAGGTCCAGCGCGCTGTCGACATCGCCGGTCTCGACGTCGAGGTAGGCGAGGCTGACCTCGATCCGGGCCAACAGGTCCGGGTCCTCGGTGCGTGCCAGCGCCTGGTTCAGCGCCCGGCGGGCCGCCGCGAACCGTCCCGCACGCGACGCCGCGACCCCCCGGTCGTAGAGGTCCTCGGCCGACAGCACCCTCTCATTGTGACGGGCTCATTGCGGCGGGCGCAGCTCGGTCTGGGACGTCAGGGCGCCCCACGCCCGCTCACGCGCCGCCTCGCCCGAGGCGTCCACCGTGCCGGACATCAGTTCCGTGCCGAGATGCTTGGCGAGTCTGCCGCCCAGCAGCGGCGCGGCGAAGGAGGTCCCGCTCCACACCGCGAAGCCCCCGCTGTAGTCGTCCGGATCGATCGACTCCCTGGTCCGACGTTCGCTCTTCGGGTCGCCCTCCACGCCGCGCCGGCGGTCGGGCTCGCGGAAGGGGCGGCCCTCGGTGTGCACCACGATGCGCGCGATCGGCTCCAGCCCGCCCTGGAAGACGGTCGGGATCGTGCTCATCACGGAGGCGCCCGGGACGTGCTCGCGCACCCAGGCGCCGGCGTTGCTGAACATCGCGTCCGTGACGCCGTTCGGGTTGAGCGCGCCGACCGCGACGACGGGAAGCGAGCCGGGGTCCTGGACGGCGGGTCCCGGGTAGCTGCCCTGCCACGGCCCGAGCGCGGCGGGGAACATCGGACGCGCGGTGGCGTCGTTGCCCGCGGAGCACACCACCAGCGTGCCCGCCGCGCCGAGCCGGCGGATGATCTCCATCATCGTCGCGTCGACCAGCTCGTCCTCGGCCGGGTTCTCGTGGTAATAGCCGAGGGAGAGGCTCAGCACGTCGATCGGGTGCCCCAGCTTCTCCCCGGCCGCCAGCCGCTTCTCCATCCGCCGCCCGGTGTCCCAGACCGCGGAGGTCGACGGATCGAGCTGGTAGTTCTCGACCAGCTCCAGGATCCGGTCCAGCGACTCGATCAGGTCCGCCTCGACGATCGGTCCCTCGGAGTTGATCGCCCGCCAGGGCAGGATCGTGGCGTCGGGGCAGGCCTGGAAGATCAGCCCGGCGATGAACGTGCCGTGGCCGGAGTAGGCGTCGATGCCGCCGTCGAGGGCGCCGTACTGGTCGGGATAGGCCTCCGGGTCGGTCAGCGGGTCGGTGTATCCGATCTCGCGGTCCTGGTGCGGGTGCAGCGACCTGTTGACGACCGGGCCGTAGAGGCCGCGCCTGCCCTCGAACCACCGGTGCGCGCCGCAGCCCGTGTCGAGCGTGGCGACCACCGGCCGCCGGCCACCGGCCTTCTTGATCTCGGCGTCGGTGCGCCGCCGCGGCCGCGGGCCGACGTAGGCGATCGGCTGCCGGCCGCCGTGGCCGGGGATGGCGTAGGAACCGCTCGGGTGCGGGTCCCAGGCCCCCCTCGGGTGCGGGTCCCAGGCGCCCCTGGGCCGCGCCCAGACCAGGTGGTTCAGCCCGACCCCGCGCATCGCCTTGATGCCGTACCGCGCCCGGCAGTGCTGGAGCAGGAGCCAGGCATCGGGCGCCTGCACCGCGCGGTCGTTGCCGTCCGCCACCACGATCGTGCCGATGACCACGCCCACCCGCTGGCCGGGCCGCGTGATCGGCTCGCCGAGCGCCCTGTCGAGCGGGTACCGCGCCCCCAGGTATTCCTCGGGGTTCGCGAGCAGCTTCTCGGCGTCCTCATCGCTGAGGCGGCCGAGGGGCTCCTCCAGCCCATCGATGCGCCAGCCGAGGCCGCGGGCCATCTGGGTGAGCAGGAAGCTGAGCGCCGGCACGTCGAAGAGCCCGGAGATCATGATCTCGTGACCGATGTAGACGGTCGAGTGCGGTACGGCGGTCTCGATCGCCATCGCCGTCGTCGGATCCAGGACGCGCCCTTGGAGCGCCTGCATCCAGTCGCCGCCGGGGACGGCCGGCTCACGCCAGGTCGACTTGTCGGGTCCGGCTGGGTTCGGGTTCTTCGAGTCGGGGTCGACCATGCTCGGGCTCTCCTCGTGTCGGGTCGGGCGGTCGGCTGTGTCGAGGCTATGTCGAGAGTTCGGAGGTCAGGTCACGCGATGTCAGATCTCGAAGGCGGGCGTGCCGAAGGGCTTGCTGCCCTCGCCGAGGGGCGTGAGCCAGATCCGGTAGAGACCGCGGGGGAGCCCGGCGAACTCGAAGCGCCCGTGCTCGTCGACCTCGGCGTCGTACGTCCGCTCGTCGTCGATCCGGGTGGCGTGCACCTTCATCTCCTCGGGCGGCACCACCCAGCAGTCGAGTCGCGCCTTGTCCTCGCCTTCACCGGAGACCCGGACCAGCAGGTCCACCCCGTCGGCCTCGAAGCGCAGCGTATAGGCGCTGGTGCCCGCGGCGGAGCGGGCCCCGGCGACCTCGCGGGAGCGCGAGACGAGCATCATCAGCTCGTAGTCGAGATCGCTGTCGGCGAGGAACTCCACGCCGGCGAGCGCCTCCTTCAGCTCCTCGATGAGCTCCGGCGGCATCGGGTCCCGGCTCAGCCACATCTCCCGGAGTTGATCAAGCAATGGGTCGCGGCTCATTGGCCGACCTCCTCGATGTAGGCGCCGCCCAGGGCGGTGCGGAGTTTGGTGAGGCAGCGACCCCGGGTGGGGCCGATGCTGCCGACGGGCATGTCCAGATCCTCTGACAGCTTCTGGTAGTTGGGCCGGGTGTCGAAGGCGACGACGCGCAACAGCCGCTGGCATCGCTCGTCCAGCGTGGCGACCGCCTCCCACAGCCGGCGGTGCTCGTCGTTCTCGAGGACGACGTGCTCCGTGCTCGGCTGGCGAGGCGTCGGCACGTCGACCTCGAGGTCGGCGACGATGACGTCCCTCCGGGAGACCCGCGACACCCGCCAGGACTCGCGGCGCGCCGTCGTGATCAGCCAGTCGGAGACCGCCTGCGCGTGGTTGATCGCGTTGCGGCGGCGCACCAGCGCCACCCAGGTCTCCTGGAGCACGTCCTTGGCCTGGATCACGTCGAGGCCCGCGGCCCGCACGACGTGCCACAGGACCGGCGTCATCACCTCCACGAGGTCATAGAAGCCGTCCTCGTCACCATCGATCCAGCGGGTGAACGACGCGGCCGCGTCGTCCCACGTGCGCTCGGGCGACTGATCTTCGTCTGTCACCTGCACCATCCCAACCATGACGTCGAAGAGAAAGCTCCGCCGTCCCTGATACATCGGTTGCCAAGTATCCCCCGCGGCCAGGACCCTCCTCCTCGCTCCCCTCCCACTGTGCCGACTCCCACGGCGGTGCGCATCCTCCCCGCGCAGAATTTTTTTCAGATTCTTTTCGATTCGGCGTATCAGGGGGCCCGGGGCCGCCTCTTCGCGTCCGAGTCCGGGAACGGTACGGGGGTTCGCACCCGGACTCTCGCGAGGACGATTCCTGCTTCGCCTCGCCTGATCGGGGCCCCGGAACAATTTGGGGGGCCGGGGCCCCGACCTCCCCCACCGGGCCGGTGGGGGACGTATAGCCTTCGGAGGGTGCCCTCGCTGACCCTCAGGCCGATCACGGCCGACGAACATCTCGGGTTCATCGACACCCACGGCGCCGTGAGCTTCCTGCAGACGCCGGCGTGGGGCCGGGTCAAGTCCGGCTGGGACTGCGAGTCGCTGGGCTGGTTCGCCGGCGACGAGCTCGTCGGCGCCGGGCTGGTGCTCTACCGCCGGCTGCCCAAGGTACGACGCTCGCTGGTCTACCTCCCCGAGGGTCCCGCGATCGACTGGGCGGCCGCCTCCGGTGACCTGGGCCCGTGGCTGGACCCGCTCGTGGCCCACGTGAAGCGCAAGGGCGCGTTCGCCGTCCGGATGGGCCCGCCGGTGCTGACCCGCCGCTGGACCGCGCAGCAGGTCAAGGACGGCATCGCCGACCCGGACGTGCACCGGCTCGGCGACGTACCGCCGTGCGAGCGCTCCCCGATCGGCGCGGGCGTGGTCGCGCAGCTGCTCGCCCGGGGGTGGCTCCACCAGGGCTCCGAGGACGGCTTCGCGGCCGGCCAGCCGCAGTACAACTTCCACGTCTCGCTGCTCGACCGGACCGAGGCCGACGTGCTCGCCGGGATGAACCAGCTGTGGCGGCGCAACATCCGCAAGGCGGAGCGCTCCGGGGTCGAGGTCACCGAGGACGCCTCGGACGCGGCGCTCGGAGCCTTCCACGATCTCTATGTGCACACCGCCGAGCGCGATCACTTCACGCCGCGGCCACTGGCCTACTTCCTCACCATGCGCGACGCGCTGCAGGCCGAGGAGCCGAGCCGGTTCACCCTGTGGAACGCCCGCCACGAGGGCGATCTGGTCGCGAGCGCGATCGCGATCCGGGTGGGCCCGCACGCGTGGTACTCCTACGGCGCCAGCTCGACCGAGAAGCGGGACGTCCGCGGCTCCAACGCGGTGCAGTGGGCGATGATCCGCGACGCGTTGCACGCCGGCTGTGCCGTCTACGACCTGCGCGGGATCACCGACACCCTCGACCCCGCCGACCCGCACACGGGTTTGATCCAGTTCAAAGTGGGTACCGGAGGCGAGGCGGTGGAGTACGCCGGGGAGTGGGACCTGCCGATCAACCGCCTGCTCTACAAGGCGTTCGACTACTACCTGTCGAGGCGGTGAGCCCCCGGTGTCCCTCACCCTGACCGTGGCCGGACCGGCCTGGCGCACGCACCTGCGCAAGGTCGCCAAGCGGCATCCGGGCCTGGTCCCGGTCGCCAAGGGCAACGGCTACGGCTTCGGCCTGGCCAGGCTCGCCCGCCGCGCCGCGTGGCTGGGCGTCGACACCCTGGCGGTCGGCACGTATGAGGAGGTGGCCGAGGTCGAGTCCCGGTTCCCCGGCGACGTGCTGGTGCTGACGCCCTGGCGCCCCTTCTCCCCCGAGGTCACCCGCGGCGACCGCGCCCTGACCCGCCGGCTGATCCACACGGTGAGCCGGCCGGACGACCTGCCGCTGCTGCTGGAGCGCTCCCCCGGCGCGCGGTTCGTGCTCGAGCTGCTGACCTCGATGAAGCGGCACGGGATGACGCCGAGCGAGCTCAGGGAGCTCAGCGAACACAGCGAGCACCCTGATCGCCTCCACGGCCTGCGGGGGATCGCGGTGCACCTGCCGCTGGCGCAGGGCTCCCACCTCGGCCAACTCGAGCGGCTGCTCAACGCGGTGGTCGCGGCGCGGCTGCCGACCAGGACCGTCTTCGTCAGCCACCTCACCGGCGCCGAGCTGCGCAAGATCGCCAAGGCCTGGCCCGACTACACCTTCCGGCCGCGGATCGGCACCGACCTGTGGCTCGGCGACCGGTCGACGCTGCGGGTCACCGCGACCGTGCTCGACGTGCACCCGGTCGAGCGCGGGGACGTGTTCGGCTACCGCGGCCGCACCGCCCCGAAGTCGGGCCACCTGCTGGTGGTCTCGGGCGGCACCGCGCACGGCATCGGGCTGGAGGCGCCGCTCGGGGAGCTGTCGCTGCGCTCCCGCGCGGCGTCGATCGCCCGCGGCGGCCTGGACGCGGTCGGCTTCGTGCGCTCGCCGTACATCATCGACGGCAAGCACCGGCTCTTCGCCGAGCCGCCGCACATGCAGGCCTCGATGCTCTTCCTGCCCGCCGGCGCCCACGTGCCCGACGTCGGCGACGAGGTGGACGTGCGGGTGCGCTACACCGCCACCGACGTCGACCGGGTCGTCGTCACCTGACCCACACGGTCCGGGCGCAACAGGTCGCGGGTCACCACGCCGGCGAGCCAGAGCTGGCCGGCGATGCGGACCCCGATGGCGATGAGGTAGATCGGGCTGTCGGCGCTCTGGAGGGACAGCGGCGCCTCCAGCCAGCCGCCCAGGTAGAGCCAGATCGCCCCGAAGTAGAACGCCTCGGCGGCCTGCCAGATCAGCAGGTCCCGCCAGCGGGGATGGGCCACCGCCGCCAGCGGCAGCAGCCACAGCACGTACTGCGGCGAGTAGACCTTGTTGACCAGCAGGAACCCGATGACGATCAGCAGCCCGAGCTGCGCCAGCCGGGGCGTCGCGGGGGCCCGCAGCCCGAGGATGAGTACGGCGAGGCACCAGGCGCCGAAGAACGCCCCCGTCACCAGGTTGATCGTCTCGGTGGGGACCCCGGCGCCGAGCTGGGAGAGGGCCAGCCACACCGATCCCAGGTCCGCGCCGCGCTCGGCGTTGAACTCCCAGAAGGCGCGCCACGCGGCCGGGCTGCCCGCGTAGGCCGGCAGGTTGACGGCCACCCACGCCACGAAGGCCGCCAGGGTCGCCCGAGCGAAGTCCGGCCAGCGGCGGGTCCGCCAGCAGATCACCAGCAGCCCTCCGAGCAGGAAGAGCGGGTAGAGCTTCGCCGCGGTGCCCAGGCCGATCAGGATCCCGGTCAGCACCGGCCGGCCGCGGGCCCAGGCCCACAGCGCGCCGGCGCTGAGCGCGACCGCGATCAGGTCCCAGTTGATCAGCCCGGTGAGCGCGAGCACGGGCGCGGCGGCGAAGCCCGCCGCATCCCAGGCGCGACCCCGGTTGACCCCGGCCAGCAGCCACGTCGCCAGCAGCGCCAGCGCGGCGAGCCCGGCGGCGTTGACCGCGACGAAGAGCAGCGACTCCCGTCGTACGTCCTCGCGCGCGGCCACGTCCTCGACCGGCAACCCCGCTCGCTCGGCGACGTCGGGACTGCCGGAGAGCAGGTGCGTCGCGTACGCCGTGCCCCACGCCCAGTAGGCGACCCCGACGGGGTACTCCATCGCGGGGTGGCGTGCGTCGGCGGAGGAGTACGGCCAGTCCAGCTCGGCGAAGCCCCGCCCGGCGTAGAGGTAGGGCAGGTCGGAGTAGCACATGTAGCCGTAGCGCGCCCGGTCCCCGGTCCAGCCGTCGGCGTAGCAGGGCGCCTTGTGGACCATGCCGAGGGCGAAGGTGACCGCGGTCAGCGCGAGCAGCACGCGCACCGGGGTCCACCACGGGTGGTGCCCCGCGTGGTCCCCGAGCGGGCCGCCGACCGGCTCCGAGAGGCCCGCGACGAGCGGATCCTCGCGGGTCGGCGCGTGGTCCGAGTGGTCCGGCTCCTTCACTTCTCCGGTCACATCTCGGGCTCGGCCGTCGGGCCCGGCTCGGTCGGCTCGGATTCGTCCGGCTTGCTCGGCTCAGGGTCGGCCGGCTCCGCGATCGGCCCCTTCGAGGGCGACCGGGACGGCCGCGGGGGCTCGGAGGAGGGCGGCGGCGTGTAGGCGGGGGTGGGCGGCGGCGTGTACGGCGCGTGGCCGTCGTCCGGCGCGTCGCCGTCGAGCCAGACCGCGGGCGGGAACGACTCGTACGGCAGGTCGGCCATCAGGGTCTGCATGATCGCGGTCCAGGTGCGCGCCGGGTAGTTGCCGCCGAAGTAGCCGCCCTGACCCGCGTAGTCCGGCAGCCAGCCGTCGAGCTGCTCGCGCCCCGAGCCGCGCACGTACATCACCGCGGTCGCGATCTGGGGCGTGAAGCCGACGAACCAGGAGCTGGAGACCTCGTCGTCGGCGTTGGTGGCCGTCCCCGTCTTGCCGGCCGCGGGCCGGCCAAGCGACAGCGCGGCGGTGCCACTGCCGGAGCTGACGACCTGCTGCAGCGAATAGGAGACGTCGGCGGCGATGTCCTCGTCCAGTGCGCGGCGGGTGAGGCTGCGGTGGCTGTAGACGACCTTCCCGTCGCGGTCGGTCACCTTGTTGACCACGTGGACGTCGGCGCGCCGGCCGAGGTTCGCGATGGTCGCGTAGGCGTTCGCCATGTTGATCGGGCTGACCTGGGCGGTGCCCAGCGTGACGCCGACGTTGGGCTGGAAGTCGACGGAGTTGCGCGGGATGCCCCACTCCTCGGGCTCGTTGCCGGGGACGCCCAGCGCGTTGGCCATGTCGATCACCCGCTGCGGGCCGTCGGGCATCGAGTCGACCATGTCGATGTAGGCGGTGTTGATCGAGTTTTGGGTCGCGGTGAGCATCGAGACCGCCGACCCGTAGTCGGCGTCGCCCTGGTTGCGGAAGGCGAGCGTCGGGCTGAGCTCGATCGGGCTGTTGCCCTCGAAGGTGTCCCTCAGCGAGAAGCCCGCGTCGATGGCGGCGGCGTTGGTGAAGGCCTTCATCGTCGAGCCGGCCATGCCGCCGGCGACCGCCCAGTTGATCTGGGAGTCGAGGTAGTCGTGGCCGCCGTAGAAGCCGAGCAGCGCGCCGGTGCCGACCTCGACCGAGGCCGCCCCGATGTGCAGCTTCGGGCCGGTCATGCCCTCGGGGCGGACCGCGTTCACGCCGTCGGCGACCGCCTGCATCGCCTCCGGGGTGAAGGTCGTCTGCACGGTCAGGCCGCCGCCGTCGATCTCGTCCTCGTCGAAGCCGAGCCGGCCCAACTCGTCGCGGACCAGCTTGAGCATGTGGCCCTTCTGGCCGCCGTACCGGCTGTTGGCGGGGATCTCCGGGAAGATCGGCAGCCGGAGCAGGGCATGCTCGGCGGCCGCCTCGTCCAGGGTGCCCATCTCGACCATGTTGCCGAGCACGTAGGCGTAGCGCTCCTCCAGCGCGGCGCGGTTGTCCTCGCCGTTGGCCGGGTCGAAGCGGACCGGGTTGTTGATGACGGAGGCGAGGACGGCGCTCTGCCGCAGGTTGAGGTTCGCCGCGTCGCGATTGAAGTAGGCCCGGGCGGCCGCCTGCACGCCGTACGCGCCCCGCCCGAAGTAGATCGTGTTGAGGTAGCCCTCGAGGATCTCCGCCTTGGTCTGCTGGCGCTGCAGCTTCACCGAGACCAGCGCCTCCTTGGCCTTGCGGCGCAACGTGGGCTCGCTGGTGAGGTAGAGGATCTTGACGTACTGCTGGGTGATCGTCGACGCGCCCTGCGTCGAGCCGCCGCGCAGGTTGTTCCAGAAGGCGCGCACGATGCCGCGCGGGTCGATGCCCTGGTTGGTCCAGAAGCTCTGGTCCTCGGCGGCCACCACCGCGTCCTGGAACTCCTGGGGCATCTCGGTCAACGGGATCGACTCGCGGTCGTGCACGGCGAACTCGCCCAGCTCGCGCTTGCCGTCCGCGTAGACCACCCGGGTGGTCTCGGTGAGGAAGTCCGCGTTGGGGTCGGGGATCTCGGTGTTGCGGTAGAGCAGCGCCACCGTGCCCGCGCCCGCGATCAGCGCGACGACCACGAGGATCGTCAGCCATTTCACGGTACGGCGCAGCCAACCCTTCTTCTTGCCCCCCTGCTTGCGGGGGGTCCGCTTGGCGGCGCCCGTGCGGGACTTACTCACGTGGCCTGGCTCCTGGTCGCTGGTCGGGTCGGCGGGCACCGCAAGGGTACGCGGATCCCTTTGATATATCGCTACGATAGATCCGTCACACGGCGGGCGGAGACCCTCGCAGACCATTGAGCTGGCCGGTCCACCAAGCGCACCTCAGATCGGAGTAGGAGAGCCCCGTGGGTTCGATTCGAGTAGCCATCGTCGGCGTCGGCAACTGCGCGACGTCGCTGATCCAGGGAGTGGAGTACTACCGCCACGCCGACCCGGCGGGCACCGTCCCGGGCTTGATGCACGTCGCGTTCGGCGACTACCACGTCGGCGACGTGGAGTTCGTCGCGGCGTTCGACGTCGACGCCAAGAAGGTCGGCTTCGACCTGGCCGACGCGACCCGCTCCTCGGAGAACAACACGATCACGATCTGCGACGTGCCGCCGCTCGGCGTCACCGTGCAGCGCGGGCCGACCATGGACGGGCTGGGGAAGTACTACCTGGCCACGATCGAGGAGTCCGACGCCGAGCCGGTCGACGTCGTGCAGGCGCTCCGCGACGCGCGGGTCGACGTGCTGGTCTCCTACCTGCCGGTGGGCTCGGAGGACGCCGACAAGTTCTACGCCCAGTGCGCGCTCGACGCCGGCGTCGCCTTCGTCAACGCGCTGCCGGTCTTCATCGCCTCCGACCCGGAGTGGGCCGCGAAGTTCATCGCCGCGAGGGTCCCGATCGTCGGCGACGACATCAAGTCGCAGGTCGGCGCGACGATCACCCACCGGGTGCTCGCCAAGCTCTTCGAGGACCGCGGCGTCGCGCTGGACCGCACCTACCAGCTCAACGTCGGCGGCAACATGGACTTCAAGAACATGCTGGAGCGCGAGCGGCTGGAGTCCAAGAAGGTCTCCAAGACCCAGGCCGTCACCTCCAACCTGCAGGGCTCGCTGGCCGGCAAGGTCCAGGACCGCAACGTCCACATCGGGCCGTCGGACTACGTCGCCTGGCTGGACGACCGCAAGTGGGCCTACGTGCGGCTCGAGGGGCGCGCGTTCGGCGACGTCCCGCTGAACCTGGAGTACAAGCTCGAGGTGTGGGACTCCCCCAACTCCGCCGGCATCATCATCGACGCGATCCGGGCGGCCAAGATCGCCAAGGACCGCGGCCAGGGCGGCCCGATCATCTCCGCCTCGTCGTACCTGATGAAGAGCCCGCCGGTGCAGCTGCCCGACGACGAGGGCCGCGCCCGGGTCGAGGCCTTCATCCGCGGCGAGGAGTAGCCGCCCCTCGCCCCCTCTTGATTTGATCGAACATCTGTTCGATCATGGAGGGGTGACGCTCACCCAGCTCGAGAAGGCGCCTGCCAGGACCAGGTCCTCGTCCAGGCCGACGCTCGACCAGCTGCGGGAGCGGATCGGACGGATGCAGGACGGCCTGCCGGGGGCGCCGTTACCGACCCACCCCGCGCTCGCGGGCCTGGTGGAGCTCCAGGCCGGCGGCGTGTACGGCGTGGCGCACGCCAGCCTGGGCCTGACCCTGCTGGCGGGGCCCTCGCTCATGGGAGCGTGGGCCGCCGTCGTCGGCGTGAGCGACTTCGGGGTCGAGGCGGCGGCCGCCTGCGGGGTCGACCTCGACCGCACCGTGCTGGTGCCCGACCCGGGCGAGCACTGGCTGGAGGTCACCGCCGCGCTGATCGACGTGGCCACCATCGTCCTGGTGCGCCCGCCCAGCGAAATGGCCGGCCGGGTGACCGCGAGCACCGCTGCTCGGATTGGGGCGCGGCTGCGCAAGCGGGGTGCCGCGCTGGCCGTGCTCGGCGACGCCTGGCCGCGCTGCGACGCCCGGCTCTGGCTGGTCGACCCGGCCTGGTCGGGGATGGGCTCCGGGCACGGCCACCTGCAGTCCCGCCGGGCGGTGGTCGCGGTGCGCCGCGGCGGCGGCGGCCCGGTCCGGCAGGCCCCCCTCTGGCTGCCCGCCGCCGACACCACGCCGCGCCGGGCCGAGGACAACATCCCCGACCCGGTCCTGATCCAGGACGCGGGGTGAACAACATGAACAGCGTGAGCCGGATTCTCGCCATCTGGTGCCCGGACTGGCCGCTGGCGGCGGCGCTGCTCCAGCCCGCGCCCGGGGAGGAGGCCGCCGCGGACAGACCGGCCGCGGTGCTGGCCAAGAACACGGTCACGGCCTGCAACCAGGCGGCCCGCGACGACGGCGTACGACGCGGGATGCGCCGCCGCGACGCCCAGTCCCGGTGCCCGGAGCTGACCCTGCTCGACGCCAACCCGGACCGGGACGCCCGGGCCTTCGAGCCGGTCCTCGACGCGGTCGCCGAGCTGATCCCCGGGGTGGCCCCGCTGCGGCCCGGGCTGCTCGCCCTGCGCGCCCCGGCGCGGTACTACGGCGGCGAGTCCGAGGCGGCGGCCGTCCTCGCCGAGCGGCTGGTCGAGTCGGGGGTGTGGGACTGCCGCGCCGGGATCGCCGACGACCTCTTCACCGCCGAACAGGCGGCCCGCCGGGCGCTGCCGCAGGACAGCCTGGTCGTCGCCCCCGGCGGATCGGCCGCCTTCCTGCGGGAGCTGCCGGTCGAGGCCCTGGCTCGATCGGGTCAATCAGACGGGGCCGATCTGCCACACCTGTTGCGGCGGCTGGGGATCCACACGCTCGGCGACTTCGCGGCGCTGCCCGCCCGGGACGTGCACACCCGCTTCGGGGCCGCGGGCGCCCGGATGCACCGGCTGGCCGGGGGCGCCTGCCAGGCCCGGCCGGCCACCCG
>JBDHZS010000088.1:0-14353 GCA_039812025.1 Nocardioides sp. | reverse complement strand
GTTCAACGACATCGCGAGGTCCGGCGTAAACGCCGCCGGATCCGCCCCCACCAACCCCCGATACAGCTCTACGGCCTCCTCGATCGCCTCCAACGCACCCACCCGATCCCCCGTCCCCGACAACCAGAGCGAGAGGTTGTTCAACGACTCCGCGAGGACCGGCGTAAACGCCGCCAGATCCGCCCCCACCAAAACCCGGCGAACCTCGACGGCCTCCTCGATCGCCTCCAACGCATCCACCCGGTCACCTGCATACGACAACCGGTTCGAGAGGATGTTCAACGACCTTGCCAGGTCCGAGGTGAACGCCGCCGAGTTCGCCCCAGCCAGCTGCTGCGTCTCATCCAGCACACGTTCGGCCAATCGGAGCGCGAGCGGCCCGAGCACCAGGTTCACACCATCGGGAGCCACGTCGTACGCCGCACGCAGAATATGCAGCGACACATCGATGACATCGAGCCACTTGACGAGGGCGGCCGCGACCGTGGTCCCGCCGAGCAAGAGGCGCCAGTCGGGCTGGGAAGCCGACTGCGCCTTCGCCGCCTCGCAGAGATCGACCAACAACGACGGACTGGGGGCGTCGTCACCCTCCACATCCGGTCCTGGCTCACCGACCACTCGAGAGACTGCCTCCCTGAGTTGCGGATAGTCGGCGGCCGCGCGAGTCAGCACATCAAGCGTGTGTGCCAAGAGCTCGTGATCGCCGCGCTGCAGGGCGCCGGTAATGATCTCCGGAGACTCGGTGAACCGCGTGGCGACGAGGTATTCGCCCAGTAGGTCGGGCTCAATCGGGTTCCACCAGCGAGGCCCGGGATAGAGGTCATGCAGCCAGTCGGCTAGTCGACACCGCCGCTCCATGTTGGCGTCCGACAGATCGGGCAGCAGCGTGAGCAGCTCGGCCGCCTCGTTCCGGTCCTGCGCCCCGGTCAGCGTGGCCAGAGCGACCAGCCTCGACTTGAGTCGTTCGTCGACCTGGAGGTCGGCCGCTTTGGCGCGCCTCTTCCAGTAGGTGTCCTCGTGCCCTGCCAGCTCGACCAGGAGGCCCTCCCGAGTCGTCGGAACCGGGGTCTCCGGGTTGTTCACCGCCAGGAAGGAGGCGATCGTGATCAGCAGCGGGTTCTCGAAATCGGTGCCCGACAGGTCGACGGACGCCCTGTGACCCGGATCCGCGCCGAGCTCCGCCGCGAACGCCGCCGTACCCGCATCGAACAGCGCCCGGCGATTGTCCGCGGTGAACTCCATCTCGTCGAGCACGTGGACCTTGGTCGTGTCGAGGATCTCCTCGAGTTCGTCATCGCGGGTGAGACGAAACGCTTGTCGCCATACCTCGTCATCTGCCGTCGCTTGGCCGGAGGCGACTCGTGGCTTCCTGACGAGCAGAAGGACCCTCACCGGTGCCTGCGCGGTGGCGACGCTCGCCAGGTAGGGCAGCACCACCCGCGCCTGCTCGGCCCGGCACTCGGCATAGTCCACGACGACCAACCGCGGAGCGTCCACAGCTCCCGGGGCCGTCAGGCCCGCCTCCGTGACGTCGTCGACAAGCAGCCCGCTGACCCACTTCGCCTCTTCGGCCCGTTGGCAGAGCTGGACAGCCAGCCGGGTCTTGCCGGAACCGCCGCGACCACCGACCAGGTAGCACGAGAACGCCTCGGAGCCAGCCATCCAGGCGTCCAACGGTCCGGTCAGCCCCGCGCGATCCACGAACGGAACCACGCCCGAACGGGCCCGGATCAGCCTCGCGGGCGACCTGACGTTCTCGCCGACGGGCACGTGTCCGCGCCGTAGCGGGAGCGGCACCTGGGTCGCGTTGATCGTGACCTGGACCGTCGCGTTGGCCCCGATATGGGCGATCTGAACGTTCTGATTCCCCCGCGCCCACTGGTCGGCGCCCCGCCCGTCCTCCTCCGCCGACCCGTCCATCGCCCGAGACTCCCTTGGACGCTCAGTCCGCCGCGGGGCGCTTGGCAGACGGGCTGCCGCCGATCGTGACCGACACGCTCCCACCCTGGACGTCGGCGATCTGCACGTTGCCGTCACCCACGGCCGACTGCACGATGTCTGCAGGGGAGGCGCCCGCCTCCTCGGCCTCGGAGAGCAGGCGCTCCAACTCCGCCCGGAACTTGGCATCCGAACTGGCCCGCTTGTCGAGGATCCCGGCGAGGAACGCGGCGCGCGACGGGCTGTCGGGGACCTCCGTCACCTTCTCGAGCGCGGCGGCAGCCTCCTCGTCCGACCCTCCGCCGAACCGCGACCTCAGCCAGCTCACCAGCTTCTTCATCGCACCGAAGGCCGCGTCGGCCGTCTCGTCGGTCGCCCGCTCGGCGAGCTTGACGACCAACCCCGCGGCGAGCGCACCCACCGTCAACGACACCGGCTCCACCATCGCGCACGCTCCGTATCCATTCGCCCGACCTGCGCCGATCCTAGGGGACGTAGTGTGGCGCGGTGACCGGCCGTCGTACCGTCCTCCTCGATGCCGCCCTCGAGCTCGTCGGCACCCAGGGCATGCGCGGGCTCACCCACCGTGCGGTGGATACGGCCGCTCAGGTCCCGGCCGGCTCGACCTCGAACTACTTCCGCACCCGCGAGGCGCTGATCCTCGGGGTCGCCGAGCGCTTCATCGAGCGCGAGCGGGCCATGGCCCTCGGGCCGCAGGACCAGGTCGACCCGTCGCCCGACGGCGTCGCGAACGCCTTCGGCCGCTTTGCACACCGGGCGCTCGGTCCCGACCGTGCGGTGACGCTCGCCCGGTACGCGATCCTGGTCGAGACCGCCCAGAACCCGAACCTGCGGGAGGGAATGGCCCGCGGGGCCGACCAGGTCGACACCTGGGCGCTGGACCTCATCACCCGCGCGGGATCGCAGGAACCCCAGCGCGATCTCGGCATCCTCGCCAACTACATCACCGGCCTGGTGCTCCACGAGCTCGCCCTGCCCTCCTCGGACCTCGACGCAGTCGCCAGGATCCGGGCGGTGATCTACACCCTCGGCTGGCGAGACCAGCCAACTCCTTGACGACGTGGAACTACAGGCGTAGTTTGATTGGCATGAGTGATGCACGCTCACAACTCCTCGATGCGGGTCTCGAGGTCATCGCCGCGCAAGGAATGGGTGGCTTGACCCACGAGGCCGTGGACACAGCCGCTCACGCTCCCCCCGGCTCCGCCGAGGAGACCTTCCCGACACAGAAGGAATTGCTCGAGGGCGTGACGCAGCGCGCCATCGAGCGTGAGTTGGCGATGGCAGGGGGACCGGGCCTCGATTTTGTGGCGACACGGGAGGGGGTCGCCACCGCCTTCGGAACCTTCGCCCTCCGTGCCGTCGGTGAGGATCGCGCGGTGACTCTCGCCCGCTACGCGCTGCACGCCCAGGCTGCCAACAACCCTGCGCTCCGCACCTTCTACGCCGTCGGCGCGGACGAGGTCGACACCACGGCGATCGACATCTTCCGACGCGCCGGGTCGCGCCACCCGGAGCGTGATTTCGGCATCCTGGCGAACTACATGACCGGGCTGGTCTTCCACGAGCTCGCCCTGCCCACGCCCGGGTTCGACCCGGTCGAGCGGGCGCGCGTCCTCATCGACATCCTCGGTTGGAGCACCCCATGACCGGCATGTCCGCGCTGATCCGTCGCCAGCGAGAGGGCTTCATCGACACCCTCGAGACTCTGACGGCCGAGCAGTGGCTCGCTCCCTCGCTGTGCGGCGAGTGGCGCGTCGTCGACGTCGCCGCGCACCTGGCCTGGGCTCCCGTGATGAGCGCGGGCGCCGGGGCGGCAGCCCTCGCCCGGAACGGCTTCTCGATGAACCGGATGATCGCCCGGTCCGCGATCGCGTGGTCGGCGCGCAGCCAGGCAGAGATCCTCGAGCAGCTCCAGGACAACGCCCGCAGCGGCGCCTGCCCGATCGGGATGCCGCCCGTCGCGGCACTCGCAGACGCGGTGGTCCACGGTCTCGACGTACGCCGCCCGCTCGGACTCCCGGGCCAGGTGCCCGCGGAGTCCTTGGGGCCGCTAGCCGACTTCACGCTCGGCACGCCGTGGCCGATGACCGCCGTTGTCGGCGGCAGCGCCCGGCGCCGGGTCGCCGGCCTGCGACTGTTCGCCACCGACACAGACTGGTCGCACGGCGAGGGCCCCACCGTGCAGGGCACCGCCGAAGCGCTCGTCCTGCTCCTGTACGGGCGCTCACCCCGCCCCGACGAACTCGCCGGCGACGGGGCGGCGACCCTCTTCGCCCGCCTGTCCTGATCTGCGGCCGCTCAGCCGGTCCACGCGAGTTCGATGCGGAACTGCTCGATGCATCTGTGGGGGCTGCCGCGTTGGTGGCCCGGTGCCGCGGGCGGTCTGCTCGCGTAGCGGTGGCCCGTCGGGGTGACGATCGCATGACCGCGTCCCCAGGCGCTGCGTTCATGCCCGGGGAGTGGTTGGGTGGTCCAGCCGGTGGTCTCTTTGGCCTGGTTGCAGGCTTCGCAGAGTCCTTGGCCGTTGGCGTACGACGTCTCCCCGCCCTTGGCGGCTGGCTCGATGTGGTCGATGTGTCGCACGGGTGCGTCGCACCAGGGAGTACGACAGGTGCGGTCTCGGAGCCGGATGAGTGTCTTCAACCCGTCGGGGAAGCGTCTGGTCTTGGCGTCCATCCCGACCAACTGACCCGTGTCGGGGTCGGCGAAGAGTCTTCGGAGCCAGACTCGGTCGTTCTTGGCGAGTTCGCGGGCCAGGTCGGCGTCCACCGGGCCGTAGCCCTCGACCCACGCGGGGTCGTCGGCGGTCCCGAACAGGGTCCGGTCGGTCATGATCACGTTCAGGCACACATCCGACCGCGACCGATCCGCCGGAGCCTCATCCTGCTGGGCGGACTCGCTGTCGGTGCTGTCGGTCAGCTCTCCGGCGAAGCGGACGACACTCGGGACGCTGCCCTCCATCCGCTCGGCGTCGTCTTCGCGCTCGGCCTCGGTGGTGTCCGGCTCACCCGTCGCCTCGGCGGCGCCGGATCCGGAGTCGGGCCGGGCGTCCGCGGTCGTGTCGGCTGCGGTGGTCTCGGCGGTGTCGGCCTCGGGGTCGGGCCGAGTGTCTGCCGTGGTGTCGGACTCGGCGGCGGGGTGGTGCTCGGCGGCCGGGGAGGCGCCGGCGACGGTCGCGCCGGTGGTGTCCCCGGTCTCGGGAGTGTCGGTGGGTTCCCAGGTGGTGGCGGCCCGGTAGGCCTCGGCACGAGCGGAGTCGGCTTTGTCGGTGATGGCTTCGACGAGGGTGTCGGCCATGACTTGGCCGCGGGTGCGGTCGTCGCCGGCGAGCCTTGCTCGTTCGGCGGCGGCCTGCAGCCGCGCGTACGACGCGACCCCGTCCCCCACCGGAAGCAAGGCGGAGAGCCAGGTCATCTCGTCCGGTGCGGGGCGTAGCCCGACGTGGCGCTGTGTCTCGGCCTTACGCCGCCGTGCGACGACGGCGGCGGGGTCGAGCCGCTGCGCCCACTCCGAACAGGCCGCGACCAACGCGGAATCGCCCATCGAGGACAGGCGGTCCCGGTCGCCCGCGACTTCGGTGTCGACGCGGAGGCGGTGTTCGAGGGTGAGGCAGGCGGTCTCCCGGGCGATGAGGGTGACCCGCCATTCGGAGATGGCACCGGCACGGAACGCGGCCCACGTGTGCGGGAGTTCCCCGGCGGTCAGGATGCGGGCCAGTCCGAGCTGGATCCGACCCTTGGCCGGTGAGACCCGACGAGCGAGCCCGACCTGGGAACCGGTGGCCTTCGACTCCGGCAACGCCGCGGCCAACGCGGCCTGCCGCGCCTGGGCCGCACACACCAGCTCCTCCAGGGCGCGCAGCTCGTCCACGAGACCCGCAGCAGCCGCCGTACCCTCCGAAGAGCCGGACTCAGCCACCGGTGAAGGAGCGTCGGCACCCAACGCAATCCTCAGTGCGTGGACGCGGTCCACCAGCTCGGGCTCTGTACCCGGGCTGAGAGTGGTGACTGCTGCGTCCATGACCCCATGCTACCCGAACATCCGTGCGAAACAAAGCGTGTACGCGTGTTTCCCCAACTTATTCGATGGACTCGCCCGGATCATCCGTCTACCAGGCTTTACCCAGCGTTTGCTCTCTTTTGAAGGGTCTGCTCCCCCTACAAGGTGGTGCAGACTGAGCGAAGGGGTGCAGACGTTCGGACCCAGCCCGACGGCGGGTAGGTTGCGACGGTGAGCGACAGGCTGTTGGACGAGGTGGAGCGGGTCTTCGCGAGGCGCGCGAACCCCACGCCCCATTGGCCCGATCCGCACCCGGACCGCAGGGTGACGGACGAGGAGTACTCCCGGTGCCTGGTCCCCACCAAGTACCGGATCGTGGCCGAGCGCGCCGACGCCTGGATCGCGGTCCTGACCGCGTCGGGGCTCGCCACCGCGGAGGAGATCGACCCCAGGAGCCTCTCCTCGTCCGAGCCCTGGCTGCGGATCACGCGGCTGCGCCCCACGGCGCCCGGGGCGATCCCGCTGCTGCTGGCACGCCGCGGATTCGAGGGGGTGGACGACAACCTCGTCTGCGTCGCCGCCGGAGACCCGCCCGTCAGGCTGACGACCGCGCCGGACTGCGGCTGCGACGCCTGCGACAGCGGCTCGCAGGACCTCATCGACATGCTGGACGACGCCGTCCGCACGGTGCTGGCCGGCGGGGTGCTCCACGTCGTACACAACGGCCGCAAGGTCACCCGGAAGCTCGACGGCTGGAGCGCCACCGGGAGCCTGAGCCAACGCGAGATCGCAGCCTGGCTCGCCGGCGACGTCCCTCCCGGCGCCGCCGTCACCGCGGGCACCCCCTGGCGCTGATCGGCAAGAGCCAGAAGCGGAGTTCAGACGCGGCGGCCGGCGATCCAGGTGGCGACGATGGGGATCGACCGCAGGTGGTCGGCGACGGCGGCGGTGCTGTCGAAGGCGGCGAGCGGGTCGGCGTCGAGCAGCACCAGGTCGGCGGGGAGGCCGGGGTGCACGGGGAGACCGTCTGCCACCGAGGCGTCGAGCGCCTCGGCGGCGGTGATCGCCTGCTCGGGATGCCAGGGCTCCCGGGCGTCGGCGCTGCGGTGTACGGCGGCCGCCATCGCCAGCCACGGGTCGAGCGGCGCGACCGGCGCGTCGGAGCCGAGCCGCAGCCGCACCCCGGCGTCCAGCATCGAGCGCAGCATGAAGCACCGGTCCGCCCGGTCCGGCCAGGTCCGGCCGGTGAGGTCGCGGTCGTCGAGCAGGTGGGCGGGCTGCACGCTGGCGGCGACGCCGAGCGCGGCCATCCGTCGTACGTCCTCGCGCGACATCAGCTGCGCGTGCTCGACCCCGCCGCGCGCACCGGTCGCGGCGAAGACGTCCAGCACCCGCGCGACTGCGGCGTCCCCGATCGCGTGGACGGCGACGTCGAGCCCGTGGTCGGTGGCACGCGCGAGCAGCGACCGCAGCTCCGCCTCGGACAGGTTGGGGGCGCCGTGGTGGTCGCTGCCGGCGTACGGCGCGCAGCACCAGGCCGTCCGCGTGTTGAGGGAACCGTCGGAGATCACCTTCAGCGGCCCCATCGTGAGCAGGGGGTCCTCGCCCAGCACGTCGCCGGTTCGCAGCCCCGCCGCCACGTGCTCGTCGAGCCGCTCCGGGTACGTCGAGGTGCGGATCCGCAGCAGCCGACCACCCGCGGCCGCGCGTTCAGCCCAGTCGTCCGGCCCCATCCCGACCTCGAGATCGACCACGCCGACGATCCCGCGAGCGGCGGCCTCGCGCTGGACGTCGAGGTACGCCGCCACCGACCCGGCGTCCGGCTCGAACAGCGAGGTCACCCGCGGCATCACCGCGAACCACTCCTCCTCCTCGACCAGCCCCTCGCGCGGCGCCAGCCCGAGCGCGGCGAGCCCCGCGGAGTTGAGCCACGCGTGGTGGGCGTCCCCGGAGACCAGCGCGACGGGCCGGTCCCCGCTGACCCGGTCGAGCGCCGCGACCGTCGGCTGCTCGGGCCAGCCGGCGGGCCGTTGCCCGAAGCCCACGACCGGACCGTCCACAAGAGCGAGCCGGTCGGCGACCGCCCGCACGACGGCGTCGACCGAGGCGGCCCCGCGCAGGTCCACCCGCCGCCGCAGCAGCGCCCATTGCCCCAGGTGGACGTGGTGGTCCCACAGCCCGGGGATCAGCCAGCGGCCCTCCCCGTCGTACGAACGCTCTCCGGGTCGGCGCTCCAGCGACGGCCCGACCGCGGACACCGAACCGTCGACGATCCGCACGTCGACGGGCTCGGACGAGGCTCCGCCGACAAGCCGGACCCGATGCAGCAGCATGCTCAGAATAGGAGCGCCGACGCGGGGTCCTCAATGATCCCGGCCACGTCGGCGAGGAAGGTCGAGCCCGCCGCGCCGTCGATGTGCCGGTGGTCGAAGGAGAGCGCCAACGTGGTCACCTGGCGGATCGCGATCTCGTCGCCATCCGCGCCGGGGACGACCCACGGCCGCTTGGTCACCGCGCCGAAGCAGAGGATCGCCGACTCGCCGGGATTGATGATCGGCGTGCCGGCGTCGACCCCGAAGACGCCCACGTTGGTGATCGTGAACGTCCCGCCGCTCATCTCCGACGGCTGGGTGCGGCCCTCACGGGCGGTCGCTGCCAGCGCGTTCAGCTCGCGCGCGAGCTCGAGCAGCGAGAGGGTCTGCGCCTCCTTGACGTTGGGCACGACGAGCCCGCGCGGGGTCGCGGCGGCGATCCCGAGGTTCACGTAGCTCTTGTAGACGACCTGTCCGGCGGCGCCGTCGAAGTAGGAGTTGATCTCCGGGGTACGACGCATCGCCAGGATCGCCGCCCGCGCCAGCACCAGCAGCGGGCTGACCTTGACGTCGCGGAACTCCCGCCGGCTCCGCAGCCGCTCGACGAACGCCATCGTCGCGGTCGCGTCGACCGTGATCCACTCGGTGACGTGCGGGCTGGTGAAGGCCGAGTTGCTCATCGCCTCGGCCATCATCTTGCGCACGCCCTTGACGGGCTCGATGCGCTCGCGGGTGAGCTGGCCGGGTACGGCGCTCGCCGAGGCCGTGGCGTCGTCGTACTGGTGCGGCAAACCCATCCCAGCCGCCGCGGCCTGCACGTCGGCGCGGGTGACGGTGCCCTCCGGCCCGGTCGGCGCGACCCGGGCCAGGTCGACCCCGAGGTCCTTGGCGAGCTTGCGCACCGGCGGCTTGGCGAGCACCTGCACGTTCACGGGTGCGGGAGCCGGAGCAGCCGGGGCCAGGGCGGGCGCGGGAGCAGCAGGAGCCGGAGCGGGGGCGGCAACAGGGGCAGCCTCCGCGGGCCCGGTACGACGCGTGCGAGCCCGCCGCTGAGCACCGCGGTCGGCCTTGATCCGCCCGACCAGCGACTCGCCCTCGCCGCCACCGGACGACGCGGGGTTGGAGAGGTCGATCGCCTCCTCGGAGGCGGAAGCAGCAGCGGGCGCCGAGCCGGAGGAAGGCGTAGAGGCAGCACTATCGGAGCCGATCGAGATGATCGGCGTCCCGACGTCCACGGTCTGACCGACGTCGACGAGCAGGGCGGTCACCTCGCCGGCGTAGGGCGAGGGCAGCTCGACGATCGACTTGGCGGTCTCGATCTCGCAGACGACGTCGTTGATCGCGATGGTGTCGCCGACGGCGACCTTCCACGAGACGATCTCGGCCTCGGTGAGGCCCTCGCCGACGTCGGGGAGCAGGTATTCGGCCACGGTGGGTCTCCTTAGTACTCCAGCGAGCGGTCGACGGCGTCCATCAGCCGATCGAGGTCGGGGAGGTACTCCTCCTCGATCCGCGAGGGCGGGTACGGCGCGTCGGGGGCGCCGACCCGGAGCACCGGCGCCTCGAGGTGGTAGAAGCAGCGTTCGCTGATCCGCGCCGCGACCTCGGCGCCCATGCCCAGGTTGCTGTGCGCCTCGTGGCAGACCACGGCCCGGCCGGTGCGGCGTACCGACTCATAGACGATGCCCATGTCGAGCGGCGAGAGCGTGCGCAGGTCGATGACCTCGAGCGAGATGCCGGAGGCCGAGGCCACCTCGGCCGCCTGCAACGCCGTCTTCACGGTCGGCCCGTAGGCGAGGACGGTGAGGTCCGTCCCGGCGTGGGTGAGCCGCGAGGCGAAGAGCGGGTCGGGCGTCCGGGTCTCGTCGAGCTCCGCCTTGCCGGAGTGGTACTGCCGCTTGGGCTCGAGGAAGATCACCGGGTCGTCGCAAGCGATCGCCTGCTGGATCATCCAGTAGCCGTCGACCGGGTTGGAGCAGGCGACGACCTTCAGCCCGGGGGTGTGCGCGAACTGCGCCTCGGGCGACTCCGAGTGGTGCTCGACGGCGCCGATGCCGCCGCCGAACGGGATCCGGATCACCAGCGGGATCTTGATCCGCCCCTGCGAGCGGTAGTGCAGCTTGGCGACCTGGCACACGATCTGGTCGTAGGCCGGGTAGACGAAGCCGTCGAACTGGATCTCGACGACCGGCCGGTAGCCGCGCATCGCCAGCCCGACCGCGGTGCCGACGATGCCGGACTCGGCCAGCGGCGTGTCGATGACGCGGTCCTCGCCGAAGTCCTTCTGCAGGCCGTCGGTGATCCGGAAGACCCCGCCGAGCCGGCCGACGTCCTCCCCCATCACCAGGACCTTGTCGTCGTCCTCCATCGCCTTGCGCAGGCCCGAGTTGAGGCCCCGGGCGAGGGTGATCGTCGTACTCATGACTGGCCCTCCTCGAAGCTGGCGAAGTAGTCGGCGTAGAACTCCCGCTGCTCGGCGAGCTCGTCCGGCTCCTCCTCGTAGACCTGGGAGAAGATCCGCATCGCGTCCGGGTCGGGCATCGCCTTGCAGCCCTCGCGCAGCGTGGCGCCGAGCTCGTCGGCCTCGGCGGAGACCTCGTCGAACCACGCGGCGTCGGCGAGCCCGTGGCGCTTGAGGTAGACGCGGAGCCGCTCGATGGGGTCCTTGAGCTTCCAGCGCTCCAGGTCGTCGGAGTGCCGGTAGCGCGTCGGATCGTCGGTGGTGGTGTGCGCCCCCATCCGGTAGGTGTAGGCCTCGACCAGGGTCGGGCCCTGGCCGTCGCGCGCCCGCTGCAGGGCGGCCTGGGTGACGGCGTACGTCGCGAGCACGTCGTTGCCGTCGACGCGCAGGCCGGGGAAGCCGAAGCCCAGCGCCCGCTGGTAGAGCGGGACCCGGCTGATCTTCTCGATCGGCTCGGAGATCGCCCACTGGTTGTTCTGGCAGAAGAAGACCACCGGCGCGTTGACGGACGCCGCGAAGATGAACGCCTCGTTCACGTCGCCCTGCGAGGACGCGCCGTCGCCGAAGTGCGCCACCACCGCCATGTCGCGGTCCGGGTCGCCGGTGCCGACGAGGCCGTCTCGCTGCACGCCCATCGCGTAGCCGGTCGCGTGCAGCGTCTGGGCGCCGATGACGAGGGTGTAGATGTTGAAGTTGTAGTCGGCCGGCCGCCAGCTCCCGTGGTCGACGCCGCGGAAGAGCCCGAGCAGGTCGAGCGGCTCGATGCCGCGGCACCAGGCGACGCCGTGCTCGCGGTAGGTCGGGAAGACGAAGTCCTGCGGACGCAGCGCCCTCCCGGCGCCGATCTGCGCGGCCTCCTGGCCGAGCAGCTGCGCCCAGATGCCGAGCTCGCCGTGGCGCTGCAGCGCGGTCGCCTCGACGTCGAGGCGGCGCACCAGCACCATCGAGCGATAGAAGTCGAGCAGTTGCTCGGCGCTGAAATCCATGTCGAACTCGGGTGGATGGACCCGCTCGCCCTCGGGGGTGAGCAGTTGGATCAACTCGGGTCCGCCGTCGGCCTGGCTGGGACCGAAAACCTCCGCCAGATCGGGCCCGAAACCTGTCTGGGTCACGTGCGCTCCTTAGGGTCTCACCGGCCTCGCGGGATCCTCCGCCTGCGCCGGAGTGGCTGCGACCGGCCGACTGGCGTCCGGGTGTGGCGCCGGCGGCCGATCACACGCCCAACGTACCCGGACCGGCGCCGGCGCCGCCATGCGACCTGATGAAAGCGGACGATTCTCAGGCCCGGCCGTGCGTCGTCAGCCAGCCGGAGGTGTCGGGCCCGAGCGGTACGACGCCGGTGGGGTTCACGTCGCTGTGGACGACGTAGTAGTGCTGCTTGATCTGCTCGAAGTCGACCGTCTCGCCGAAGCCGGGCAGCTGGTAGAGCTCGCGCGCGTAGCCCCACAGCGCGGGCATCTCGATCAGCTTGACCCGGTTGCACTTGAAGTGGCCGTGGTAGACCGCGTCGAAGCGGACCAGGGTCGTGAAAAGCCGGACGTCGGCCTCGGTCAGCGCGTCGCCCATCAGGTAGCGGCGGGTCGAGAGCCGCTCCTCGAGCCAGTCCATGGCCGTCCAGAGTCGGCCGTACGCCGCGTCGTACGCGTCCTGCGAGCCGGCGAAGCCGCACCGGTAGACGCCGTTGTTGACCTCGGTGTAGATCCGGCGCATCACCTGCTCCATCTCCTCGCGGCACTCGGCCGGCCAGAGGTCCGGGGCGCCGGGGCGGTGGTGGTCGCGCCACTCGAAGTAGAAGTCGTGGGTGATCCACGGAAAGTCGTTGGTGACCACCTTGCCGGAGGCGACCTCGACGACCGCCGGCACCGTGATCCCCTTCGGGTAGTCGGGCATGCGCGCGAAGTAGGCCTCCTGCAGCCGCTCGATCCCGAGCACCGGGTCGCGGCCGCCCTCGTCGAGGTGGAAGGACCAGGAGCGTACGTCGTGCACGGGCCCGGGGATCCCGAGCGAGATCACGTCGCCGAGCCCCAGCAGCTCGCGGACGATGATCGTGCGGTGCGCCCAGGGGCAGGCGCGGGCCGCGATCAGCCGGTAGCGGCCGGGCTCGACCGGCCAGGTCGGGACGTCCAGCTCGCGGCCGTCCTCACCGCCGCCGGGATAGGGGTCCCGGCTCCAGCCGGGCCGGGCGGTGATCCGGTCCTGGATGTAGGTGGTGTCGCGCTCGAACGACGCGCCTGGTGCGACGTAACCGGTGGCCATGACCTCCATCGTGACAGGTCGCCGAGGCCTCCGGTGGGGGTTCCAGGCAAAGTCAGGGCCTCGCAGGGTCAGTGCGGGGCGACCGTCCCCGCCAGCTCGATGATCCGGTCGTTGGCCTCGGGCTCCCCGATCGAGATCCGGACCCCGTCGCCGGCGAAGGGGCGCACCGAGAGGCCGAGCGCGTCGGCCGCCCCCGCAAACGCCTCGGTGCGCTCGCCGGTGGGGAACCAGCAGAAGTTGCCCTGGGCGTCGGGCAGCTCCCAGCCGGCGGCCAGCACGCCGGCGAGCACCCGGTCGCGCTCGGCGACCAGCGCGTCCACCCGGGCGAGCAGGCCCGGGGTGTGCTCGAGCGCGGCCAGCGCCGCGGCCTGCGCGACCGCGCTGACCCCGAAAGGCACCGCCACCGCGCGCAGCGCCGCGGCGACGTCGGGGTGCGCCACGCCGTACCCGACGCGCAGCCCGGCCAGCCCGTAGGCCTTGGAGAAGGTGCGGGTGAGCAGGACGTTGTCGTGGGCGGCCGCCAGCGCGAGGCCGTCGACCGGGTCGGGCGAGCGCACGAACTCCAGGTAGGCCTCGTCGACGACGACCAGCACCCGCGACGGTACGTCGGCGAGGAACGCCGCCAGCTCGGCATGGCCCACCGCCGGCCCCGTCGGGTTGTTGGGCGTGCAGACGATCACCACCTTGGTGCGCTCGGTCACCGCCGCGGCCATCGCCGGCAGGTCGTGGCGGGCGCCGGCCGCGAGCGGCACCTCGACGCTCATGGCCCCGCCCACGGCGACAGCGAGCGGGTAGGCCTCGAAGGAGCGCCAGGCGTAGACGACCTCGTCGCCGGGGTCGCAGTAGGCCCGCACCAGGTCGTAGAGGAGCGCCACCGACCCCGTCGCGGCCACCAGCCGGTCGGTTTCCACGCCCAGGTGCCGGGCGAGCGCGTTGTAGAGCGCGACGTTGACGGCGTCGGGGTAGCGGTTCATCCGCTCGGCGCGCGCGGTCGCGGCGTCCAGGATCGCCGTCAGCGGCGGGTAGGGGTTCTCGTTGCTGCTGAGCTTGTACGACGTGGCGCCGGCCCGCGGCGCCGGCGGCTTGCCGGGCACGTAGGCGTGCAGCGCGTCGACGATCGCGCGTGGCCGTGGAGCACTCATGTCCCCACCCTAGGCACCGGGGTTCCGCACGATCGCGGATCGTGGTGGACTCGGCCCATGGCTGGTGCGCCGCGCGAGGTCGGGGATCTGGAGTCGCTGCGCGCCCTGGTGGGCACCGAGGCCGGGGTCTCGGGCTGGCTGGAGGTCACCCAGGAGCGGGTCGACACCTTCGCCGACGCGACCCGCGACCACCAGTGGCTCCACGTCGATCCCGTCCGGGC
>JBDHZS010000087.1:0-14532 GCA_039812025.1 Nocardioides sp. | reverse complement strand
TCGGGGGCGTTGCCGCGCAGCAGCCGCTGCGCCAGCCGGTCGAGGTAGAGCTGGCGGACCCGCCCGGTGGTCTCGGTCTCGTCGGTGTGCCCGGCGACCGACGCGGCGGACAGCTCGTCGATGTAGGCGAAGACCAGCTCGGCGAAGGAGGCGACCACGTCGGCAGGCACCCCGCCCTCGACGGCGGTCGCGGCGAGCTCCCGCCACGAGACGCGCGCCCCGACCCGGTAGGCCGCCAGCAGTGCGTCCGCCGACCGGCCCATCCGGGCCTCGCCGCGGCCCAGCGCGTAGGCGCCCTCAAGCGCCGGCGACTGCGGCATGCCGGGGTCGGCGAGCCGCGGCTTGGCGGCCACCCGCAGGAACCCCGCCAGCGCGATCTGCACCATCTGCTCGATCGCGGCCCGCATCCCGCCCTGGAAGCCCTCGCGGTATTCGGGCACCTCCTGCACCACCGCGGCGATCGTGTGGGTCGCGACCTCGGGCAGCTTGGCGCGCAGCAACTCCAGCGTGGCCTGGTCGAGCGCCGGCGTGTCGATCTCCATCCAAACTCCGATCGTTTGTGCGCGGGAGACAAAAGACTCGCGCCGATTCACGTTGCCTGGTCAGGACTTTACGCCCCGCAACCGCCAGACTGGTGTCCATGACGACCACGACGCGATGGGGTGCGCGCCTGACCCGCGCCGTGGAGGCCGCCACACACCCCCTGCTGCCGGCCGACTACATGGACCTGTTCGCGCCCCTGCGCTCCGGCGCGGACCTGCGCGGACGCATCGAGCAGGTCATCCCCGAGACCCCTGACGCCGCCACGGTCGTGATCCGACCGGGCGCCGACTGGGCCGGCCACAAGCCGGGCCAGTACCTGCGTCTGGGCATCGACGTGGACGGCGTACGCCTCTGGCGCGCCTACTCGCTCACCCACGGCCCGCGCCGGGACGGCCGGATCTCGATCACGGTCAAGGCCGTCCCGGACGGGATCGTCAGCAACTTCGTCGTCCACGAGGCGCGCCCCGGCACGCTGGTCCACCTGGAGCAGGCGGAGGGCGAGTTCGTGCTCCCGACCGACGGCGGCAAGTTCCTCTTCGTCACCGCCGGCTCCGGCATCACCCCGGTGATCGGGATGCTGCGCAACCTCTACCCGTCGACCGACTCGGGCGTGCTGCAGCCGGCCCGCAGCGCGTCGTACGACATCACCGTCCTGCACGTCGCCCGCTCCCGCCCCGACTCCATCTTCATCCAGGACCTCGAGGCGCTCCACGCGGCGGGCGCGATCCGCCTCGTCCCCCGGTACGACGACCAGCACGGCATCCTGGACGTCAACGAGATCGACGAGATCATCCCCGACATCGCCGGCCGTCACACGTTCGCCTGCGGCCCCGCGGGACTGCTCGACGCGCTCGAGACCCACCACGACCGCAACGGGATCCCGCTCACCATCGAGCGGTTCCGCAGCTCGCGCGTCGAGCCCGGCGACGGTGGCACGATCGCCTTCGAGAGCGGCACCACGATCGAGGCCGACGGCGCCACCGCGATCCTCGACGCCGCCGAGGAGGCCGGCGTGCTCATGCCCAGCGGCTGCCGCATGGGCATCTGCTTCGGCTGCGTCCTCCCGCTCATGGAGGGCTCGGTCCGCGACCTGCGCAACGGCGAGGTCACCACAGCCGTCCCCGGCGAGAGCGGCGCCATCAAGGTGCAGACCTGCATCACTGCCGCCGCCGGCTCCTGTCATTTCGACCACTGAACAACCCCCTGATCGCGGCCCCTCCGCACCGCCCATCCACAAACCACTCCCCACGAGGAAACCCTGTGACCGTCATCCAGAAGAAGGACGAAACCGCCTACGCGCGGCTCACGGCCGAGGACATCGAGCAGATCGGCAAGGAGCTCGACGCGATCCGGCAGAGCATCATCGACTCGCGCGGGGCCAGCGACGCGGCGTACATCCGCCGCGTGATCAAGACCCAGCGCTACCTGGAGCTCGGCTCCCGCGCCGTGCTGCTCTTCTCCGTGCTGCCGCCGGCCTGGGTCGTCGGCACCGTCGGCCTCTCGATCTCCAAGATCCTGGAGAACATGGAGATCGGCCACAACGTCCTGCACGGCCAGTGGGACTGGATGCGCGACCCCAAGATCCACTCGACCACCTGGGAGTGGGACAACGCCACCCCGGCCAAGCAGTGGCAGCACAGCCACAACGAGCTGCACCACACCTACACCAACGTGATCGGCTGGGACAACGACCTCGGCTACGGGATCATGCGTGTGGACGAGGACCAGCCCTGGCACCCGATGCACCTGGGCCAGCCGCTGTGGAACTTCATCAACATGCTCGTCTTCGAATACGGCATCGCCTCCTACGACCTGGAGCTCCACGCCGCCCGCCGCGACGGCCGCTGGGAAGACCCGGAGTGGCGCAAGGACGCCAAGGCCGTGGTCAACAAGATCAAGAAGCAGGCGCTCAAGGACTACGTCGCGCACCCGCTGCTGTCGCTGCCGACCGGCTCGTTCTTCACCACCCTGGCCGCCAACGCGGTCGCGAACGTCGTCCGCAACGTGTGGAGCCACTCGGTGATCATGTGCGGCCACTTCCCCGAGGGCGTCGAGACCTTCGAGACCAAGTCGATCAAGGGCGAGACCAAGTCGGAGTGGTACGTCCGCCAGATGCTCGGCTCGGCCAACATCTCCGGCTCCAAGGCGATGCACATCATGACCGGCAACCTGTCGCACCAGATCGAGCACCACCTCTTCCCCGACCTGCCGAGCAACCGGTACGCCGAGATCGCGCCGCAGGTCAAGGAGCTCTTCGACCGCTACGGCCTCGCCTACTGCAGCCGGCCGCTGGTGCCCCAGGTCTACTCGGCCTGGCACAAGGTCGTGCGGCTCTCCTTCCCGAACGGCTGGCTCGACCAGACCACGCCGCGCAACTTCCCCGGCCAGGTCAAGAAGCTGTGGAAGATGGCGACCGGCGGCCCGCGCGTGCGGCGTCAGATCCAGAAGACGCTCACCCCGACCGAGCCCAAGCCCGAGCGGGAGCCCCTCGCAGCCTGACTCGCGGCTAGGCGGGGACGGACCACACCAGCCTGGTGCCCGGGGCGGCGTCCTCGAGCACCAGGCTGCCGCCGTGGCGCTCGGCGCGCTCGCGGATGTTGGCCAGCCCGCTCTCGACGGGGCTCGCGGGCAGCCCGCGGCCGTTGTCGGCGACCCTGAGCGTGACCCGGTCCCCGGCGCTCACGGTCACGGCCACCGCGCTGGCCTCGGCGTGGCGGGAGGTGTTCGCGAGCGCCTCGGCGAGCACGGCGAGCAGGTCGGGCGCGATCGCCCCGGTGATCAGCGTCCGCACCGGCCCCTCGAACCGCAGCGACGGCCGCAGCTTGAGGGTCGCCGCCGCCCGGCCGACGAGCCGCTCGATCTCGCTCTGGATGTCGGTCGCCTCGTCGATCGAGCCGAGCGCGAAGATCGCCCGCCGCAGGTCCTTCACCGTCGCGTCCAGATCGTCGACGGCCCGCGTCAGGCGGGTGGTCAGCTCCGGGCTGTCCGAGAGCCGCACGGCGCTCTGCAGCGACAGCCCCACCCCGAAGATCCGCTGGATCACCAGGTCGTGGAGGTCGCGGCCGATCCGGTCCCGGTCCTCGTAGACCGCCAGCCGCTGCTGCGCCTCGCGCGAGCGGGCCGCCCGCAGGCTGAGCCCCGCCCGCTCCCCGAAGTTGGCGGGGACCGCGAGGTCGAGGTCGTGGTGGAGGTCGGCGCGCTCGGGGGTCCAGGCGAGCACCAGCGCCGCGGCGAGCTCGTCGTCGGCGCCGAGCGGGACGGCGATCGCCGGACCCAGCCCGGCGCCGGCCGACAGCGCCCGCACCGACACCGGCTGCCCCGAGGCGAGCACCTGGGCCACGATCTCGTCGTACGGCGCGGCGTCCGTCGACTCGGCAGACCACGCGAGGAGGCCGCTGTCCGCGCTCGCCGCGAGCCCGGGCGACCCGGCGTCCTTGGAGGGCCCGAGCACGACCCACACGACATCCGCCCCGGAGGCGGACAGGGCCAGGTCGGCGACGGACTGCAGGTCTCCGCGACCGGTCCGGGAGACCAGCGCGGTGAGCTCGGCGGCGGCGGCGAGCCAGCGCTGGCGTCGTACGGAATCCTCGTGGAGCCGGGCGTTCTCGATCACCACGCCCGCGGCGGCGGCCAGCGCCGCGACCACCCGCTCGTCGCGCTCGGTGAAGTCGACGCCGCCGAGCTTCTCGGTCAGGTAGAGGTTGCCGAAGACCTTGTCCCGGATCCGCACCGGCACCCCGAGGAACGAGCTCATCGGGGGGTGATGCGGCGGGAAGCCGTAGCTGGCCGGGTGCGCGGCGATGTCGTGCAGCCGGATCGGTTCGGGCCGGTCGATGAGCACCCCCAGCAGGCCGTGGCCCTCGGGGAGGCTCCCGATCCTGGCCACCTCCTCGCCGGGCATGCCGTGGTGGATGAAGGTGCGCAACCGGCGCCCGGGACCGCCGCCGAGCACGCCGAGTGCGGCGTAGCGGGCATCGGCCAGCCGGCTCGCGGTCTCCACGATGCGAGACAGCACGCCGTCCAATGTCAGGTCCGCAGCCATCGCGACCACGGCGTCCAGCAGCAGCTGGAGCCGCTCCTGGTCGACGAGCACGGACTCGACCCGGCCAAGCAGCTCGCGGAGCAGGGAGTCCAGCTCGACGGCCTCGAGGCCGGCGCCGAACACTTGGCCGGGTCCTCCGGGAGCTTCCACGCGTCCTCCTCCCGGCCGGCGACTGGGACGCCCAGGCTAGCAACAACCGGGACCTAGGACCCTGGCAGCGAGCCGGGGCGGGTGATCGGGTGGAGGAAGGTGAACCACAAGCGACCGTGAGACAGGCGAACGACGAATGGGCGAGAACAGCACGGCGTCCACCGAGACGTTCCGGATCCCCGACGCGGCGTTGCGCCGCATCGTCGAGCTGGCCTGCCTGGCGCCGAGCATCCACAACACCCAGCCGTGGGCCTGGCGGATTGGGGCCGGCACGCTCGACTTGTACGCAGACGGCGACCGCCGCCTCACTCACGCCGACCCCGACGGGCGCAACCTCATGATCAGCTGCGGCGCCGTCCTGCAGCACGCGCAGGTCGCCGCAGCCGGGCTGGGCTGGGCCGCCGAGGTCGAGCGATCCCCCCGCAACGGGGCTCACGACCACCTGGAGCTGCTCGCGCGGCTGCGGTTCCGTCGCCTGGCGAAGCCGCCCAAGGCGGCGGCGCGGGACCTGCGGCTCCTCGCGGAGCGCTGCACGGACCGGCGCCGCTTCACCTCCTGGCCCGTGCCCGCGGACCTGCTCCAGGACCTCGCCGCGCGCGCCGCCGAATGGGGCTCCGGCGCCACCCCGGTCACGGGGGTGGCCGAGCTCTTCACCGCCGGCATCCTGGTCGGGCGCGCCTTCGACCGGGAGGCCGCCGACCCGCTGCTGGCGGGCGAGCAGCGCCGCTGGGTGGACCACAGCGACGCCGACGGCGTGCCGTCGACCGTGCTGCCGCCGCACTACACGGCGCAGCCGAGCGGCACCCGGATCCGCTTCGAGGACGGCCAGCCGGTGCCCGACACCGGCCGAGAGATCGAGCCGGGCGACGGCCTGATCCTGCTGTGGAGCCGGCACGACGACCCCGCCGCGTGGCTGCGCGTCGGGGAGGGCCTGGCCGCGCTGTGGCTGGAGGCGACCCGGCAGCGGCTCGCGGTCGTGCCCCTCAGCCAGGTGATCGAGGTCCCCGAGACCCGCGCCGACCTGCGCTATCAGGTGCTCGGCGGCGCAGGCATCCCGCAACTGATGATCCGCATCGGGTGGCAGGCGATCAGCCGCAGCCAGCTGCCGCGCACGCCCCGACGACCCATCGCAGACGTCCTGGGGGAGGGCCGCGGGTGAGAGGACTCGCGCACGCCCGCCGCAGACGGTAGAAACAGGGCATGACCGGCGAGGCGCTGCGCGTTTTCCTGCTCGACGACCACGAGCTGGTCCGGCGCGGCCTGCGCGAGCTGCTGGAGGGCACCGGGGAGATCGTCGTGGTCGGCGAGTCCGGCTCCGCCGCCGAGGCGACCGCCCGGATCCCGGCGCTCCGCCCCGACCTGGCGATCCTCGACGCCCGGCTGCCCGACGGCAGCGGGATCGACGTGTGCCGCGACGTACGCTCGATCGACCCGTCGATCCCGGCGCTGATCCTGACGTCGTACGACGACGACGAGGCGCTCTTCGCCGCGATCCTCGCGGGCGCGGCGGGCTACGTCCTCAAGGCGATCAACGGCGACGACCTCCTCGACGCCGTACGACGCGTCGCCGCCGGCCAGTCCCTCATCGACCCGACGCTCACGGCGCGGGTGCTCGAGCGGGTGCGCCACCCCGAGCCCGCCGTCGACGAGCTGGCCCACCTCACCGAGCGGGAGCGCGAGATCCTCACCCTCATCGCCGAGGGGCTCACCAACCGCCAGATCGGCGCGCGGCTGCACCTGGCCGAGAAGACGGTCAAGAACTACGTCTCCAGCCTGCTGGCCAAGCTCGGCCTCGAGCGTCGTACCCAGGCCGCCGTCCTCGCCGCCCGGCTCCTGGGCTGAGCACCACGGGGCCCGTCGCGGGGTTTCATCACAGGGCCTCTCACCTGGGCATATGCCGCCGCAGGAGGTCCCGGCGAGGTCGGGACCTTCGGCCCGGACGCCGCGTGCTTTCTCCCCTGACGCGCGGCGCCGATCCGGGGTTGAGTGGAGGTATCCACTCAGAAGGAGGCGGCCACCATGGCCAGTTCGCACACGACCCACGACCCCACGACCCCCACCCACGGCGCTCCCGCGAGCGGTGAGCGCCTCTCCGCGAACGCCAGCCGCGCGCTTGCGCTGCTGCGGATCTGCTTCGGACTGACCTTCCTCTGGGCGTTCTTCGACAAGGCGTTCGCCCTCGGCTTCGCCACCGGCAGGGCGGAGGACGGCACCGTGGACCGCTTCGGCGACGCCGCGTGGATCAACGGCGGCAGCCCCACCGAGGGCTTCCTCGCCTACGGCGCGTCCGGGCCGTTCACCAGCTTCTACAACTCGATCGCCGGCGCCGCCTGGGCCGACTGGCTCTTCATGATCGGCCTGCTCGGCATCGGCCTCGCGCTGACGCTCGGCATCGGCATGCGGGTCGCCGCGGTGACCGGCGCGATCCTCTACGTCCTGATGTGGACCGTCGTACTGCCCCCGCCGAACAACCCGGTCCTCGACGACCACCTGATCGGCGGCCTGAGCCTGGTCGTGCTCGCCCTGACCGGCGCCGGCAACACCTGGGGCCTGGGCCGCACCTGGTCGCGGCTCCCGATCGTTCAGCGCTACGGAGTCCTGCGATGAGCGCCCGCGAGGTCGTCGTCGCGGTCGACGGCTCGAAGCAGAACGCCGCCGCGGTGAAGTACGCGACCGCCGACGCGGTGCTGACCGACAGCGTCCTGGTCCTGACCTCCGTCGCCCGCGACTACACTGTCATGTCGCCGCTCCAGGCCATGAAGGTCGCGGAGAACTTCGAGGGCGAGCTGCTGAAGAAGGCCGCCAAGAAGGTCGCCAAGCGGCACCCCGACCTCGAGGTCAAGCGCGAGCTGTGGGTCGGCCACCCGGTCGACACGCTCGTGGACCGGGCCGAGGGCCAGACGCTCGTCGTCGGCAAGCGCGGGCTCGGGGCCGTCGGCCGGATCCTGGTGGGCTCCACCTCGATCGCGGTCGCCGGCCGGGCGCAGGCGCCCGTCGTCGTCGTGCCCGCCGGGTGGGACCGCGACGAGCACGCCGACCTGCCCGTGCTGGTCGCGGTCGACCTCGACGCGGACGCCGAGACCGACAGCGCGCCGGTGCTGGAGTACGCCGCGCAGGAGGCGGTACGACGCGGCGTGGCCCTGCACGTGATCCACGTGCAGGACATCGACCCGACGTTCATGGTCGAGCCGACCACCATCGTCTCGGTCCCCGTCCGCTCGCACGAGGAGACCAAGGCCGCGATGGCCGAGCTGGCGCAGCCGATGCACGAGCGCCACCCCGGCCTCACGATCGAGGTGGCCGACGTCAGCGGGCACCCGGCGACCGAGATCGCCCGGGCCGGCGAGGACTCCCAGCTGCTCGTGATCGGCCGGCATCGCGCCGGACGGTTCGGCTTCGGGATCGGCTCCGTGGCCCGCGGCGTGCTGCACTACGCCGAGGTGCCCGTGGTCGTCCTGCCCGTCGGGCCGAGCGCCTCGGCCGGCTGAGCGGCTAGCCGAGCCTCCTCGGCCACCAGAACGCCTCGCCCAGCACCAGCGCGGTCGCCGGCACCAGCAGGGTGCGCACGATGAGCGTGTCCAGCAGGACGCCGACGCAGATGATGACGCCGACCTGGGCGAGGACCACCAGTGGCAGGACCCCGAGCACCGCGAACACCGCCGCGAGCAGGATGCCCGCGCTGGTGATCACGCCGCCGGTCGCGGCCAGCGCACGCAGGATCCCTGCGCGCGGGCCGTGGCCGGCGGCGATCTCCTGTTTGGCGCGGGTGATCAGGAAGATGTTGTAGTCGACGCCCAGCGCGACCGAGAAGACGAACGCGATGAGCGGCGCCCCGGAGTCCAGCCGCTCGAACCCGAAGACCCGGGTGAAGATCACCCAGGCGATGCCCAGGGACGCCACGTAGGTGGCCAGCACCGTCGAGACCAGGATCAGCGGCGCCACCACGGACCGCAGGATCAGCCCCAGGCCGAGCAGCACCACGGCGAGGATCACCGGGATGATCACGCGCCGGTCCCGGGCGGTCGCGTCGGCCTCGTCGATCAGCTCGGCGGTCGGGCCGCCCACCCAGGTGTCGGGGGTCTGCGCCAGCGCGTCGCGCAGCGCGAGCACGGTCTCCTGCGCGGCCTCGCCGTGGCCCGCGTCGCCCGCGCCGCCCGCGCCGTCGTCCGTATCGTCGGTGTCGAGTACGACGCGGATCTCGGTCAGGTCGCCGTCCTCCCGGGTGGGCTGGGCCGCCGCCACGCCGGGCACGCCCGCGGCGGTCTGAGTCACCTCGCGAGCGTCGTCGCGGGTGAGGACCACCGTCGGCTCCGCGCCCGCGGGGAACGACTCGGCCAGGCGCTCGCCGGCGACGATCGCCTCGGGCTTGTCGAGGAACTGGTCGGCGGCGGTCAGCCCGGTCTCGATCCGCAGCGCGCCCACCGACGAGACCGCGAGCCCGGCGAGGACGAGCACCGTCACCGTGCCCGGCCGGGCCGCCACCGCCTGGCCGACGCGATGCCACAGCGAGGGCCGGTCGACGAGCGCCTCGGAGTCCACCCGCGGGACCCGCGGCCAGAACACCCAGCGGCCGAAGACCACCAGCGCCGCCGGCAGCGCCACCAAGGCGGTGAAGGCGGCCACGACGACGCCGACCGCGCACGCGACCCCGAGCGACCGGGTGCTCTCGAAGAGCGAGAGCAGGAGCGCCAGCAGGCCGAGCACGACGGTCGTCGCGCTCGACAGCACCGCCTCCGCGGTCCGGGCCACCGCGCGGGCCATCGCCGCGCGGCGATCCTCGGTCAGCCGCAGCTCGTCGCGGTAGCGCGAGATCAACAACAGGGCGTAGTCGGTGGCCGCGCCGAAGACCAGCACCGACAAGATGCCCGTCGTCGAGCCGTCCCAGCCCATGCCGGCGGCGTCGAGGACCCGGGTGGCGAGCACGCCGGCGGCCTGGTCGGCGACGCCGACGATGGTGAGCGGGATCAGCCAGAGCACCGGGCTGCGGTAGGTGACCACCAGCAGCAGCGCCACGATGCATGCGGTGGCGAGGAGCAGCCGCAGGTCGGCGCCGTCGAAGACCGAGGCCAGGTCGCCCGCGATCGCCGCCGGCCCGGTCACCTGGGCGGTCAGCCCCTCGGTGAGCCGGTCGTCGGCGACGGTCTCGCGCACGCCGTCTCGCAGGTCGGTGCGCAGCTGGTCGACCAGGTCCGCGGCCTCGGCCGCGTCGCCGTAGTCCAGGGTGACCGGGACGATCGCGGCCGTGCCGTCCTCGCTGGGGACCGGCCGGCCCGCGCCGGGCTGGGAGGCGGCCCAGCGCTCGACGTACCCGAGGTCGCGGTCCTCCAGTGCGCCGTCGCGCGCGAAGAGGACGACGGCGCTCTGCGCACCCTCGCCGCCGAGCTCGTCTTGCAGCTCGGCGACCTTCCGGGTGTCGGACCCGATCGGCAGCCCGGCGAGCGTCACGTCGGGGCGCTCGGGCTTGCCGATCCCGCCGATCACCGCGGCGGCGGCGAGCAGGAAGGCGAGCGCGATCAGCCCCGCCCAGCGCAGCGAACCCTGGATCAATCGTCAGCCCAGCGCCGCGGAGACCACGTCGCGCGCCTCGGCCTGCACCTGAGCCAGGTGCTCCGGCCCGCGGAACGACTCGGCGTAGATCTTGTAGACGTCCTCGGTGCCCGAGGGCCGGGCGGCGAACCAGGCGTTCTCGGTGGTGACCTTCAGCCCGCCGATCGGCGCGTCGTTGCCGGGCGCCGTCGTGAGCGCGCCGGTGATCTCCTCGCCGGCCAGCGTGGTCGCGGTGACGTCGGCGGGGGAGAGCGCGGCGAGCTTGGCCTTCTGCGCGCGGTCGGCGGGGGCGTCGACGCGGGCGTACGCCGGGTCGCCGTAGCGGGCGACCAGGTCGTCGTACCGCTGCGAGGGCGTCGACCCGGTGACCGCGAGGATCTCCGAGGCGAGCAGGCACAGCAGGATGCCGTCCTTGTCGGTGGTCCACACCGAGCCGTCGCGGCGCAGGAACGACGCGCCCGCCGACTCCTCGCCGCCGAAGCCGAAGGAGCCGTCCAGCAGCCCGGGCACGAACCACTTGAAGCCGACCGGCACCTCGACCACCGGCTTGCCGAGGCCGCCGGCGACCCGGTCGATCATCGACGACGACACCAGCGTCTTCCCGATCCGCGCCGTGTCGGGCCAGCCGGGGCGGCCGCCGCCGAAGAGGTACTCGATCGCGACCGAGAGGTAGTGATTGGGGTTCATCAGGCCGCCGTCGGGGGTGACGATCCCGTGCCGGTCGGCGTCGGCGTCGTTGCCGGTGGCGATGTCGTAGGCGTCCTTCTGGGCGATCAGCGACGCCATCGCCGACGGCGAGGAGCAGTCCATCCGGATCTTCTCGTCCCAGTCCAGCGTCATGAACCGCCAGGTCGGGTCGGTGTCCGGGTTGACCACGGTCAGGTCCAGGCCGAGCCGGTCGGCGATCACCCCCCAGTAGCCGACGGCCGCGCCGCCGAGCGGGTCGGCGCCGATCCGCACCCCCGCGTCGCGGATCGCGTCGATGTCGAGCACCGAGTCGAGTGCGCCCACGTAGTCGCCGAGGAAGTCGTAGCCCTCGCAGGCCGCCCGCGCCTTGGCGTACGGCGTGCGGCGCACCCCGGCCATCCCGCCGGCGATCAGCTCGTTGGCGCGGGCCGCGATCCAGCTGGTGGCGTCGGTGTCCGCGGGCCCGCCGTGCGGCGGGTTGTACTTGAAGCCGCCGTCGGTCGGCGGGTTGTGCGACGGGGTGACCACGATCCCGTCGGCGAGCCCGGCGCCGCTGGTGCGGCCGCCGTTGGCGGCCAGGATCGCCCGGGAGACCGCGGGCGTGGGCGTGTAGCCGTCGCGGGAGTCGACCAGCGTGGTGACGTCGTTGGCGATCAGCACCTCGATCGCGCTGGCCGTCGCCGGCTCGGAGAGCGCGTGCGGGTCGGCGCCGACGAAGAGCGGGCCGTCGTACCCCTGCGCCTTGCGGTATTCGCAGATCGCCTGCGTGGTCGCGAGGATGTGGTCCTCGTTGAAGGAGGTCTTCAGCGACGAGCCGCGGTGGCCGCTGGTGCCGAACGCGACCTGCTGATCGACGTTCTCGGGGTCGGGGGTGAGCGTGTAGTAGGCGGTCACCAGCCTGGCCACGTCGACCAGGTCACGGGATTGGGCGGGCTGTCCGGCGCGGGAGGTCATGGGCCCATCATGGCGCACGCGCCCGCCGCGCTGTAGGCGCCTGTAGAGCGGTCTACAGTTGGCGCCCATGGCCTTCTGCAGCGGCGTCGAGGACACCACGTGCGTGTTCCGGTACGACGACGCCGACCACGCCGCGTCGGCGGTCAGGCTGTGGACCGACCTGGATCTGGCCGAGACGGCGCTGGCGAAGGTCGACGGCGGCTGGGAGCTGCGGCTGCCCGACCCGCCGGTGGACCGGGTGGAGTACCTCTTCGACGTCGACGGCGACTATCGCACCGACGCCGGCAACCCGGTGGGCGTAGACGGCGCCTTCGGCAGGCACTCGGTGCTCGAGCTGCCGGGGTACGCCGCGCCGGGGTGGCTCTCGATCGATCCGGTGGCGGGGAGCCGCGAGGCCCTGGTGCTGGAGACCGGCGACGGCGAGGTCGCGGTGGAGGTCTGGACGCCGGCCGCGGTCTCCATCCAGGAGGAGCTGCCGCTGCTGCTGGTCCACGACGGCCCCGAGATGGACGCCTACGGCCGGATCACGCAGTACGCCGGCGCGATGATCGCCACCGGCCGGCTGCCGGCGTTCCGGGTCGCGCTGCTCTCCCCGGGGCCGGACCGCAACGAGCGGTACTCCGCCAACCCGGCCTACGCCCGCGCGCTCACCGACGAGATCGTGCCGCGACTGCGCGCGTCGTACCCGACCCTCGGGCGGCCCGTGCTCGTCGGGGAGAGCCTCGGCGCGGTCGCGGCGCTCTACGCCTCCTGGACCTCGCCGGGGACGTTCGGGGGGCTCTTCCTGCAGTCGGGGTCGTTCTTCACGGCCGAGACCGATCCTCAGGAGCGGGGGTACGTGCGATGGAGCCGGCTGACCGGCTTCGTCGCGACCGTCCACGCGGCCACCCGCGCCGCCCCGAACGCGCCCCGCGTCGCGCTGACCTGCGGCACCGCGGAGGAGAACCTCGCCAACAACCTGGTGATGGCCGACCACCTGCGGGCGGTCGGGATGCAGGTCTCCTGGGGGGAGATCCGCGACGGCCACACCTGGACCTGCTGGCGCGACCTGCTGGATCCACACCTGACGGCGCTTTGTCGGGCAGTATGGCCCTGATGGACCGTCACCAGATCGAACTCGAGGCGCCCGGCCTGGACCGGCCCGGCACCGTCATCCGCTACGGCCACTGGGGCCGCCCCGTCGTGGTCTTCCCCAGCGAGCAGGGCCGCGCCTGGGACTACGAGAGCAACGGGATGGTCGGCGCGGTCGCCGACCTGATCGATGCCGGCCGCGTCAAGCTCTACTGCGTCGACTCCTTCGACCACGTGACCTGGTCCGACCGGTCGATCCCGCTGGAGGAGCGGGCCCGCAGGCATCAGGCGTACGCCGGGTGGGTCGCCGGGCCCGTGATGGACCTGGTCGCCGGCGAGTCCGGCGGCATCCGGGAGGCGGTCGCCACCGGCTGCTCGATGGGTGCCTACCACGCGCTGAACTTCGCGCTCACCCGTGCCGACCTCTTCCCCGTCGCGATCTGCCAGTCCGGGTCCTATGACCCGGCGCGCTGGCACGCCTGGGGCGAGCGGGGCGACGCGGCGTACTTCGCCAACCCCACCGACTACGTGCCGAACCTCCACGGCGACCACCTGGCGTGGCTCCGCTCGCGGGTGCAGGTGCTGCTCGTGGTCGGGGAGGGGCCGTGGGAGACACAGCCCACCGAGTCGCTGCCGCAGGCCAAGCAGATGTCGGCGCTGCTCGCGGAGAAGCAGATCCCCCACGAGCTCGATGTGTGGGGCCACGACTCTGCCCACGATTGGCCGTGGTGGCGCAAGCAGATCGCGCATCACCTGCCGCGGTTCTGCTAGTCATGTCGATGCTCGTCGTACCAACCCTTTGACGCTAGAGAGGAACCGCGGATGGACAAGCACCTGATCGGGCTGCTGCTGGGCGCCGAGGAGGACTGGCCGACGGCGTTCGAGCAGATCCTGCGGATGGTCGGCCCGCTCGACGTCGACGGGCGCCGGCATGAGGTGACCAGCGAGCGGCTGACGATCGAGCCGTTCGACCTCGCCGACCCGACGCGGCCCGAGCTGGTCATCGACCGGCTGGCGTACTGGTACTACCACCCGCGCGAGTGGCTGAAGAAGGCCGCGCTGGTCAACGGCACCTACCTGCTCAACAGCCCCTTCACCTTCCAGTCGATGGAGAAGCACAGCGCGTACTGCGCGATGATCCGGCTCGGGCTCAACGTGCCGCGGACCATCCTGGTGCCCTACAAGAACCCGGTCGACAACGTCCGCTGGGCCTACACCTCCGCCAAGTACAACCGGTCCTTCGACCTCGACGCGATCGCCGACGAGCTCGGCTATCCGATGTACATGAAGCCCTTCGACGGCGGCGGCTGGCGCGGGGTGTCGCGGGTCAACGACGCCGACGACCTGCACCGCTCCTACGACCAGTCCGGGGAGATGCTGATGCACCTCCAGGCGACCATCGACTACGACCACTTCGCGCGGGCGCTGTCGATCGGGCCGGAGACGATGGTCATGGACTTCCGGCCCGACGAGCCGATGCACAAGCGGTACGCCGTGTCGCACGGCTTCCTCTCCCCGAGCGCCGGCCACCAGGCGGT
>JBDHZS010000086.1:0-14668 GCA_039812025.1 Nocardioides sp. | reverse complement strand
CCGAGCTCGCGGCGAGCGGCCCCGAGCGCTCGCTGCCGGCCATCGGGTGGCCCCCGACGTACCGCACCGCGTCCCTGCGCGCCCCGATCTCGTGGAGCGGCTGCCCCTTGACGCTGCCGACGTCGGTCACGAACGCGTCAGTGCGCTCGAGAGCGTCGGCGATCACGGCGGCGACGTGGTCGGGCGGGACCGCGACCACCACGAGCTCGACCGGCTCGCCGTGCCAGGGGACGCCGGCGCCGAGGCTCGCGGCGGTGCGCCGGTGGGCGGCGTGGACGTCGTCCAGGTAGACGGTGATCCCCGCGCGGCGGCAGGCGAGCCCGACGGAGGTTCCCAGCAGCCCGGTGCCCACCACCAGGATCGGGCCGGACAGGGTCACTCGGCGACTCCCCCGTCGCGGTCCCCGTCCGGCGTCTCGCGGACCCGCGTCAGGTCCTTGCGCAGCAGCGCCGCCCCGTGGAGGTAGACGTGGGTGATGTCGGCGCGCTCCAGGTCGGTCTCGACGTGGGCCATCAGCCGGACGACCCGCGGCATCGAGCCCTCGATCTCCAGCTCGCGCGCGCAGATCAGCGGCACGTCGCCGAAGCCGAGCCTGCGGGCGGCGTACGCCGGGAACTCGCTGTGCAGGTCCGAGGTCGCCGTGAAGATCACCGAGATGAAGTCGTCGACCACCAGGTCGTTGGCCTCCATCACGTCCAGGACGAGCTCCGCCACCCGCTCGAGCAGGTGCTCGCGGTCGTCGACCTCGAGCTGTGTCGCCCCGCGCACCGCGCGCACGCTCACGCCGCCTCCTGTTTGGTCCGAGTCGGGGCTCAGCCTAGTCATGCGAGCCTCCCCGCTCCCACGGCGGTCGCGGATCACGGCGGGTGTCGTGCACGTTTGCGCCGACTCGGCGTGTTTCTCGTGCACGTTTGCGCCGACTCGGCGTGTTTTCCGTGCACTTTAGAGCCGACTCGGCGTCAGATCGAGGAGGGCGCCGAGCTCGTCGCGGGTGAGGGGGCGCAGCTCGCCGGAGCCGAGGGAGCCGAGGCGGACCGGGCCGAAGGCGGTGCGGGTGAGGCGGCGTACCGGATGGCCGACCTCATCCAGCAGCCGGCGCACGATCCGGTTGCGGCCCTCGTGGATGACCAGCTCGACGATCGTGCGGCCGCGGGCGTTGCCCTGGCCGCGGCTGACGACGCGGATCCGGCGCACCTCCACCGGCCCGTCGGACAGCGTCACGCCCGCCCGCAGCCGCTGCAGGGTCGCGTTGCGGAGATCCCCGGCGACCTCGGCGACGTACGTCTTCTCGACCTCGTACGACGGGTGCGCCATCCGGTGCGCGAAGTCGCCGTCGTTGGTGAGCAGCAGCAGTCCGCTGGTGTCGGTGTCGAGCCGGCCGACGTGGAACAGCCGCCCATGGCCGGCCTCCGCCACCACGTCGCCCAGGCTGCGGCGACCCTCCGGGTCCGACATCGTAGAGACGACGCCCCGCGGCTTGTTGAGCACCAGGTAGACGTGCGGCGAGACCGGCGGCAGGCGCCTGCCCTCGACCCGGATCACGGCGGTCGTCGGGTCGACCTTCGTGCCCAGCCGGGTCACGACCTCGCCGTCGACCTCGACCAGCCCGGCAAGCATCAGCTCCTCGCACTTGCGGCGCGACGCGACGCCGGAGGTCGCGAGGAGCTTCTGCAGCCTGATCAGGCCCGCGTCGTCGAGGTCGCCGGTCACTGGGCCACCTCGCCGTCGTCGAGGAGCGGCTGCTCCCCCAGCGCCACCAGGGCGTCCTCGAGCTCGTCCATCTCGGGCAGGTACGGCGCCAGCTCCGGCAGCTCGTCGAGGGAGGAGATCCCGATCCGCTCCAGGAAGTAGCCGGTGGTGCGGTAGAGCGCGGCGCCGTGCTCGCCGTCCTGGCCCGCCTCCTCGACCAGCCCGCGCGCGAGCAGGGTGCGGATCACGCCGTCGACGTTCACGCCGCGGATCGCGGAGACCCGGCCGCGGGTGACCGGCTGCTGGTAGGCGACCACCGCGAGCGTCTCCAGCGCCGCCTGGGTCAGCCTCGCCTGCTGGCCGTCGAGCACGAACGACTCGACGACGCCCGCGAACTCCTCGCGCGTGTAGAACCGCCACCCGCCCGCGACGTGCCGCAGCTCGAAGCCGCGCCGCTGCTCGTCGTACTCGCCCCGCAGCGCGTCGAGCGCGCCGTCCACGTCGGCGACCGGGTGGCCGACCGCGGCGGCGAGCACGGCGGCGTCCAGCGGCTGGTCGGCGACCATCAGGATCGCCTCGAGGCTGGGCCGCAGGTCGGGCAGGGAGACGGCAATGGGTATGTCGAGGGTCCCGGCAGAACCCTCAGCGGTGTCGGTCACGTGTGCTCCTTGATGGCTTCGACTGGCGCGCCGGGCGCGCCGTCGAACTCGTCGGTGATCTCGATCTCGGCGTCGTCGGCGCCCGTCCACCGCACGGTCAGCTCGCCGAGCGGGCTGGCCTGCTCGAAGCCGACGACGCCCTCGCGGAAGAGCTCGAGCAACGCCAGGAAGCGGGCGACCGTGGTGGCGGTGTCCGGCGAGTCGCCGCACAACGCGCGGAAGCTCAACGTCCCCGCACCCCGCAGCCGTTCGACGAGCACCTCGGCCTGGTCGCGCACGGAGACCTGGGGCGCGTGGATGTGCTGCAGCGGCAACTCCTCGGCGGGCTTGGGCCGCAGCGCCTGGGCGGCCAACGCGGCGAACGCGTCCAGCCCGATGCCGATCAGGACCTCCGGCAGCAGCGTCGCGAACCGCTCCTCCAGCCCGACCGCGCGCGGGTGGCGCCGCGACTCGTCCGCGAGCCGCCCCTCGAGGAGCCCGGCCACCCGCTTGAACGCCTGGTACTGCAGCAGCCGCGCGAACAGCAGGTCCCGCGCCTCCAGCAGCGCGAGGTCCTCCTCGTCCTCGACGTCGCCCTGCGGCAGCAGCCGGGCGGCCTTGAGGTCCAGCAGGGTGGCGGCCACGACCAGGAAGGACGTGGTCTGTTCCAGGTCCCAGACCGCGCCGCCCGCCTTGACGTGGGCGATGAACTCGTCGGTGACTCGCGACAACGACACCTCGGTGATGTCGAGCTTGTGTCGGGCGATCAGCTGCAGCAGCAGGTCGAAGGGGCCCTCGAAGTTGTCGAGCCTGACCGCGAAGCCCGACTCGGTCTCCGGCTCCAACCCCGCGGCGTCGGTCGGCTCGCTCGCGGCCACCTCAGTCCTCGGTGAGGCGGCGCACCAGGGCCGAGTCGGCGCCGTGCTCCTCGAGGTCGGCGAGGACCATCGCCACCGCCTCGCGCACCAGCCGGCCGCGGTCGATCGCCACGCCGTGCTCGGCACGCAGCGCGAGCCGGGCGTGCTCGAGGTGCAGCAGTTCGGCCGAGGTGACGTAGACCGTCATCTTCTCGTCGTGCCGCACCCGGCCGCTGGGTCGACGGGCGCGCGTGGGCTGGACCGGCGGCTCGGGTTGGTCGGGTTGATCGGGCTGGTCAGGCACAGCCCGGACGGTCGGCTGTCCGCCGGTACGACGGAACAGGTCCTCCGCCGCGGGGAGACTCACACGCCTGGGCACCGCTGCAGCACCTCCCGCGCGAGCTGACGGTAGGCCTCCGCGCCGGGCGAGGTGCGGGCGTAGCTCGTGATCGGCTCGCCGGCGACGGTGGAGTCGGAGAACTTGACGGTACGACGGATCACGGTGTGGAAGATCGTGTCGCCCCAGGCGCCGACCAGCCGGTCCATGACCTCGCGGGAGTGGAGCGTGCGGCCGTCGAACATCGTGCCGAGCACGCCGTCGATCTCCAGGCCGGGGTTGAGCCGCTCGCGGACCTTGTCGATCGTGTTCTTGAGCAGGGCGACGCCGCGGAGCGCGAAATACTCACACTCCAGCGGCACCAGCACCCCGTTGGCGGCGGTCAGCGCGTTGACGGTGAGCAGCCCGAGGGAGGGCTGGCAGTCGATCAGGATCACGTCGTACCGCTCGAGCGCCGGGGCCAGCACCCGGGCCAGGGTCTGCTCGCGGGCGACCTCGTGCACCAGCTGCACCTCGGCGGCCGACAGGTCGATGTTGGAGGGCAGCAGGTCGATCCCGGGCACGCCGGAGGCGACGACCACGTCGTCGATGGTCACGTCGCTCTGCATCAGCAGGTTGTAGATCGTCAGGTCCATCTCGTGCGGGTTCATGCCGAGCCCGACCGAGAGCGACCCCTGCGGGTCGAAGTCGACCAGCAGCACCTTGCGGCCGTATTCGGCCAGCGCCGCGCCCAGGTTGATCGTGGTCGTGGTCTTGCCGACGCCGCCCTTCTGGTTGCACATCGCGATCACGCGGGCGTGGCCGTGCTCGGTGCGCGGGGGCGGCTCCGGGATGTCCGGCAGCGGCCTGCCCGTCGGGCCGAGGACCACCTCGGGCTCCTCGGGTGCGGGCGGCACGCCCGCGTCGGCCAGCCCCGGGAAGGGGATGGCGTCGGCCAGCTCGGGGGCAGGCACCGACCCGGCCTGGGCCGCGGGCGGACTGAAGAGGGGCGGCATCTCCTGCGCGGCGGCGCCGTACGACGCGGCTCCGGCTCCCCACGTGCCCCCCGGGCCGCCTGCTCCACCGCTCATCTGACCCCGCCCCTGACGTTTGTCGACACGACGACTTGTCGCATCCGCTGCGCGGGAGCTTAGACCGTTACCTCGCCGTAACAAGAAGCGGGGCCGATACTCCCAGGAGTCGCCCAAATCTGTTGATGGAGTGTTGAGGAACTCCCCGGGTGGTACACAGCCCGACCCCCGGCTGTGGAGAAGTCTGTGGACAACCGGGGGTGTCCAGGGGGGTCAGGCGCGGGCCCTCGGATGCGAGCTGGCGAAGACCTCGCGGAGGTTGTCGACGGTCACCAGCGTGTAGACCTGGGTGGTCGTGACCGACGCGTGGCCGAGCAGCTCCTGGACGACGCGGACGTCGGCGCCGCCGTCGAGCAGGTGGGTGGCGAAGGAGTGCCGCAGGGTGTGCGGCGAGACGTCCCGGGTGACGCCGGCAGCGGTCGCGGCCCGGTTGAGGACGGTCCAGGCGGACTGCCGCGACAGCCGGCCGCCGCGGCTGTTGAGGAAGACCGCCGGCCCGCTGCGTGCGGTCGCCAGCTGCCGGCGGCCGCCGCTCAGGTACGCCGTCAGCGCCTCGACGGCGTACCGGCCGACGGGCACGAGCCGTTCCTTGCCGCCCTTGCCGCGCAGCAGCACCGTCGCATTGGCACGATCGACAGCATCAATATCGTCGATGTCCAGCCCGACCGCCTCCGAGATCCGTGCGCCGGTGCCGTAGAGCAGCTCCAGCAGCGCGCGGTCGCGCTGGGCCAGGGTGGTCCCGGGCGCGGCGGCCGCGGCCAGGATCGCCTCGACGTCGGCGAGCGGCAGCGCCTTGGGCAGCCGGCGCGCGGGCGAGGGGGGCCGCACGGCCGCGGCGGGGTCGCGTTCGGCGTACCCGTCGGCCACCGCGAACCGGTGGAAGCCCCGCACGGCCACCAGCGTGCGCGCGGCCGAGGTCGCGCTCAGCGGCGGGTGGTCGGCGTCGCCCTCGCGGAGCCGGATCAGGAACTCCGCGACCGCCGCCTCCGAGACCTGGGCCAGCCCGGTGACACCGGTGCCGTCCAGATAGGCCAGATAGCGGCGCAGGTCGCGCGTGTACGACGCGAGCGTGTTGGCCGAGAGCCCGCGCTCGACGCTCAGGTGGTCCAGGTAGGTCCGGACCGCGCGGTCGAGCTCAGCCAAGGACGCTCGCCACCGGGACGGCGTCGATGCCGACGGCGGCGCCGACCGGCGCGTTGGTCAGCCGCCCGTCGTAGGTGTTGAGCCCCTTGGCCAGGCTCGCGTCGTCGCGGCAAGCCTGCCGCCAGCCCTTGTCGGCGACGGCGACGACGTAGGGCATCGTCGCGTTGGTCAGCGCGTAGGTCGAGGTGTTCGGGACGGCGCCGGGCATGTTGGCGACGCAGTAGAAGATCGAGTCGTGCACCGGGTACGTCGGATCCGCGTGCGTGGTGGCGTGGGTGTCCTCGAAGCAGCCGCCCTGGTCCACGGCGATGTCGACGAGCACCGACCCGGGCTTCATCTGGGCGACCAGCTCGTTGCTCACCAGCTTCGGCGCCGCCGCGCCGGGGATCAGCACCGCGCCGATCACCATGTCGGCGGCCATCACCTCCCGCTGGATCGTGAGCTTGGACGAGGCGAGCCCGTGCACCTGGTTGTCGTAGCGCCAGAACGACATCCGCAGCTTGTCCAGATCGGTGTCGAGCAGCGTCACATCCGCGCCCATGCCGAGCGCGATGTTGGCGGCGTTCTGGCCGGAGACGCCGGCGCCGATGATGACCACCTTGGCGTTCTGTACGCCGCCGACGCCGCCCATCAAGACGCCGCGGCCGCCCTGCGCCTTGAGCAGCGCGTGGGCGCCGACCTGGGGCGCGAGGCAGCCGGCGACCTCCGACATCGGGTAGAGCAGCGGCAGCGCGCCCGACGGCAGCTGCACGGTCTCGTAGGCGAGCCCGGTGACCCGGCGGGCCAGCAGCTCCTCGGTGAGCGGCTTGTCGGCGGCCAGGTGCAGGTAGGTGAAGAGGGTCAGGTCCTCGCGCATCCGGTGGTATTCCTCGGCGATCGGCTCCTTGACCTTGAGCAGGAGGTCGACCTCGCCCCACACGTCGTCTGCCGTCGCGAGGATCTTCGCCCCGGCGGCGACGTACTCCTCGTCGGGGATCTGGGAGCCCGCACCCGCGCCGGACTCGAGATAGACCTCGTGCCCGTGCTCGGTCAGCTCGTGCGCACCGACCGGGGTGAGCGCGACGCGGTACTCATGGTTCTTGACTTCCTTCGGGACGCCGACCTTCATCGTTCGCTCCTCCCCGGCCGCCCTGGCCTCCGCTCCAACCTACCACCTCAGGAGCGGCGGTGGAGGGTGGCGTCGTCGATGGGGAACCGCAGCTCGCGTTGCCTCTCGATCGCGGCGGCGACCAAGCCCGCGAAGAGCGGATGGGGCCGGGTGGGCCGCGAGCGCAGCTCGGGGTGGGCCTGGGTGGCCACGTAGTAGGGGTGCACGTCGCGCGGCAGCTCGATGAACTCGACCAGCCCCAGCTCGGGGTTGACCCCCGAGACCACGAGCCCGGCCTCCTCGAGCTTGGCGACGTAGTCGTTGTTGACCTCGTAGCGGTGGCGGTGCCGCTCGGAGACCTCGGAGGCGCCGTACGCCGCGCGCACCAGCGAGCCCTTCGCCAGCCGGGCGGGATAGAGGCCGAGCCGCATCGTGCCGCCGAGGTCGCCGGCGCCCTCGACGAAGGACTTCTGCTCCTCCATCGTGGCGATGACCGGCTCGGGACACTCGGGGTCGAACTCGGTCGAGGCGGCGTCGGCCAGCCCGGCGGCCGTGCGCGCAAACTCGATCACCATGCACTGGAGCCCCAGGCAGAGCCCGAGGGTGGGGATGCCGTGGCTGCGGGCGTAGGTGAGCGCGCCGAGCTTGCCCTCGATGCCGCGGATCCCGAAGCCGCCGGGCACGCAGATCGCGTCGACGTCCTCCAGCTCGTGGCGCGCCCCCTGCGGCGTCTCGCACAGGTCCGAGGCGATCCAGCGCACCCGCACCTTGGCCTCGTTGGCGAAGCCGCCGGCCCGCAGCGCCTCGACCACGGAGAGGTAGGCGTCCGGCAGGTCGACGTACTTGCCGACCAGGCCGACCGTGACCTCCTCCACCGGGTGGTGGACGCGCCGCAGCAGGTCGTCCCACTGGGTCCAGTCGACGTCGCGGAAGTTGAGGCCGAGCCGGCGGACGACGTAGGCGTCCAGGCCCTCGCGGTGCAGCACCTTGGGGATGTCGTAGATCGAGGGCGCGTCGGCGGCGGTGACGACCGCCTCCTGGTCGACGTCGCACATCAGCGAGATCTTGCGCTTGATGCCCTCGGGGAGCTCGCGGTCGGCGCGGCAGACGATCGCGTCGGGCTGGATGCCGATCGAGCGCAGCGCGGCCACCGAGTGCTGCGTCGGCTTGGTCTTCAGCTCCTGCGACGGGCCGATCCACGGCACGAGGGAGACGTGCAGGAAGAATGAGTTGTCACGGCCGATGTCGTGGCGCACCTGCCGGGCGGCCTCGAGGAAGGGCAGCGACTCGATGTCGCCGACGGTGCCGCCGATCTCGGTGATCACGACGTCGACGCCGTCGGACATCGCCCGGATCCGGTCCTTGATCTCGTTGGTGATGTGCGGGATGACCTGGACGGTGTCGCCGAGGTAGTCGCCGCGCCGCTCCTTGGCGATCACCTGGGAGTAGACCTGCCCGGTGGTCACGTTGGCGGCGCCGGCGAGGTCGGTGTCGAGGAACCGCTCGTAGTGCCCGATGTCGAGGTCGGTCTCCGCGCCGTCGTTGGTCACGAAGACCTCGCCGTGCTGGAAGGGGTTCATCGTCCCCGGGTCGACGTTGAGGTAGGGGTCCAGCTTCTGCATCGTGACCCGCAGCCCGCGGGCCTTGAGCAGAGCACCGAGGCTCGATGCCGTCAGGCCCTTGCCGAGGGAGGAGGCGACGCCTCCGGTGACGAAGATGTGCTTGGCGACCGCGTCATCCTTCACGGGGTTCTAGCCTAGCGTAGGACCGGCCGCGGACCGTCACCCGCGTCGTGAGTGTCCTCTGAGCCACCCACCGGGTCCTGGGCTTCATCGTCCGCTCCGCTCTTCCCCGGGGCCTCCCCCGGGTCGACGCCGAGGATCGTCAGCAGGGTCCGCACCTGGCCCGCGAGCGTGTCGCCGCCGTCGACGGTCGCGACGTCCGCCCAGGCGTCCTCGCCGCGCAGCCTGCCCAGGGCCGGGTCGGCGGCGGGGGCGACGACGGCGGTGCTGCGGGCCTGGGGGGCGAGGCCCGCGACCAGGCCGGACAGCACGATGTCGCGCTCCGCCCCCGCGTCGGGTCCGAGGAGTACGACGACGTGCGGTGCCCTGGCCGCCTCGCTCGCCTGCTCATCGGCTGCGTCGCCGTCGGCCGCGTCGGCCGTCGTACCCTCGAGGAGGCCGGCGGTGCTCAGGCTGGCGCGGATCGCGCTCGCCTCGTCTCCGGCGGGGACGACGGCGGCCTTGCCGGTGGCGACCGCGCGCCCGAGCAGCGCGCCCATCAGTTCATAGCCCCGCAGCCCGGCCTCCCCGGCCGGATCCTCGGCCTGCTCGCTCAGCTGCCCGGCGAGCGTCTCGACCAGGGTCTTCTCGCTCGGGGCGAGCAGCGAATCGGTGAGCTCCCACGTGCCCACCACCCGCCCGCCGGCGGCGCGGACCTGCTCGGCGAGACCGCGCGCGTCGGCCTCGACGGCCTCAGGCGCGACCAAGAGCACGACACCGGAGCCGGCCAACCCATCGGCGTAGAGCCGCGGGGCCTGCTCGGCGAGGAGCTGCTCGGCGCCCGTCCCGGCCGCCTCGGGATCCGCCGACGGCGGCGCCGCGCTCTGCTGGGCCTCGGCCTGCTGTCCCGAGGCCTCCGGGCGCTCGCCGGCGGCGCTCAGCGGACCGACCCCGAGCGCGATGCCCACGGCGGCGGCCATCAGCAGCCCGACGAGGGTGAGGATGCGGCGGCGCAGCAGGTTCACGGCAGCCACCCGCGGAGGGTCTCGAACCAGCCCCCGACCAGGGCCGCGAGCTGGTCCCACCACTCCTGGCCGACGGGCGTAGTCGCGATTGCGGCGACGACGGCGAGCACACCGAGGACGAGCGCGAGCAGCAGCTGCCACGGCCGGACCCGGCCGGTGTAGAGGACGGCGACCGCCCGGGCGTCGACCAGGTCTGCGCCCGCCCGCAGCCGCGTCAGCCAGGTGCTGGCCATGCCGCCGCGCCGGTCGAGGAAGTCGTCGAGCGTGGCGCTCATCCCGACGCCGACGATCGGCGCGGCGCCGCCGGCCGAGGCGATCAGGATCGCCACGTCCTCGCTGGTCAGCGTGGTCTCGATGCGGTGCGGCCGCACGCCGAGCCGTTCCAGGCGCCCCAGCCGTTCCGCTGCCGCCGGCTCGCTGCCCGGGTCGAGCCGGACCACGACGCTCGCAGCCTGCCGCAGCGCGTCCTCGGACGGGAGCGCGTCGGCCTGCGCGTCGAGGACCACCACGTCGGGGGTACGACGAGACGCCAGCGCCGCGTCCGCGCCCGTGTCGACCGCTATCAGCACCGGCCGCGTCTCGCGCAGGTAGTGCTTGATCCCCGCCAACTCGGCGCGGGTGTCGTAGCCGTCGACGACCACGACGACGTGCTTGCCGGCGAGTTCTGCCGCCAGGTTGGGGAGCCCCTCGCCTTCCAGCAGCAGGTCCTGGTCACCCCGGAGCACCTCGCGGGTGTCGTGGGCGAAGGACTCGAGCTGGCTGGTCAGCCCGGCGCGGGCGGCGTCCATGTCGCGTCGCACGTCGTCGGGCCCGACCTTGCGGCCGGTGGCGACCACCCGCTCCCCGACGTAGACGGTCCCCGCATGGAGCCGCACCCGGGCGCCGTCGCGGATCTCGCCGAGGACCGCCGGCCCGGCGGAGTCGATGACCTCGATGCCCGCCTCGGCCAGTAGCAGGGGGCCGTGGGCCGGGTAGCGGCCGGAGAAGAGGGGCCCGGCGCTGACGACCGCCGCGGCGCCGGCGTCGAGCAGTGCCCGCGCGCCCGCGCGGTCGAGGTCGACCGCGTCGGTGACGGCGATGGCGCCGGTCTCGAGCCGGGCAGCGAGGGCCACGGGACGCCTGTCGACCCGAGCCGGGGCGATCAGTCCCGGCGGTGCTTCGGCGGTGCGACTGCGCGTGGGGAACCTCATGGCTCGCTCATCCTCCCAGGTCAGCCGCGCGCAGGCGGGCAGGCGAGCGGGCGCGTCGTACCCCTCCCCACCCCGGGACGTCATACGAACGGTGGCCGATAGCCCGCGGTTCGTATGACGTCCGGCGGGGCGGCCGCGGGAGGTCATCCGAACCCGAGGCAGCAGCCCTCAGGTCGTATGACGCAAGGCGGGCGTAGCGGCGGCGAGCAGCTCCCGGGCGTGGGCGAGCGCGCTGGAGGAGTCCTCGACCCCGGCGAGCATCCGGCTGAGCTCGCGGACCCGCCCGGCGTCGTCGAGGACGGTGAGGCCGGAGGTAGTGACATGGCCGTCGCTGGCCTTCTCGACGACGACGTGCCGGTCGGCGTACGCCGCGACCTGCGGCAGGTGGGTGACGACGAGCACCTGGGAGTGCCGGGCGAGCATGGCGAGCCGGCGCCCGACCTCGACCGCGGCCTTGCCGCCGACGCCGGCGTCCACCTCGTCGAAGACGAAGGTCGGCACCGGGGAGCTCGCGGCGAGCACGACCTCCAGCGCCAGCATCACCCGCGACAGCTCGCCGCCGGACGCGCCGCGGTTGAGCGGCCTGGCCGAGGAGCCGGTGTTGGCGGCGAGCACGAACTCCACCTCGTCCCCACCGTGCGGGCCGAGCTCGCCCGCGTCGCTCACCTGGATCCGCAGCCGGGCGTGCGGCATCGCGAGGCCGCCCAGCTCGGCTGTGACGGCGTCGGCCAGCCGCTCCGCCGCCGACGTCCGGGCGGCGCTCAGCTCGGCCGCCAGCGACCGGGACTCCTCGCCCAGCCGGTCGACGTCGGCGCGCAGCGAGGCGATGCGGTCGTCGGTCGAGTCGAGCTCGAGCAGCCGCAGGCTGCCGCGCTGCGCCCACGCGAGGACGTCGTCGATCGTGTCGCCGTACTTGCGCGTCAGCCCGGTCAGCGCGGCCCGCCGCGCGGAGACGGCCGCGAGCCTGGCGGGGTCGGTCTCGACGCCCGAGGCGTACGACGCCACGTCGGCCGCCAGGTCGGAGAGCAGGTAGCTCAGCTCGGCCAGCCGCTCGGCGAGCGCGGCGGCCTCCGGGTCGTGGTCGCGCACGCCGTCCAGCGCCCGTCGCGCGGCGCCGAACGCCCCCAGCGCGCTCGACGACTCCGCGGGGCCCTCGCCTCCCGACAGCGACTCCCGGGCGGACTCGGCGGCCGTGCGCAGCGTGTCGGCGAACCCGAGCCGGGATTCGGCGGCCGCGAGCTCCGCGTCCTCGCCGGGCTGGGGGTCGAGCGCCTCGATCTCGCCGAGCCCGAAGCGGAGCAGATCGGCCTCCTGGGCCCGCTCCCGGGCGTGGGCGGTCACCTCGGCGAGCTCCCGCTCCGCCGCGCGCCACGCCTCGAAGCGGGCACGATAGGCGGCCAGCGGGCCGGCCAGGTCGCCGTACCGGTCGAGCGCGTCGCGTTGCGCGGAGGCGCGCAGGAGGCGGTGCTGGTCGGACTGCCCGTGTACGGCGACCAGCGGGTCCGCGATCGCGGCCAACCGCGAGACCGGCACCCCGGCACCGCCCGCGAATGCCCGGGACCTGCCCTCCGCGGAGATCGTGCGCGCCAGCAGCACCCGGCCGTCCTCGACGGTGCCGCCGGCCTCGTCGACGGCCGCCTCGAAGCCCGAGAGCTCCGCGCTGGCGACGACGCCCTCGACCCGGGCGGAGCGCGCCCCGGTGCGCACGGCGCCGGTGTCGGCGCGGGCCCCGAGCAGCAGCCCTAGCGCCGTCACCACCATCGTCTTGCCGGCGCCGGTCTCGCCCGTGACGACCGTCAGGCCGGGGCCGAGCTCGAGCGTCGACGACTCGATCACGCCGAGGTCGGCGATCCGGATCTCCTCGAGCATGCTCAGCCTCCCGGGCGATCGGCGTCGGCGCCGCCGCGCCAGCCCTTGACGCTGAGCCCGAACTTGGCGACGAGCCGGTCCGCGAAGGGCTCGGTGTGCAGCCGCACCAGGCTCACGATCTGGGTGCCGCGCCGGACCTCGATCCGGGCGCCGGGCGGCAGGTCGACGGTGCGCCGGCCGTCGCACCACAGCACCCCGGCACCCTCGGTGTGGTCGAGCACCTCGACGGCGAGCGTCGAGGACGGCGAGGCCACCATCGGCCGCGCGAACAGCGCGTGGGCGCTCAGCGGCACCATCAGCAGCGCTTCGACCTCGGGCCAGACGATGGGGCCGCCGGCGGAGAAGTTGTAGGCGGTCGATCCGGTCGGGGTGGCGCAGACGACGCCGTCGCAGCCGTAGCGCGACACCGGCCGGCCGTCGATCTCCACGACCACCTCGAGCATCCGCTCGCGGGCGGCCTTCTCGACGCTCGCGTCGTTGAGCGCGAACGTCCTGGCCACCTCGGTGCCGCCGTGGAGCACCTTCACGTCGAGGGTCATCCGCCGTTCGACGGTGTAGGTGCGGGCCAGGATCGCCTCGATGATCCGGTCGCCGTCCTCGCGCTCGGCCTCCGCAAGGAACCCGACGTGCCCCAGGTTGACCCCGAGCAGCGGGATGCCGTCGTCCCAGGTGAGCTCGACGCTGCGCAGCAGGGTGCCGTCCCCGCCGAAGACCGCGGCGAGTTCGCAGCCCGCGCCCGGCCGGGCGGCGTCGTCGACGACCTCGAGCGAGTCGCCCAGCTCGCGGTGGTCGAGCCCGAGGTCCTCGGCCTGCGAGGCGAGGATCCGCGCGGTCAGCCCCCGCGAGACGAGGGAGCCGATGAACTCCGCGGCGACCTCGCGCGCCTGCTGCCGCCCCGTGTGTACGACGATGAGCACCCGCCGTACAGCGTCGTCACGGGGCGCGTCGGTCACGGCTCCACCCTCTCATCCACCACCCGCACCGCCACCCGCGCCGTCCGCCGCATGCCCGGCCTCGGCGCGGATCTCCGCCTCGCCGATCTCGGCCGGACCGTGGCGCAGCCAGAGGAAGAACTCGACGTTCCCCGACGGTCCCGGCAGCGGGCTGACCGCGACCTGCCGCGCGCCCCAGCCGAGTGCGGCGGCCGCGTCGGCGACGGTCCGCACCGCCTCGGCGCGCAGCGCCGGGTCCCGGACGACGCCGCCCTTGCCGACCCGTGACTTGCCGACCTCGAACTGGGGTTTGACCATCAGCGCGAGGTCGCCGTCGGGGCGCGTGCAGGCGACGAGCGCCGGCAGCACGAGGGTGAGCGAGATGAAGGACAGGTCGCCGACGACCAGGTCGACCGGCCCGCCGATCTGCTCCGGGGTGAGGTCGCGGACGTTGGTGCGGTCGTGGACCCGCACCTTCGGGTCCTGACGGAGCTTCCAGGCGAGCTGTCCGTAGCCGACGTCGACGGCCACCACCTCTGCTGCGCCGCGGCGCAGCAGCACGTCGGTGAACCCTCCGGTGGAGGCGCCTGCGTCAAGCACCCGGCGCCCCGCGACCGTCAGGCCCACGAAGGCCTCCAGGGCGCCGACGAGCTTGTGCGCGCCGCGGGAGACGTAGCCGGGGTCGGCGTCGTCGGTGAGTACGACGAGCGCGACGTCCGTGGTCACCCCGGTCGCGGGCTTGCGGGCCTGATCGCCGGCGACCCGGACGCGGCCGGCCGCGATCAGCTCGGCGGCGTGCTCGCGGGAGCGCGCGAGCCCGCGTCGTACCAGCTCGGCGTCGAGCCGCAGGCGGCGCGGCGGCACGGCGTCAGGCGTCGTCGCCGTCAAGGACGGCGCGCATCGTGGCGTGGACTCGTTCGAAGGCGGCCGGGTGCTCCTCGACGCCGCGCTCGGCGAGCCCGTCGAGCTGCGCCAGCGCGTCGTCGAGCGCCGTCACGCCGGTGGACATGCCAGTCAACGTGCCAGTGGGTTCCTCCGCCTCGGACATGTCCCGAGCCTAGACCGGCGCCCGCCGCTCAGTCAGTTGTCGGCGCGGTGAGTCCGGAGACG
>JBDHZS010000085.1:0-14908 GCA_039812025.1 Nocardioides sp. | reverse complement strand
GTCATCGGGGCGGCGGGATACTCGAAGGCATCGAGACTCGGATACTCCATCGGCATCGGATTCCCGCCAGACTGGGGCGAGCGGACCGTCAGCCTCCGCAGCGACGACCACACCCCGCTGGCCGAGAACATGACCTTCCACGTCATCGCCGGCATGTGGATCAGCGGCTCAGGCTTCGAGGTGTCGGAGACCATCCGGGTCACCGACACCGGTGCCGAACTGCTCACCGACATCCCCCGCGAGCTGATCGTGCTCGGAGCCCGGTCATGAGCCGGCGGGCCGCGGGCCGTCTCGCCCGTGCCGGGTCGATGACGGCTGACGAGGCCGGGGTCCTTGCCACGATCGACCCGGAGCGGACCGCCGACCTCACCTCGGCCCTGGTCCGCGCTGGCGGGGAGGTCACCGTCGGCCCGGAGCACGCCACGGTCAGAGAGCTCGCGCGCGTGTTGGGCGGCATCGGCGCCGATGTCGTACTGGATGACGCCGCACCCGGTCGCCCGAACCTGATCGCCCGGCTCGGCTCCCGTCAGGATGGCGAGGGCATCGTGTTCCTGGGCCACAGCGACGTCGTACCCGCCGGCGAGGGGTGGAGCGGAGACCCCTTCACGCCCCGCCGCCGCGGCGACGAGCTGATCGGACGGGGGACGTGCGACATGAAGGGCGGGCTGGCCGCGGTGATCGCCGCCATGGCAGCGGTGCACCATCACGATCCGTCGCTGCCGATGACACTGATCTGCACGGTCGATGAAGAGGACGCAGCCATCGGGGTCTCCCGCTACCTGGACGCGAATCCCCCAGCTCCCTACACAGCGTGCGTCGTCGCCGAACCCACGGGCATGACGGTCATCACCGGCTGCCGCGGCGCGAGCAACCTGCGGGTCGAGATCAGCGGTGCGAGTGCGCACGCCGGCACGCCCGACGAGGGGGCGAGCGCGATCCTCGCTGCCGCCGACGTGATCACCGAGGTCGAGTACGACGCCCGCGCACTCGCGGCGACCCCCCACCCGATCCTGGGCCCTGCCACCTGGAACGTCGGCACCATCGCCGGTGGCCACGGCACCTCCATCGTGCCCGACCGCTGCACGCTCACCCTGGATCGCCGCACCCTCCCGCACGAGGATGCCCAGTCGATCCTCGACGACCTGCTCGACCGCGCACACCGTCGGCATCGCGAGGCACAGCGTCCGGGCACCGACCGGATACTCATCGAGGGCGCGGTCGACATGGTCATGCCGGGCTTCGAGACCGCGCTCGACTCACCCCTGGTGCGCTGCGCGCAGGACGCCGTCCGCGCCGCCGGTTGCCCGGGCGAGACCGGAGCCTGGACCGCCGCGTGCGAAGGCGGGTTCCTCGCCCGACATCACGATGTCCCCACCGTGGTGCTCGGCCCCGGCGATCTCACGAACCAGGCGCATCAGCCGGACGAACGGGTCTCCGTCGGTGAGCTACACCGTGCGGCCCAAGCCTATGCCCTCATCGCTATGCGCAGTGCCGCCTCGACGATCTCCTCCTCGCCGAGCAGTACGGCGGCCGCGGCCGGCCCGAGCGGGATGTAGCTGTCGGCGCTGGCGACCCGCGCGATCCGGCCGGGATGACCCGCGTCGACCAGCGCGGCGACGACCGCCTCCGAGACGCCCCCGCTGCGGCGGGTCTCGTCGACGACCAGCACCGCGTCGTACCCCGCGCAGGCCTGCGCCAAGGCCTCGGCCGGCAGCGGCGCGAGCCACCGCAGGTCGAGCACCGTCGCCTCGACGCCCTGCTCGGCGAGTCGGCGGGCCGCGCGGAGGCTCAGGTAGGTGCCGTTGCCGAAGGTGACGATCGCGAGGTCCCGACCCTCGCCGTGGACCCCGATCTCACTCAAGCTGATCTCGCCCGGGCCGATCTGACCGGTGGCCAGCGGCGCGGTCCACAGCCCGTCGCCGTCGTCGTACAGGTCCCGGGTGTGATACCGCGCGATCGGCTCGAGGAAGACGCAGACCCGGCCCGAATCACGAGCCAGCGCGAAGCAGGTGCGCAGCATCCCGGGCGCGTCGGCCGGGCCGCTCGGCACGGCGAGCACGATCCCGGGGATGTCGCGGAGCACCGCGACGGAGTTGTCGTTGTGGAAGTGGCCGCCGAAGCCCTTCTGGTAGGCGAGCCCGGCGATCCGGACGACCATCGGGTTGGCGTACTGCCCGTCGGAGAAGAACCGCAGCGACGCCGCCTCGCCGCGCAGCTGGTCCTCCGCGTTGTGGAGGTAGGCGAGGTATTGGATCTCCGGGATCGGCACGAACCCCGCGAGCCCGGCGCCCAGTGCCGTGCCGAGGATCGTCTGCTCGTCCAGCAGGGTGTCGAAGACCCGCAGCCCTCCGAAGCGGCTCCGCAGGCCCCGGGTGACGCCGTACACCCCGCCCTTGACCGCCACGTCCTCGCCGAAGACGAGCGCCTCCGGATGGTGTTCGAGCAGGTCGGCCAGGGTGGCGTTGATCGACTGGGCGAGGGTCAGCGGCGGTCCGGCCGCGGGACCCGGCCTCGCAGCCGTCGGTGGGATCCGCAGCGGCGCCATCACCGCGGCCCGAGAGTCCAGGCGCCGCTCGTCGAGCACCGTCTCGGCGGTCACCATGACCCGCTCGCGGGTGCGTTGGTACGACGCGAGTGCCTCCTCACCGCTCATCGCTTCGGCGTCGACGAGCGCCCGGGCCGTGGCCAGGATCGGGTCGCGGGCGTAGTCGGCCTCGATGTCCCGCCGGGACCGGTAGGCGATCTCCGCGTCGGAGCCGGCGTGGCCCATGTAGCGGACCGTGCGCAGGTGCAGGACCGCCGGCCGCCGCGACTCCCGCACCGCGGCCAGCGCGACCTCGACCCGCCCGAGCAGCGCGACGGGGTCCTCGCCGGTCGCGGACCAGCACCGCAGCCCCGGGTAGCTGCGCAGCGTCGCCTCCGGCCACCCGGCCGGCGAGGGGGTGCTGATCCCGAGCCCGTTGTCCTCGCAGACGAAGAGCACCGGGCAGTCCAGTCCGCGATGGGTCAGGTACGACGCGGCGTTGAGCGCGCCCGTGGCCGTCGAGTGGTTGGCGGACGCATCCCCGAAGCTGCAGATCACGACGGCGTCGCCGGGCCACGGCGTGTCGCGCCCCAGGCGGGCCGCGAGCCCCAGCGAGAAGCCCAGACCCGTCGCCCGCGGCAGGTGCGAGGCGATCGTCGAGGTCTGCGGGACGATGCTCAGCTCGGCATGGCCGAAGACCTTGTGCCGACCGCCCGAGATCGGGTCGGCCGCGGCGCAGGTGAGGCTGAACAGCACGTCGCGCGTCGGGTCGGGCAGGCCGGCCACGGCCGCCCGCGCCGCGTAGAAGCCGCCCGAGCGGTAGTGGAGCAGCGCGGGGTCGTCCACCCGGGACAGGAGCCCCAGCGCCGCGTTGGCCTCGTGCCCCGCGGACCCGATCGTGTAGTAGCCCCTCCCCTGCGTCTGCAGCCACCGGGCGGCGTGGTCGAGGTGGCGGCTCCGGACCTGCGCGTCCCACAACGCGCGGAGCCGCTCCACCGCACCGCGGTGGGTCGGGCGCGGCGGCCCCGGCTCCAGGGTCGGCAGCACCTGGAGGAGGTAGTCGTCGATCGTGGTCACCGGGCTCTCCGTCGTACGAAGGGGATCTGCTCGGTCATCCTCGCAGCAGCCGCCGACAACGACGTACGCCGAGCCGGTCCCTCCTCGGGGAGGCGAAGACGTGGCAGGATCCACCCATGAGCCCCGGATCGACGGACTGGTTCCTGACTGCGGCGGAGCGGGGCAACGCCGCGACCCGGATCGACCGGATCCATCCGGGCGAGCAGGCGTGGTCGACGGGCAACGTGGCTCAGCCGCTGATCCACGGCGCGACGTACTTCCAGGCCCTGTACGACGCGATCGAGGACACCGGCGCGGGCGACCTGATCTTCTTCACCGACTGGCAGGGCAACCCCGACGAGCAGCTGACCGACGAGCCCGAGAGCGAGCTCGTCGAGGTCTTCGGGCGGGCGATGGAGCGCGGTGCGGACGTGCGCGCGCTGATCTGGCGCTCCCACAGCAGCAGGCTCGGCTACTCGCACGAGGACCATCGCGAGCTCGGCGCGGAGCTCCAGGCACGGGGCGCGGACGTGCAGCTCGACATGCGGGTACGACGCGGCGGCGCGCACCACCAGAAGTTCGTGGTGATCCGGCACGCCGAGGACCCCTCCCGCGACGTCGCGTTCCTCGGCGGGATCGACCTGTGCCACGGGCGCCGCGACGACGCCCGCCACCTCGGGGACCCACAGCCGGAGCCGCTGGCTGCGGAGTACGGCGAACGGCCGCCCTGGCACGACGTGCAGGTGGCGCTGCGCGGGCCGGTCGTCCACGACGTGGAGACCGTCTTCCGCGAGCGCTGGGAGGACCCGACCCCGCTGACCCGGAGCCCGGTGCGCAAGCTCAAGGACCGGGCCCACCGGCTGGACACCGCCCTGGCGCCCCTGCCGCCCCAGGCGCCGCCACCGCCGCCCGCCGGCGACGACGCGGTGCAGCTGCTGCGGACGTACCCGCGGCTGGGGCCGGGCTGGGCGCTCCACTTCGCCCCCGACGGGGAACGCTCGGTGGCCCGCGGCTATAGCAAGGCTCTCGGCCACGCCAGGTCACTGATCTATCTGGAGGACCAGTTCCTGTGGGGCGAGCAGATGAGCAACGTCCTCGTCGAGGCGCTCGACAACCAGCCCGACCTGCGGTTCATCGCCCTGCTGCCGCTCTTCCCCAACCAGGACGGCGGGCTGCGGCGCGACCCGCAGACGCTGGGCCGGCTGCGCGCCCTGCGCCAGGTCGTCTCCGCGGCACCCGAGCGGGTCGCCGTCTACGGGCTCGAGAACCACGCCGGCACCCCGGTCTACGTCCACGCGAAGGTCTGCATCGTCGACGACGCCTGGGCCACGATCGGCTCCGACAACTTCTGCCGCCGCTCCTGGACCACCGACTCCGAGCTGACGGCCGCCGTGGTCGGCGACTCCTACGCCACCCGGCTCCGGCTGCAGCTGGCCGCCGAGCACCTCGACCGGCTCGCGCCCGAGCAGGTCGACGCCGCGTCGCTCGCGGCCGCGGACCTGACGGCGCTCATGGCCGATTGCGCCTCCGCCGAGGGGATGTTCGCCCGGTTCGCCGCGGCGGCCGACGCGCTCGATGCGTGGTACGACGACGGCTGCCCCGGGCCGCGGCCGCCCGGGCGCCTCCGCCGGATCGCGCTGCCCTCGCTCTCCCTGGCCCGGCAGGCGCTCGCCGCCCCGGCGTACCGGTTCCTCCACGACCCCGACGGGCGGCCCGCCTACCTCCGCAGCCGGCGTGCCTTCTGAGGCTGCACAACCTGTTGCCGCATCGTTGGTCACGGCTAGCCTTGCCCGAAGCGGGCTGACCCCGAGCGCGGCCGCACGCCGGGCGGGCGTCTCGCCATCGACCCTCCACCGCGTGCTGGCCGGCAAGGTCGACCCTTCCGTCGGCACGGTGAGGAGCATCCTGCTCGCGTGCGGAGCCCTCGGCGGGTCGGCCGCCGAAGCTGCCAGAGCGGAGGTCGGCACATGGTGACGAGACGCAGGCGGACGATCGGGGCGAGCGAGTACGTAGAGCGGATCCGCGGGGCGGATCCCGTTCCCGTCGTACCGGTCACGACGGCGGAGCAGCTCGCCGAGACCGGCGTCACCTGGGCCGAGTTCGACGCCTCTCGCATCCGACCCAGTGACCTGGAGCGAGCCCGCCACAGGTTCCGCGCCGCGCTCCCCGAGCTGATCTGGAACGCGGCCGCGCTCGAGGGGAACACCTTCACCCTGCCCGAGGTGAGGACGCTCCTGGACGGCGTGACCGTCGGCGGGCACCGCACCGAGGACGAGACCCAGATCCTCGCCCTCAGCGACGCCTACAACGAACTCGATGGCTTGGTGGGCGCAGGCGAGTTCCGACTCGACAAGACGATCTCGGACCGGCTCCACCGCATGGTCGCCCGGCATGAAGAGATCGAGGCCGGCCAACGCTTCACCTCCACCCTCGACTACCTCGCCACGATCGCCGATCCGCGCGACCGGGCGCTGATCTACTTCGCCGCCGCGACACGGACGCAGTACTACGTCGACGGCAACAAGCGCACTGCGCGGCTGATGATCTCCGGCGAGCTCATGTCGCATGGGTACGACGTCGTCAGCGTCCCCTACGCACGCCGACTCGAGTTCAACCGAGCGCTCGACCAGATGTTCACCAGCGACGACGCGACCAACCTCCTCCGGTTCCTCGCCGACTGCCCGTCGGGCTGACGTATCGCCGGGCTCCCGCCCGCGCTCGCGCGTAGGCTCAGGTGCGTGGACGTCATCGACTGGCTGCTCGACTCGGATCCGGCGATCCGGTGGCAGGTGCTGCGGGATCTCGCCGACGCGCCCGCCGAGCAGGTCGTCGCCGAGCGCGCCCGGGTCGCCACCGAAGGGTGGGCCGCACAGCTTCTGGCCGCCCAGGAGGACGACGGGCGCTGGGACGGCGGCACCTACCGGCCCGGCTGGGCGGACGACGACCGGCCGTTCTTCGACGCCTGGACCGCGACGCACTTCTCGCTGCAGGCGCTCGCGGAGTTCGGGGTCGACCCGGCCGCGCCGCCGGCGCGACGCGCGATCGAGCGGGTGCGGGCGAACGTGCGGTGGGAGCACGACGACGAGCCGTACTTCGAGGGCGAGACCGAGCCCTGCATCAACGGCGTCGCGCTCGCGGTCGCCGCGCACTTCGGGGAGGGCGGGGACCGGATCGTGCGGACGCTGCTCGGCGGCCGGCTGGCCGACGGCGGCTGGAACTGCTGGGCCGAGTACGGCGACAAGGTCTCCTCCTTCCACTCCACGATCTGCGCGGTCGAGGGGCTGCTGGCCTGGCAGCGCGCGGGCGGCTCGGCAGCCGACATCGAGGCGGCCGACGTCGAGGCGGCCCGGCGCGCCGGCGAAGACTACCTGCTCGAGCGCGCGCTCTTCCGCCGTCGTACGACGGGCGAGGCGGCCGATCCGCGGTTCACGATGCTCTCCTACCCGGTGCGGTGGTACCACGACGTGCTGCGCGGGCTCGAGCACTTCCGGCTCGCCGACCGACGCGACGAACGGCTCGGCCCCGCGGTCGACCTGCTGCGCTCCAAGCGCCTGCCGGACGGGCGCTGGCGTCGCGAGCTGCACCACGAGGGCCCGCAGCTCATCGACGTGAGCCACGGCGAGGGCGACCCCAGCCGCTGGGTCACGCTGCGCGCGATGCGTGTGCTGCGCTGGTGGGACGGCGCCCGATGAGCCAGGTCGTGACCATCCGCTACTGCGTCGACTGCCGGTGGCTGCTGCGGGCGCAGTGGTACGCCGGGGAGCTGCTGCAGACGTTCTCCGACACGCTCGGGGGCGTGCTCCTGGTGCCGTCGCGCGGCGGGATGTTCCGCGTCGAGGTCGGTGAGGAGACGGTCTGGAACCGGAAGACCGACGGCGGCTTCCCCGAGATCACCGAACTCAAGCGGCGCGTCCGCGACCTCGTCGCGCCCGGCATGTCGCTGGGCCACTCCGACCGCTCCAACCCCGATACGTCTGCGGGCTGACCGGCCGTTCGCCGCTCGGAGGACGTGGACGAATCGGAGTGAGGCGTGTCCGGAGCCGTCCGGGATCGCGACGTTGTCGGTGGCGGTGCCTAAGGTGGCGGCAACGCCCGAGGAGGAGTTCCCGATGACCCGACGCCGTACCCTGTCCGCCCTGGTCGCGGCGGCCGTGCTCGCACTGACCACGCCCCTGCTCGCCGGCCCGGCCGCATCGGCGGATCCGGGCGCCGGCATCCAGGTCGAGCCGCAGGCGGGCTCGCAGGGCGGCCCGACGCTGCAGATCATCGGCGGCGCCCAGATGCCGCTGGAGACCACGACTGGCATCAGGGACCTCGCCGTGTCCCGGGACGGCGAGCGCGCCGTGGCCGTGAGCGGCGACTGGCTCCAGGTCATGTCGCTGACCACCGACAACCCGAAGATCCTCGGCACGTCGACGGCGGTGTTCGGCAGTCGGGTGGTGCTGTCGAAGAACGGGAAGATCGCCTACGTCCTGAGCGGCCGCGACACCCTCTTCGTCGTCGACGTGAGCGGCAGCGGCAAGCCCAAGAAGCTCAAGCAGCTCTACCGCAAGAAGTTCAGTCCATCGGACGTCTTCGACATGGAGATCTCCCCGAACGGCAAGTACCTCTACATCAAGCACGGCTACGTGCTCGGCGGCTACGGCCAGGGCAAGGGCATCCAGGTGCTGTCGTTGAAGAACCCACGCAAGCCCAAGAAGGCAGGCCACGCCAACACCACCGAGTGGCACGGCGACATCGGGGTCTCGCCCAACGGCAAGCGGATGGTGACCACCTCCACCACCGTCGACACCTACATCCTGCTGCACAAGGTGAAGAAGAACGGGACGCCCAAGCAGGTCAAGCGGCTGCGTGTGCCCTTCGATCCGGGCGCGATCGCGATCAGCAAGGACAACAAGACCGCGTACGTCGTCTCGGCCACGAGCGAGGACCCACTCCGGGTGGCGAAGGTCAACCTGAAGAAGAACAAGCTGGTCAGCCAGAAGCAGGTCGCGGGCCGCGAAGACGGCACCGACATCGGCATCTCCCCCGACGGCAAGTACCTCTACGTCACGATGTGGCGGGCGCTGCCTGAGGACAACCCGTCGTTCCTGGTGCTGGATGCGAAGACGATCAAGCCGCGCCACGAGGCGTGGGGCGAGGAGCTCTACGCTCCCCAGGCCGTCCAGGTCTCCGGTGCGGGCACCACGAAGGGCCGGATCTACGTCCCGACGTACACCGGCATCATGGGCGGTCGGCCGCTGGTCGTGGTCTTCGAGTACAAGTAGGCCCATGGACGAGATCGTCGCGTTGTACGACGCGCAGGGCCGCGAGTGCGGGTCCGCGCCACGGTCGCGGATGCGCGCGGACAACCTCCGCCACGCCGCCAGCAGCATCGTCGTCCACGACGGGGCCGGGCGGGTCTTCGTGCATCGTCGTACGACGACCAAGGACGTCTTCCCGGGGCTCTACGACTTCGCCGCGGGCGGCGTCCTCGGGGCCGGAGAGGATCCCGACGAGGGCGCGGCGCGTGAGCTGGCCGAGGAGCTCGGCATCGCCGACACCGTGCTGACCAGGCTCGGCGAGGACGACTATGCGGACGAGCACACCGACTACCACGCGTTCCTCTACACCGTGACCTGGGACGGGCCCGTCTCGCTCCAGGCCGAGGAGGTCTCCTGGGGCGACTGGATGCCGTTGCCGGAGCTGCTCGAGCGGATCGCCGACTCCCCCGGCGACTTCGTGCCCGACTCGGTCGGCCTGTGGCGCGACCGCTTGCGCAGCTGACGCTCGCTCATCCTCAAGGAGGATGGGCCGGCCCGCGGCGCGGTCCTACCCTGAGGGAATGGGCAGCCGTGCGGTCGACGTGGCGGGCATCGCGGCGGCCGGACTGGTGTCGGCCGCGGCCAATGTGCTCTCCGGCGGCGGCTTCCCCGAGTGGCTCTTCGTCACGGTGCTGCTGTCGGCGCTGTGGCTGGCCGCGCGGCTCGGCCGCACCGCCTGGCACGACGCCGGGCGGGAAGCGGCGCGCGCCCACACCCTCGCCGCCGCCGATGCGGATGAGGTCGCCCGCGCGGCCGTGACGAGCGAGCGCGAACGACTCGCGAGCGACCTGGACGCCAGCCTCCGCGCGTGCCTCGCCGAGGTCCGGACCGAGGCCGAGGAGAGCCGCGCTCTCGCCGACCCGGTGCCATCCGCCGAGCGGATCCACCGGCTCAGCCGCCGTGCCTCCAGCGACCTGCGGCGTCAGCTCGGCCTGCTCCGGACCGTCGAGGACGTCCCCGCGGCCGCCGAGTCGCGCGGTGCCCCCGAGCGGATCGGGCGGGCGGACGCCGCCATCGCGCTGGCCACCGCGGCCTTCGCGATGTTCGAGACGGTCGCCTACGCCCGTCTGGAGGGCAGGCCGGCCGACTGGGCGAGCGTCGTACTCACCGGCGCGGTCGCGCTCACCGTGATCTGGCGACGTACGAGCCCGGCGACCGGCGCGTACGTCGCGTCCGGGCTCTTCGTCATGGGGACGTTGGCGGGCCTGTGGGTGAGCGGGGGCTTCTGGTGGCTGGTCACGGTCTGCGGCCTGCTGTGGACGATCACGAGCCGACCCCGGTTGCGGACCTCCGAGCTCGGCGCCGGCCTCGTCCTAGTCGGGTGCGCGACCGCGAACGTCTGGGTCACCGACCCGGTGAACGCCCCGCTGACCCTCGTGCTGTTGGTCATCTCCTGCGGCGTCGGATTGGTCGCCCACCTGGGTCGCAGCCGGGCCGCACGCGCGGCAGCGACCGCCCGAGATCGAGAGGCCGAGCTCGCCCTGGCGGCCTCGACGGCCGTCGCCGAGGAGCGATGCCGCTTCGCGCGGGACGTCCATGACCTGGTCTCTCATTCGGTCGGCCTGATCGCGATGCAGGCCGCGGCGGCCCAGGTCACCTGGCGCGACAGCCCGGCGTCGAGCCGGGCCGCGCTCGACGTGATCGCCGCCAGCGCACGTGAGGCGCTCGACGAGCTCGACCGCCTGCCCCGGCATCCCGGCGTACGACGGCGTGGCCCGGCCGACCTGGAAGCGCTGGTCGGGCGGGTGCGCTCGGCGGGCACACCTGTCACCGCGACCTGGCCCGCGGACCTCGACGGCGACGCGGCGGGCCTGGTCTATCGCGTCGTCCAGGAGACGCTGACCAACGTCATGCGGCACGCGCCCGGGGCGAGCGCGCGGGTCGCGGTGCGTCGTACCGGCGACCGGCTGGTCGTCTCCGTCACCGACACCGGACCCGGTCCGGCCGCGGGCAGCCCCCGCGGCTATGGGCTGGTCGGGCTGCGCGAGCAGGTAGCGCTGGCCTCGGGTTCGCTGGTCACGGGCACCGGACCCGGGGGCACGGGCTTCGCGGTCGAGGCGACGCTGCACGCCCCGAAGCCGGTGCCGGCATGACCGTGCGGATCGTCGTGGCCGACGACAACGAGCTCCTGCGGGCGGGACTGGTCGCCGTACTCGCCTCCGACCCGGGCCTGGAGGTCGTCGCCGAGGCGGCCGACGGACCGGCCGCCGTACTCCTGGCGACGCGGCTGCGGCCCGAGGTCGTGCTCATGGACGTGGAGATGCCCGGGGGCGACGGGATCACCGCCACCCGCGAGATCACGGCCTCCCTGCCGGGGACCCGGGTGCTGATCCTGACCATGTTCGATCTGGACGACTACGTGGTCGCGGGACTGCGCGCGGGCGCGGCGGGATTCCTGCTCAAGACCACCGAGCCGGGCGCGCTGATCAGCGCGGTCAAGGCCTGCGCGGCCGGTCAGGCCACGGTGGGGGCGGCGGTGATGGCACGGCTGATCGAGACGTACGTCGGCCAGCCGGTGTCGGCTCAGGCGCCCGGACTCGCGGAGCTGACGGACCGGGAGCGCGAGGTGCTGCAGGCGATGGCGCGCGGTCTGTCGAACGCCGAGATCGGGCGGGAGCTCTACCTCGCCGAGACCACGGTCAAGACCCACGTGGCCCACGTCCTGGCCAAGCTGGGCGTGCGGGACCGGGTGCAGGCTGTCGTGCTGGCGCACCGATCGGGCGCCGCGGGCTGAACGGGCTCCTCCTGCCGGACGAGCCGAGATCCTCCGCGCGCGGCGCCGCCGACTCCCCCGCGGAGGACGCACCGGAGGGCGGGCGGCCGCGACCGTGGAGACGTGGGCCACCCGGCCCACAAATCCAGCCCTCAAGGAGTCACTCTGATGACCGCTCTTCGCAAGCTCGCACTCGTCCTGGTTGGTCTGCTGGTCACGGCACTGATCGCCGACACCGTCATCGTCGTCACGACCGGCACTCGAACGGTGGTGACCGACAACACCGGGAGCGCTCTCGGCCCGCCGTGGCTCGGCACGGTGACCGCTGCGGCGCTCATCGTGACGGTCGGCCTCTTGTTACTGATCGTGCGGGGCGAACGCCACCGGTTCGCGCAGGCGCCCGCGCCGGCCCGCTGGGCGTACCCCGTCCTACTGTTCGGCCTGGCAGCGCTGTTCGTCGGCACGGTCGTCATCGCCCCGCTGCTACGACTCCTCGGCATCGAGGGCGGCCCGTGGATGACGGCCTCTGACGCCGCGGCCGCGCTGTGCCTCGCGGCTCTCTTCGGGTCATGCCTGGTCATCGGGCTCGCGACCCTGCGCCGCAACCCGCTCGGCGTGGGCGCCCGGGTGCTCGCGCTGATCGTCCCGGCCGGTTTGGTCACCCTCGTCCTCGGCCTCATCGACCCGGCCTGGGCGAGCCCCATGCTCCTGACCGCGACGGTCCTCGCCGGCGTCGCGCTCCTCGGGGTCGGCGCCCCGAGTCGGCTCTTGAGTGCACCAGAATCACGCCGAGTCGGCTCTTAGATGCACGCTGAGAGCGCCGAGTCGGCTCTTAAATACGCGGCTGTCCCCAGCCGGGCGGCTCAGCCAGTGGATGACCGTGCACGTAAGCGCCGACTCGGCGTGTTTTCCGTGCACCTTCAAGCCGACTCGGCGTGTTTCTCGTGCACCTTCGAGCCGACTCGGCGTGTTTTCCGTGCACCTTCGAGCCGACTCGGTGTCAGAGGCGGGGGTCGACGGGCTCGGACTCGAGGGCGAGTACGGCGAACACCGACTGGTGGACCCTCCACAGCGGCGCCCCGGCGACGAAGTCGCTCAGCGCCTCCATCCCGAGGCCGTGCTCGCGCTGGGCGAGGTGCCGCTTCTTGCCGAGGTTCCGGTTGCGCAGCACGTCGAGCGAGTCGGTGTAGTCGGGCCCGTAGATGATCCGCAGGTACTCCCTGCCCCGCACCTTGATCCCCGGCTGCACCCGGCCGTCGACCAGGTGGGCGGGCTTGACCACCATGCCCTCGCCGCCGGCCGCGGTCAGCTCGAGCCACCACCGGGTGGCGGCCTCGCGCTCTGCGGGCGATGCGAGGTCGACGAAGCGGTGCCGGGTCGGCGTGATCAGCTCGCCCTCCAACGCCGCCAGCCGGGCGAGGTGCCACTCGTGCGACTCGGTCAGCGCGAGCGCGCGCCCCTCGCAGGCGAGGATCTGGAACGGCGCCAGCGTGACCCGGCCGTCGGGCGGACCGACGTACGACGCGTAGGCCTCCCGGAATGCCTCGGCGTTCGAGAGCCGCCGCGCCACCTTCGACGACAACGCGGCGACGTCGAGTCCGCGAGCCGACGCCTGCTCCAGCAGTCCGCGCGCGGCGGGGAGGGAGGCCAACGCGGCGGCGCCGACCGAGGCGTACTGCTCCTTGATCAGGCCGATCGCCTTGGCCGACCAGGGCAGCAGCTCGCAGTCGAGGGCGAGCCAGTCGGTCTCCAGGGACGCGAAGAGGGGCGCCACGGCCTCGCGCAGCCGATCGACCAGGGCGGAATCGGGGAAGAACGGCCGCCCGGTGCGGGTGTAGACCGCGCCCGTCGTACCGTCGGCGACCCCGAACCGCCGCTCGGCCGCCGCGGCGTCCCTGGCGATGACGGCGACGGCACGCGAGCCCATGTGCTTCTCCTCGCACACGACGCGGGTGACGCCCCAGGCGGCGTACTCGTCGAACGCCTGCGCCGGGTGCTCCAGGAACCCGTCGAGAGACGAGGTGGCGACCGGCGACATCGTCGGCGGGAGGTAGATCAGCCACCGCGGGTCGACGGCGAAGCGGCTCATCACCTCCAGCGCCGCGGCGGCGTTCTCCTCGGGGATCTTGACCTTGCCGGCGTGCGCGGTCTCCAGCCAGCGGGTGCCGGCGACGTCGTCGATCCGGAGTACGGCGGGCTCGCGCTCGGCGGCGGCGGGCGGCGCGAGCGGCCTCACCGGCTCGTACCACTCCTGCTCCGCCGGCACCGAGACCAGCTCGCGCTCGGGGTAGCGCAGCGCGGTGAGGGAGCCGCCGAAGACCACGCCGGTGTCGAGGCAGATCGTGTTGTTGACCCACTCCGCGCTCGGCACGGGGGTGTGGCCGTAGACGACCGCCGCCCTGCCGCGGTACTCCTGCGCCCAGGGGTAGCGCACCGGCAGCCCGTACTCGTCGGTCTCCCCGGTGGTGTCGCCGTACAGCGCGAACGCGCGGACCCGGCCCGACGACCGGCCGTGGTAGGCCTCCTTGAGCCCGGCGTGCGCGACGACGAGCCGGCCGCCGTCGAGGACGTAGTGGGCGACCAGCCCATCCATAAAGGTCAACGCGGCGCCACGGAACTCCTCGGGCTCGGCCGCGAGCTGTTCGAGCGACTCGGCCAGCCCGTGGGCGACGTTGACCCGGGCGCCCTTGAGCGCGCGCACCAGCTTGGCCTCGTGGTTGCCGCTGACGCAGAGCGCGGCGCCCGCGGCGACCATGCCCATCACCAGCCGCAGCACGCCCGGGGTGTCGGGGCCGCGATCGACGAGGTCGCCGACGAAGACCGCCTGCCGGCCCTCGGGGTGGCTTGCACCCACAGCCTGGCCGCCGTCGTACTCGATCTCCCAGCCGAGCTCGCCCAGCAGCGTGCGCAGCTCAGACGCGCAGCCGTGGACGTCGCCGATGATGTCGAAGGGGCCGGTGACGTCGGCGCGGTCGTTCCAGGGCCGCTCGCGGACGATCTCGGCCGCCGCGATCTCCTCGGGGCCGCGGAGCATGTGGACGCGGCGGAAACCCTCGCGTTTGAGCCGCGGCAGCGACCGCACCAGGTCGCGGTGCTGGCGGCGGACGACGTGGGCGCCGAAGTCACGGTCGGGCCGCTGCCGGTTCCGTTCGACGGCCAGGGACTCGGGGACGTCGAGGACGAGGGCGTCGACGAGTACGTCGTGGCTCCTGGCGAGCCTCACCAGCTCGGCGCGGGCGCGCGGCTGCACGTTGGTGGCGTCGACGACGGTGAGCAGCCCGCGGCGCAACCGGGTGCCGACGATGTAGTGGA
>JBDHZS010000084.1:0-15110 GCA_039812025.1 Nocardioides sp. | reverse complement strand
ACGGCGGCCCAGGTCTTGGGGAGCCGGTAGGCCAGTTCGAGGGCCTCACCCAGGTAGTGGCGGGCGGCGTCGGTCGACCTGCCGGTGGCGGCGGCGAACTCCACGACCGCGAACTCGCTGATCCACGGCGCACCCTCACCCGCCAACGGCACCGCAGCATCGATGCCCGGGGCTTGGGGGATCACCGCCGCCTCGGCGATCGAGTCCGCACTGTTGTACGACGCATACGCGACGGCGAGCTCGAGCTGCGCGACACCAGCGGCATCCTCCAGAGCTACCTGGTCGCGGAACACGGAAAGTACCGCCACCGAATCATCCAGCTCATCGGTGGCGTTCGTCGCGTGGTCGACGGCTCCATCGGCGGTGTCCGCATCGTCGTACCCGATGTCGTCCAGGCCCGCGGCGGCGTCCACGACGGCCGACACGTCGGTGTCGGCATCGAGGACGAACAGCGCCTGGATCTCCATACCGACTATCCAAGCAGCCACCACCGACAATCTCAGACCACCGAAACCCAGCCTGTGGACAACCCGTATGGATGCGCCGACTCGGCGTGTTCTGCGTGCATGGATGCGCCGACTCGGGGGCTACATTGCGGCGCGGAGGATGAGGTCGGCGAGCCGCTCGGGCTGGGTGAGCTGGGGCCAGTGGCCGCCGCCGAGGTCGACGTACTCGACCCGGGTCAGCGCGGCCAGCTCGGCCGGGCCGTTGCCGCTGTCGAGCCAGCCGCGCAGGTCGGCGACCGTGTACTCCGGGCAGACCATCGTCGCCGGGACGTCCAGGCGACGCGGGTCGCTGAGCCGCACCGGGTCGCTGAGCACCCGCTCGGGCACGGGGATCGCCTCGTCGTACAGGCGCTGGACCGCGGCCTCGTCCATGTCCGCGATGTTGGCCTCCTCGCCGATCGCGGCCCAGTCGGGCATGGCGACCTCGCCGTCCTCGGCCTCCAGCCCGACGAGGAGCTGCTCGCCGTCTGCGGAGGGGAAGCCGCCCACGTGCACGACGGCCGCCACTTTCTCGACGCGGGCGTCGAGCGCGGCGTGGGCGACCCCGCAGCCGGCCGAGTGGCCGACCAGCAGCACCGGGGGCTCGGCCTCGTCGATCGCGTCGACCACCGCGCCGACGTGGTCGCCCAAGCCGATGCCCGTTCGGTCGGCGTTCTTGCTGGCCATCCCCGGCAGGGTCAGGGGTCTTGCCCGGTGTCCGGCGTCCTCGATGATCGGGACGACCGCGTCCCACGTGGACGCGTTGAGCCACAGACCTGGGATCAGGATGATGTCCATCCGCTCAGGCTAGACCGGCGGTGTCAGGATGGGGCGTGGCCGACTTCCGCACAGCGCTCGCCGAGGGCGTGATCCTGCTCGACGGCGGGCTGGCGACCCAGCTGGAGGCCCGCGGGCACGACCTGGCCGACGAGCTGTGGTCGGCGCGGCTGCTGCTGGACGATCCGGAGGAGATCACCGCGGCGCACCGCGACTTCGCGGCCGCCGGGGCGCGGGTGGCGATCACCGCTTCGTACCAGGTCTCCTACGCCGGCCTGGCCCGGCGCGGCCTCGACCGGGCGGGCGCCGACGGCCTGCTGCGGCGCAGCGTCGCGCTGGCCCGCGAGGCGATGGGGCCGGACGGGTTCGTGGCCGCGTCGGTGGGGCCGTACGGCGCGGCGCTGGCCGACGGCTCGGAGTACCGCGGCGACTACGGGCTCACGGTCGCCGAGCTGCGGGCCTGGCACCGCGACCGGCTGCGGACCCTCGCCGACGCCGGGCCCGACGTGCTCGCGGTCGAGACGCTGCCGTGCCTCGCCGAGGTCGAGGCCGTCGTCGCGGAGCTGGACGGGCTCGGCGTACCCGCCTGGATCTCGCTCACCGGCGCAGGCCCGCGCACCAGGAACGGGGAGCCGCTGGCCGAGGCGTTCGCCATCGCGGCCTCGGTCACCGAGGTCGTCGCGGTGGGCGTCAACTGCTGCGACCCGCGCGGGGTGACCGAGCAGGTCAAGCTCGCCGCCGCGACCGGACTTCCCGCCGTCGCCTACCCCAACAGCGGCGAGGGCTGGGACGCGCAGGCCCGGGCCTGGACCGGGGAGCGGGGCCTCGACCCGGCCCTGGTCACCGAGTGGATCGACGCCGGCGCCCGGCTGGTCGGCGGCTGCTGCCGGGTACGCCCCGAGGACATCGCGCGGCTTTAGGCGATGTCGACCACCTCGGCGCCGGGCAGCTCGGCGAGCAGGGCGCCGGGGAGCAGCAGCTTGGAGCGCCGTACCCCGGAGCCGATGATCGCCTCCTCGATCGCGGTCGCCTTCACGTCGACGAGCACCCGCCACTCGGCGGGGAGGCCGACGGGGGTGATCCCGCCGTACTCCATCCCCGACTCGGTGACGGCCCGCTCCATCGGCAGGAACGAGCACTTGCGGACGTCGAGCAGCCGCTTGACGCGGTTGTTGACGTCCGCGCGGGTGTCGGCGCGCACGACGCAGGCCGCGATCCGCTCCTCCCCACCGCGGCGGCCCGCGACGACGACGCAGTTGGCGCCGCCTTCCATCGGTACGTCGTAGTGCGCGCTCATCGCCGCCGTGTCCGCGAAGTCGGGGTTGATCTCGACCACGGTGACCCCGGCCGCGCCCGCCCAGCCCTCGAGCGCCGCTGCCACCGGGGGCGCGACGAGGTCCAGGTGGTCGGTCACGGGCAGTCTGATCAGCTCGGGCATGCCCGGATTCTGCCCGCCACCCCCTGCCGAGTGCGGTATTTGTGTCGTTCTGGGCGCCCAGAACGACACAAATCCCGCACTCGGCGGTGGTAGCGGCGCGGTATCATGACGACATGGCCATGACCCTCCGACTCGAGCCTCAGGACGACGCGGCGCTCACCGAGCTGGCGCGGGCGCAGGGCGTCAGCAAGAACGAGGCAGCCCTCCGCGCGATCCGCCGACAGCATGAGCAGGCTCGGGCGGAGCAGGCATTCGACGACGCGCTCGCGGACACGCTCGCGCGCTATCCGGAGACGATCCGGCGTCTCGGCGAGTGACTCGCTACCTCCGGCTCGACGAAGCCCTGCGCATCGCCGAGGCCGGCATCGGCGGCCCGCCGTTGGTGCGCGACCTGGGCCTGATCGACTCCGCCCTCGCCCGCCCGCGCACCAATCTCTTCGGTGAGGACGCCTACCCGACCCTCGATGAGAAGGCCGCGGCATTGCTGCAGTCCCTCGCGCTCAATCATGGTCTGGTCGACGGCAACAAGCGGCTGGCGTTTGCGTGCACCTCGGTCTTCCTCACGCTGAACGGCGCGCCGTTGGCTCTCGGCGAATCAGAGGCCTACGACCTGGTGATGGCCGTCGCCGCGGGCCGGGTGACCGAGGTCCCCGACATTGCCGCCCGGCTCCGGTAACCCACCCTGCCGAGTGCGGCATTGGTGTCGTTCTGAGCGCCCAGAACGACACAAATCCCGCACTCGGCGAGAGGGGGTGGGTTCCATACTGCGGAACGGAGGCGGGATGCGGTACAAATGCTTCATGAGGATCGCCGAGATCTCCGTCTACTCGCACCGGCTGCCGGTCAAGGGCGGCTCCTACAAGATGGCGCTGACGGAGGTCCACGAGCTCGACACGACGCTGGTGAAGGTGGTCGCCGACAACGGGCTGGTCGGCTGGGGCGAGACCTGCCCGGTCGGCCCGACGTACCAGCCCCAGCACGCCGCCGGGGCCCGTGCGGCGCTGTTCGAGATCGCACCCGGCCTGATTGGGGCCAACCCGCTGCAGCCGGTCGCGCTGCGGCGCCGGATGGACGACCTGCTCAACGGCCACAACTACGCCAAGGCCGCGATCGACATCGCGGCCCACGACCTGATGGGCAAGCGGTACGGCGCGCGCGTGGCCGACCTGCTCGGCGGGGCCGTGACGGAGCGGGTGCCGTCGTACTACTCGGTGATCGTGGGCGAGCCCGAGGACACGGTACGACGGGCGGTCGAGCGCGTCGACGAGGGCTACCCGAGGATCCAACTGAAGATCGGCGGCCGCCCGCTCGAGCTCGACATCGAGGTGATCCGCAAGGTGTGGGAGGCCGTCGGCCACCGGGCGCGGCTGGTCGCCGACGGCAACCGCGGGCTGACGCTGGGGGAGGCGCTGCAGCTGAGCCGCGAGTGCCGGGACATCCCGCTGACGCTGGAGCAGCCGTGCAACACGATCGAGGAGGTCGTCTCGCTGCGCGGCCGGGTCAGCCACGCCGTCTACCTGGACGAGACGGCGATCGACCTCGCGACGGCGGTGCGGGCGGTCGGGCAGGGGATCTGCGACGGGTTCGGGATGAAGGTGACCCGGATCGGCGGGCTGCAGCAGATGGCGGCGTTCCGCGACGTCTGCGAGTCGTGGTCGCTGCCGCACAGCTGCGACGACGCGTGGGGCGGCGACATCATCGCGGCCGCCTGCACCCACATCGGCGCCACCGTGCGCCCCCGCCTCAACGAGGGCGCCTGGATCGCGGAGCCCTTCATCGACGGGCATTACGGCCCCGACGGCGGGCTCTCGATCGTCGGGGGCCACATCCGGCTGCCCGAGGGGCCGGGCCTGGGCGTCGTACCGGACGAGAGCCTCTTCGGAGAAGCTGTCGCCCACTTCGGCTGAACGCCGAGTCCGCTCGAACCCCCGAACGAGCGGACCCGGCAACTCAAGGGGTCATCGATCGATGACCTGGGTGGGCTCGTCGGGGCCGTCGCCTTCGACGAGCGTGTCGAGATAATCGTAGTCCTCCGCATCCAACTCGTCGTCGGATTCGGTGGATGCAACGGCCTTGGCAGACCGCCCGTTCCGCAGCCGGCCGACGGCGAAGGCGGCCAGCCCGGCGGCGCCCGCGAAGAGCAGCGGCAGCGGGATCAGCCAGCGCAGGTCGTCGGTCGGGACCCGGTCGGTCACGACGAGCGCCCAGATGCCGAGCAGCCCGGCGAAGACCAGGCCCATCACCAGATGGACGGTGTTGATGGGGTGGGTGCCTCGGGTCTCGCTCATCGGGCTGCTCCTTCGCTGAGGGCGGTGACGGGTACGACGGGTGCGGCGGCCGGTTCGCCACGCGGCCCGGGAGCCGGTGGGATCCCTGGTGCGGTGACGACGGTGACGGAGCCGCGCACGATGTTGATGTTGAGGCGTAGCCGCGCGTCCGAGCCGGGGGCCCGGTGCCGTCCCGTCATGGCGAAGGCGCCGTTGTTGGGGGAGGACTGCGACTCGCCGAAGAGGTGGATGTTGCCGCCGGTCTCGATGGCGGTGTGGGCGACGGTGGTGACCGAGTCGGGGACGACGACCCGCAGGTCGGTGAAGCCGCCGTCGATCTGGATGGTGCGCGGCAACTCCTCCGGCGGCACGTCGGTGAGGTCGAGCTGGAAGTCGCCGACCGCGCTGAAGTAGTAGTCGCGGACGGTGGAGCCGCTGGCGGAGATGGCGACCTGGCGCTCCTGCACGCCCTCGGCGATGGTGACCACGGTGGTCGTGCCGGCCAGCATCAGCCCGAGCAGGATGATGCCGCCCGCGCGGCCCCAGAAGGCGCCGATCAGCAGCATCGCCGCGCACACGGCCAGCCCCAGCGCGGGGTAGGCGGACGGGGTGACCGGTACGGCGTCGGCGAGGTCGAGGACGCCGAGCACGCCCATCGCCAGGCTGGCCAGGGCCAGCGTGACCCAGAAGAGGATCGGGCCTCGCTTGCGCGGGTCGGGCGGCCGAGGCGGCAGCGGCTGTGCCGGGGGCGTCCAGGCCGCGGGCGGCTCGGGCGGGGCGGCCGGGGGACCGGATGCGGCCATGACCTCGGTTGCGGGGGGCTCGGCCGGCTCCTCGCCGTACCGGGGGCGGGGTGGCTGCGGTGTGCGGTTGCTCAGCATGGCGACGAGCAGGACGACCAGCAGCAGCGGCGGGCCGAAGACGAACCCGACCTCCCACCCGGCGCCGGTCGTGAGCAGCAGCGCGGCGATCACCAGCAGCGACACGATCAGGATCGCCAGGCTCCGGGCGTCGAGGTCGAGCATCGCGCGGCCGCCGTCGTCGCTGGGCATCAGCGCCCACAGGCACGGGTAGAGGATCAGCCCCACGCCGAAGACCGCGAGCACCACCATCACCACGCGCACGACCATCGGGTCGATGTCGAAGTGGCGGGCGATGCCGCCGCACACGCCCGCGATCGCGCGGTTGGCCCCGGTGGTGCGCCGCAGCCGGGAGACGTCCTTCATCTCCTCGGGCGTGACGCGCGGCGCTGCGGGTGGGGCATCTGGCTGGGGGGCCTCGGGCGGCGTGGTGGTCATGGCATCAACTGTGACGCTCCGCGCCGCCGCAGACCATCGGGAACACCCCTGAGGAGACCCGGGGATGGTTCGGGGTCGGACTCCGGGGCTCCACGCATGGTCCGACGCGCGGCGCTGTGTGACGATGGATCACATCATGACCAGCGCACCCGTTTCGCAGGACGCCGTGCCGGCGACCGATTGGGTGCCGCGCAAGGCGACCCGCGACACCCAGGACCTGCTGCTCGGCGGGGTCGCCGGCGGCCTGGCGCGACACATGGGCATCAAGCCCCTCGTCGTCCGCGCCTTCTTCGTGCTCGCCGCGCTGATGCTGGGGCTGGGCGTCATCCTGTACGCCGTCCTGTGGCTGCTGCTGCCCACCGACGAGGCGTTCGAGAAGGCGGCTCCCGGCGTCGAGACCGCGTCCCGGCGCGGCATGCGGCCGGGGCGCATCCGGACCCTGCGCGACGTCGGCCCGGCCGTCGCCGTCGGCGTCTTCGGCCTCGGCGCCGCGCTGCTGCTGACCGCGTCGTTCGGCAGCCACCGCTGGCTCTGGCCGCTGCTGATCGGCGCCTGCGGGATGGCGCTGCTGTGGCGCCAGGCCGACGAGGTGCAGCGCCGCCGGTGGATCGACGCCGACGGCCGCATGAACCTCTACCGCGCCGTCTTCGGGGACGGGGGCTGGGCGTCGTTCGCCCGCGTGGCCGCCGGGTTCGGGCTGCTCGCCGTGGCCGCGTCGATGGTCCTGGTCTCGACGGGCTCGCTCTACCTGGCCCGCGACATGGCGGTGGCGGGGCTCTTTGGCGTCGCGATCTTCGCGATCGTGATTGGGCCGTGGATCTACCGCCTGGCCAGCGACCTGACCGCCGAGCGCGCCGAGCGGGTGCGGACCCAGGAGCGGGCGGACGTCGCCGCGCACCTGCACGACTCGGTGCTCCAGACGCTCGCGCTGATCCAGAAGAACTCCGGCAACCAGCCGGTGGTGGCTCGGCTCGCGCGCGCCCAGGAGCGGGACCCGCGCGCCTGGCTCTACAGTGCGAGCGGCACCGAGGAGGACCTGACGCTCGCCGGCCAGCTGCGCGCCTCGGCGGCGGCCATCGAGGACGCGCACGGGATCAGCGTCGACGTGGTCACCGTCGGCGACACCGACTTCACCGAGGCGCTGCGCCCGGTCGCCGACGCCGCGGGGAGGCCGTCACCAACGCGGCGAAGCACTCGGGAGCGGCCCGCGTTGATGTCTACGCCGAGATCTCGGCCGACACGGTCGACGTCTTCGTCCGCGACCGCGGAGTCGGGTTCGACCCCTCGGCGGTGGCCGAGGACCGGCTCGGCGTACGCCGCAGCATCATCGATCGCATGGAGCGGCACGGCGGCTCCGCCGAGATCCGCAGCGAGCCGGGGGCGGGCACCGAGGTCCGCCTCCACCTACCACTGAACCAGGAGTCCGGATGAGCCAGAGCCGGGTGCGCGTCGTACTCGTCGACGACCATGCGATGTTCAGGGCCGGCGTGCGTGCCGAGCTCACCGCGGCCGGCGCCGACGCGGTCGAGATCCTCGCCGAGGCGCCCGACGTCGGCACCGCAGTCGCCGCGATCGCGCGGACCCAGCCCGATGTCGTACTGCTCGACGTGCACCTGCCCGGCGGGGGCGGCGTCGAGGTGATGCGGCAACAGCCGTCGGCGGCGACGCGCTACCTGGCGCTGTCGGTCAGCGACGCCGCCGAGGACGTGATCGGGACGATCCGGGGCGGCGCGCGGGGGTACGTCACCAAGACGATCACCGGGCCCGAGCTCGTCGAGGCGATCCGGCGCGTCCACGAGGGCGACGCCGTCTTCTCGCCGCGGCTCGCGGGCTTCGTGCTCGACGCCTTCGCCGGCTCGATCGAGGTCGCCTCGGTCGACGAGGACCTCGACCGGCTCACCGAGCGCGAGCGCGAGGTGATGCGGCTGATCGCGCGCGGCTACGCCTACAAGGAGGTCGCCCGGGAGCTCTTCATCTCGATCAAGACCGTCGAGACCCACATGACCAACGTGCTGCGCAAGCTGCAGCTCAGCTCCCGCCACGAGCTCACCCGCTGGGCCTCCGACCGCCGCCTGCTCTGATCGCAACTGGTGGCAAACGCCCGCCCCTTTCCGCAACTGGTCTTAGTTGCCAGGTTACTCGTCAGTATTCCTGGCAACTAAGACCAGTTCCGAGGGGCTCTTGCCATATGAGACCAGTTGCGGGGGCTGGTCGCGCTCAGGTCTCGCCGGACAGGGCGAAGGACCGGAGCCGGTCGCCGGCGAGCCAGAGGCCGGCGAGGGTGACGAGGCCGAGCGCGACCAGGGCGTACGCCGTCCCGACCTCGCGCGGGTTGCCGATCGGCGTCAGGGCGGAGGCGAGCTGGTGGCCCCAGGCGCCGATGGAGACCCACTTGATCCCGGTGAGCAGGCCGCCGAGCGCGCCCTCCCAGAAGAAGACGTAGAGCATGCCGACGATGACGCCGTGCCGCGTCATCGCGGACAGGGCGAGGAAGACCGCGCAGTACGCCGCCGCGACCGCCGCGCCGGCGAGTGACCAGGCGGCCGCACGGTAGGTGCGGTCGGGGTCGAGCAGCACCCCGGTCGCCAAGAGCGGCAGCGCCCCGAGCAGGAGGGTGGCGGCCAGCGCCACGACGTACTTGCTCGTCGCGATCACGTGCCGGTTGAGCGGCTTCGCGAGCAGGTAGACGATCGACCCGTCGTCGACCTCCGGCCCGATCACGGCGGTGGTGGCCAGCAGCGCGACCATGGGCAGCACCAGCGTGTAGCCGATGCCGAACGTGATCGCGCTGGCGCCGACGCCGGGTCCCGCGAGCAGCCGGACGGTGAGGGCGAGCCCGATCAACAGGACCGGGAGCGCGAGGAGGAAGATCACTCGCCGTTGCCCGAGGAGCGCCTGGGCGGCGATCCGGGAGACGGTCATATTCATCGGCCACCCCCGGAGACCAGGTAGGAGAAGACGCTCTCCAGCGACTCGTCGGTCGGTGAGACCTCGAGCAGCCGGACCCCGTGCTCCCGCGCGAGCCGCGGCAGGTCGAGCGCGAAGCCGCCGAAGTCGGAGACCTGGACGTCGATCCCGCCCTGGGGGCGCAGCTCGACCCCCTGCACGGACGCCAGGGTCATCAGCCGCGCCGCGAGCAACCGGTCGTCCTCGGTGAGGACGACGAAGCGGTCCGGCCGGTCCGTCATCAACCGCCGGATCGCGCCGTAGTCGCCCGACGCGGCGTGCCGTCCGGAGACGACCACCTCGATCTGGCGGGCGACCTGCTCGACCTCCTCGAGGATGTGGGAGCTGAAGAGCACGGTCCGGCCCTCCGCGCCCATCCGCCGCAGCAGGTCCATCAGGTGCATCCGCTGCCGCGGGTCGACGCCGTTGAAGGGCTCGTCCAGCAGCAGCACCGCCGGGTCGTGGACCAGCGCGGAGGCGAGCTTCGCCCGCTGCCGCATCCCCTTGGAGTAGGTGCCGATCCTCCGGTCCGCCGCGTCGAGGAGGTCCACGGTCGCGAGCGCCCGCTCGGTGGCCGCGCCCGGGTCGGCGAGGCGGTGCAACTCGGCGTTGGCCAGCACGAACTGGCGGGCGCTCAGGTAGCCGAAGGTCAGCTCCCGCTCCGGCACCAGGCCGATGCGCGCGAAGACCGACGTGTTGCGCCACAGCCGCTCGCCGTCGAGCTCGACGCTGCCGGCCGACGGCGCCAGGAAGCCCGACATCATCGCGATCAGCGTCGACTTGCCGGCGCCGTTGGGCCCGAGCAGGCCGGTGACGCCCGGACCGATGCGCATGCTGACGTCGTTGACGGCGACGACGTTGCCGTACCAGCGCGAGGCGTGATCGAGGGTGAGGGTCGATGTCATCTCTTATCGGCCTGCCAGCCGGCGGTGCCGCCACACGATCAGGGCCAGGCAGCCGCCGACGATCACCAGCGAGGCGGCCAGGTAGATCCAGGTCATCGCCGCGTCCGACGGCACCCCGACCTGATCGGCCTGGAGGTAGTCGGGCAGCCAGCGGACCGCGAGTCCGTCGTACAGCGTGAACGGCGACGCCAGCGACGCCACCTCGGCGAACCGCAGGGCGCCCTCGCCGTAGGCGATGGCCTGCACCGTGAGCACCAGGGGATAGCCGAGGAGCAGCACGGCGAGGCTGCCGACCACGGCGAACCCGCGCCGCACCGACACCGAGCTGATCAGCCCCGCGATGCTCGCCAGCATCGCCGACAGCAGCAGCAACAGCACCAGCGTCTTGGCGGCGTCGGGGCTCTCCTCGGCGAGCTTCAGCTTGGAAAGCAGGCCGCCGACGTAGGTCACGAGGACCGGCGCGGCCAGGTAGCCGAAGATCGCGGTGGTCAGCCCGAGCCAGCGGGCGAGCGCATAGCCGGCGGCCGTGATCGGCCGGGCGAGATAGAGCACGATCGAGCCGTAGCGCAGGTCGCGGCTGAAGACGACCGGCGCCTGGGCGGCCGCGAAGATGCAGACCAGCGCCTGGATGGTGGTGGCGTAGGCCGGATAGTCGAGCAGCGGCTCGGTCACCGGCGTCAGCACCATGACCGCGACCAGGATGAAGGCCGGCATCAGGCTCAGGGCGAGCAGACCGAAGGGCAGCACCTTCGCCTTGCCCGACCGGCCGAGGCCGTAGACGCCCCCGAGCGACGAGGCGAAGAGCGCGGTCAGGATCGCGCCGCGCCCGAGCCGCGGCCCGTCGTAGTGGCGGTAGCCGATGTCGTGGATGACGCCCTGGGGTTGCTCAGTGGTCACGGCCCCAGTCACCTTCTTCCCGGAAGACGTCCTCGATCCGCCCGTGGTCGGGCTGCACCCGCACCAGGCCGAGGCCGAGCTCCACGGCGGCGTCCCGGATCAGGTCGTGTACGACGGGCAGGCCGGCCGGCGGTGGATCGACCGCGAGCACGTGATGACGGGGCCGGCAACTCAACCCGGCACCCGTCAGCGCCGCGGCCATCCGGTCCCGGGCGGGCGCCCCGTCGAGCGTGTCGCCCATGACCTCGACGAGCAGCCCGCCGGTGTCGCCGAGGAAGTCGCTGGTCCGCGACGACCGGAGCAGCCGGCCGCCGTCGAGCACGACGACATGGTCGCTGACCCGCTCCAGCTCGCCGAGCAGGTGCGAGGTGACCAGGACCGCGATGCCGAACTCGCTGCCGATCCGGCGGACCAGGGCGAGCATGTCGTCGCGCGCCGCCGGATCGAGGCCGTTGGTCGGCTCGTCCAGGAACACCAGCTCGGGGTCGTGGGCGAGCGCCTGAGCGAGCTTCGCGCGCTGCTTCATGCCCGTGGAATAGCCGCCCATCAGCCGGTAGCGCTCCTCGTGGAGGCCGACGTGGCGCAGCACGTCGGCGGCGCGCTCCCGGGCGGCCGCGCGCGGCAGGCCAGAGATCCGGGCGAGGTGCACGATGAACTCGTTCGCCGGGACGTCCGGGGGCAGGCAGTCGTGCTCGGGCATGTAGCCCAGGCGCGCCCGGAGGTCGTCGCCCGCCGTCGCGACGTCCTGGCCGAGCACCCGGGCGGCGCCGGCGCTCGGGGCGAGCAGCCCGAGCAGGATCTTGATCAGCGTCGACTTGCCGGCGCCGTTGGCCCCCACCAGCCCGGTCACGCCCGGCCCGACCTCCAGGTCGAGGTCCGTGAGCGCGACGACGGACCCGTAGTCCTTGGTCAGGCCACGAGTCTCGATCACCGGGTGTGCGGTCACGTCAGCGACACTAACCGAGCCCTCCGACATGTCGGCGGCGAGACATAGGGTTGACCCACGATGAGCACCACCCAGCAGACCACAGAGCAGACGCTACCCGGCATGCCCGATCCGCGTGCCCACCACGACCTCCTGCGCGGCCTCAACGACCCGCAGCGTGAGGCCGTCGTCCACGCGGGCCACCCGCTCCTGGTCGTCGCCGGCGCCGGCTCGGGCAAGACCCGGGTGCTGACCCGGCGGATCGCGTGGCTGATCTCCGAGCGCGGGGCGCACCCGGGCTCGATCCTGGCGATCACCTTCACCAACAAGGCCGCCGCCGAGATGCGCGAGCGCGTCGAGCACCTGGTCGGCAACCGGGCCCGGCTGATGTGGGTCTCGACCTTCCACTCCGCGTGCGTGCGGATCCTGCGCAAGGAGATCGTCAACCTCGGCTACAAGTCCAACTTCTCCATCTACGACGCCGCCGACTCCAAGCGGCTGATGGGGCTGGTCTGTCGCGACCTCGACCTGGACGTGCGCAAGTTCCCGCCCAACGCGATCCTCAACTGGGTCTCCGACCGCAAGAACGAGCTGCAGGAGGTCGACGAGGTCAAGAAGGACGCGCGCAACCGCTTCGAGGAGACGTACGCCGCGGCGTACGACCTCTATCAGCGGCGGCTCCGCGAGGCCAACGCGCTGGACTTCGACGACCTGATCATGCTGACGGTGCAGCTTTTCGAGCTGCACCCGCTGGTGCGGGAGACCTATCGGCGCCGGTTCCGCCACGTGCTGGTCGACGAATACCAGGACACCAACCACGCGCAGTACGCGCTGATCCATCAGCTCTGCGGCGCCGACCTCGAGGGTGCGACGGAGACCGTGGAGATGCCTCCGGCCGAGCTGATGGTCGTCGGCGACGCGGACCAGTCGATCTATGCCTTCCGCGGCGCCGACATCCGCAACATCATGGACTTCGAGCAGGACTTCCCCGACGCGACGACGATCCTGCTGGAGCAGAACTACCGCTCCACGCAGACGATCCTCGACGCCGCCAACGCGGTGATCTCCCGCAACGACGGCCGCCGGCCCAAACGGCTGTGGACCGCGGCCGGCAAGGGCGTCAAGATCGTCGGGTACGTCGCCGACGACGAGCGCGACGAGGCCCGGTTCGTCAGCGAGGAGATCGACCGGCTGACGGACGCGGGGGACGCGGCGCCCGGGGGCGTCGCGGTCTTCTATCGCACCAACGCCCAGTCGCGGGTCTTCGAGGAGACGTTCATCCGGCTCGGCATGCCCTACAAGGTGGTCGGCGGCGTCCGCTTCTACGAGCGCAAGGAGGTGCGCGACGCGCTGGCCTACCTGCGGTTCCTGGGCAACCCCGCTGACGAGGTGTCGCTGCGCCGGATCCTCAACACCCCGCGACGGGGGATCGGCGAGCGCGCCGAGGCGTGCGTGGCCGCCTTCGCGGAGCGCGAGCGGATCACCTTCTACGAGGGCCTGCGCCGCGCGGGCGAGGCGCCGGGCATCGCGACCCGCTCCCTGAACTGCATCAACGCCTTCGTCGCGATGATCTCCGAGCTGTCCTCGATGGTGGACGCCGACGAGCGGCCCGACGTCGTCCTGGAGACGGTGCTGGACCGCTCGGGGTACGTCGCCGCGCTCGAGGAGTCCGACGACCCCCAGGACGCCACCAGGTTGGAGAATCTCAGCGAGCTGATCGCGGTCGCCCGCGAGTTCGCCGAGGACCCGGTCGCCGGGCCCTCGGCCGACCCCGCCGACATCGACGCGGGGCTGGTCCAGCCCGGGCTGCGCGACTTCCTGGAGCGGGTCGCGCTGGTGGCCGACAGCGACGACATCCCCGACGCCGGCGACGACGCGGGCGTGGTCACCCTGATGACCCTTCACACGGCGAAGGGGCTCGAGTTCCCGGTGGTCTTCCTCAGCGGGCTCGAGGACGGCGTCTTCCCGCACTCCCGGACGTTCGAGGACGCCAAGGAGCTGCAGGAGGAGCGGCGGCTCGCCTACGTCGGCCTCACCCGGGCGCAGCGCCGGCTCTACGTCACCCGCGCGATGGTGCGCTCGGCGTGGGGCGCGCCCCAGCACAACCCGGGGTCGCGGTTCCTCGACGAGCTGCCCGCCGAGCTGGTGGAGTGGCGGCGGCTCGAGTCCGACCAGACCCGCTGGTCGCGGCCCGTCGCCGACTCCCGCGGCCTCGGGTCGCCGACCGCGGCCGGGCGCCGCAACTTCACCTCGGCCGCGATGCGGCTCGACGCAGCCGCCAAGGCCAAGCCCGCCCGCGAGATCCCGTCCCTGGCGCCGGGGGACCGGGTCCTGCACCCGGCGATGGGCATGGGCACCGTCGTCAGCCTCGAGGGGCATGGCGACAAGCAGGTCGCCTCGGTCGACTTCGGGTCCGAGGGGGTCCGCCGCCTACTGCTGCGCTACGCGCCGGTCGAGAAGCTCTGAGGACTACGGCGCGAGGCCGTGGACGACCAGGGCCTGGAAGGGGTCGACGGGGTCGCCGCCGCCGGGGCGCACCTCGAGGTGCAGGTGGGGGCCGGTGGAGTTGCCGGTGGAGCCGACATAGCCGACCACGTCGCCGGAGGCGTGGAGCGCCCCGGCGCGGGTGTCGAACGAGGTGAGGTGGCAGTACCAGATCTCGGTGCCGTCCTCGAGGGTGATGACGAGCTTGTTGCCGTACGACCCGTCGTACCCCATCTCGGTCACGGTGCCCCCGGCGACCGCGCGGATCGGGGTCCCCGACGGCGCTGCGAAGTCCAGGCCGGTGTGGTTGCGCGACCACAGCGAGCTGGAGGCGCCGAAGCGGGCGGTCAGGCGGTAGCCGCTCAGCGGCAGCACCCACTGGTTGTCCTGCAGCTTCTCGGCGTGCTTCTGCGCGTCGACCGCGAGCTGGCTGAGCGCGGAGTTGCGCTCGCGGGCCTGCTGCTCGACCGCGGCCTGCGGGTCGGCGGTCGAGGCCTTGTCGAGGGCCTGGCGCCCGGAGTCTCGGCTGACGATCTCAGGTCGGTCCCGCGCGAGGTCGCCGACCGCAGAGACACCGCTGGTGCCGCTGAGGGCGCCGGGGGCGTGCCGGGCCTCGGCCGCGGCGGCCGCGGGCGCCGAGGCCAGCTGGGCCGGGATCGCGGCGCCGGACTGGGCCGTGCCGCCGATG
>JBDHZS010000083.1:0-15220 GCA_039812025.1 Nocardioides sp. | reverse complement strand
GCCCGGAGGTCGCACATGGTTGAACGTATCGGCCCGGTGGAGGGCACGAAGGTCCCGCGGTACGCCGGGCGGGACGGGTTCGCCCGGCTGCCCCGCCTGGATCAGGTCGAGGCGGCCGATGTCGTGATCGCGGGCGTCCCGTTCGACAGCGGCGTCTCGTATCGTCCCGGCGCGCGGTTCGGTCCGACGCACATCCGCGAGTCCTCCCGGCTGTTGCGCCCTTACAACCCGGGGCTGGACGTCTCGCCGTTCGCGATCGCGCAGGTGGCCGACGCCGGCGACATCACGGTCAACCCCTTCGACATCAACGAGGCGATCGAGACCCTCGAGGACGCGGCGACCGAGCTGACGCGGGACGGGACCCGGCTGGTCACGCTGGGCGGGGACCACACGATCGCGCTGCCGTTGCTGCGGGCCGCGGCCAAGCAGCACGGCCCGGTCGCGCTGCTCCACTTCGACGCGCACCTGGACACCTGGGACACCTACTTCGGCGCGGAGTACACCCACGGCACGCCGTTCCGGCGCGCGTTCGAGGAGGGGATCCTCGACACCGAGGCGCTGAGCCACGTGGGCATCCGCGGCCCGCTCTACGGCAAGAAGGACCTCGAGGACGACCGCCGGTTCGGGTTCGGCATCGTCACCAGCGCCGACGTCTACTACCAGGGCGTGGCCGAGGTCGTCGCCAAGCTGCGCGACCGGGTCGGCGACCGGCCGCTCTACATCTCCGTCGACATCGACGTCCTCGACCCGGCCCATGCGCCCGGCACGGGTACGCCGGAGGCCGGCGGGATGACGAGCCGCGAGCTGCTGGAGATCCTGCGCGGCTTCCGGGGCCTGAACCTCATCGGCGCCGACATCGTCGAGGTCTCGCCGCCCTACGACCACGCCGAGATGACCGGCGTCGCCGCCTCCCACGTCACCTACGACCTCGTCTCCCTGCTCGCGCTCCGCCACGAGGAGACCCGCGCGGACTCGGATTCGTCCGCCGACTCTCGGCGCTAGACGACCGGCAACCCGCGCCGCGTCGTACGAGGAGTGCGACTCTCTGCGATCGCTGATTGTTTGTCAATCAGCAGGGCGACACCTACCATCGTGGCAACAGCGAGCCCTCCGATCCAGAACTCGCAACCCGCCAGGTAGGAGTGAAATGTCGAAGTATCGAGTGCAGAACCCGGCGTCAACATCATCGCGGCGGAGGCAGCCGGGCTGCCGTTCGGCGGCGTGAAGCGCTCGGGCTTCGGCCGCGAGATGGGCCCGGTCGGCATCGGCGAGTTCGCGAACAAGCGGCTCTACTTCGTCGCGAAGTAGCTCTCCCACAGCTGTTTCCAACCGACCAAGACTGGCACCGTGCTAGAACGCAAGAAGGAGTAGAAACATGGGTGCGACCATCACGTTGGACACCGTCGAGGCGCATGCCGAGGGCGAGCCGGGCCGGATCGTGACCTCGGCGGCCGGGCTCGTGAAGGGCGAGACGATGGCCGAGCGGCTCGCCTACTGCCGCGAGCACCTGGAGTGGCTCCGGCTGCTGCTCCTGCACGAGCCGCGTGGCTATCCCGGTCTGTGCGCGGTGCTCCTGCTGCCGCCGGTCAACCCGGGCTCCCACTTCGGGATCGTCGTCCTCGAGCAGGGCGGCTTCACCCCGATGTCCGGCAGCAACACGATCTGCGCGGTGACCGCCGCCCTGGAGACCGGCTTCGTGCCGATGCCCACCGATGTCGAGAGCACCGAGGTGGTCATCGACACCGCCGTGGGTGTCGTCCGCGCTTGCGCGCACCTCGACGGCGCCAAGGTCAGGGCGGTGACGATCGTCAACGTGCCAGGCTTCGTGGTCGCGCTCGACCACCCGCTCGAGGTGCCCGAGATCGGCACGATTCCGGTCGACATCGTCTTCGGTGGCCAGTTCTTCGCCCAGACCGACGTCCGCAACGTCGGCCTCGAGCTCGACCCGAACCGGGGCCGCGAGCTGGCCCGGGCAGGTGCGCTGATCAAGCTGGCGGCGCACGAGCAGATCCAGGTCAGCCACCCGCTCAATCCAGGGGTGTCCGGCGTGAACCTGATCATGCTGCACTCCGGCGACCGGATCCCTGGGGTGCAATCGCGCAACACCGTCGTCCTCAACAACGCTCCGCTGGATCCGGCGGATCCGACGACGTGGACCGGGGCCCTGGACCGCTCGCCGTGCGGCACCGGCACCAGCGCCCGGATGACCGCGCTGCATGCGCGGGGCCAGCTTGCGATCGGGGAGGATTTCTCCCACAAGAGCATCATCGGCAGCGAGTTCATCGGCCGGCTGACGGGGGAGACCATGATCGGAGACCGACCGGCGGTGCTCCCGACGATCACCGGCAGCGGTTGGGTGACCGGACGCGGGCAGTGGCAGGTCGACGATTCCGACCCATTCCAGACCGGCTATACGGTTGGCGACATCTGGGCACCCCGGGCCTGAGAGCCTTCAGACAAGGAGCCGCCACGTGAGCCACCTCGGCGACGGCGTGATCTCCCGCGCCGCCAGGTTCGTAGGCGCCGTTGCGGTCGTGACAGGCGCCGGCGGTGGCATCGGTACCGCGATCGCGCGCCGCCTGGCTGCCGAGGGCGCGCACGTCGTCGTCTGTGACGCCGATGCGACCGGTGCCGGTGCCACGGTCGAGACGATCCTCACCGACGGCGGCTCAGCGTCTCTAGCCGTGTTCGACATCGCCGACCCGGCGGCATGCCGGGTCGCGATCGATCGGGTTGTGACCGAACGTGGCCGCCTCGACGTACTGGTCAACAACGCCGGGATCAACCGCCGCGGGGACCTGCTCGCTCTCGATGACCGAGACTGGGCGCTCACCTTCGACGTCAACGTGCACGCCCTCTTCCACCTGTGCCGCGCGGCGCTGCCGCACATGATCGCCGCGGGCGGCGGGGCGGTGGTCAACGTCGCCTCCCAGTGGGGGCTGCACCCCGTGCCGGGCCACCTCGCCTACAACGTCAGCAAGGCCGCGGTGGTCTCGTTCACCCAGAACTTGGCGCGCGACCACGCCGCGCAGGGCGTGCGAGTCAACGCCGTCGCGCCCGGCGAGATCTACACGCCCATGGTCGCGGCCAACCTGGCCCGCACCGGGCGCGACAAGTCGGATCTCGATGCGCTGGTCCCCTTCGGGCGGGTGGGCGAGCCCGAGGAGGTCGCGGCGCTGGTGGCGTTCCTGGCCTCGGCAGAGGCGCCGTACCTGACCGGTTCGGTCGTCGAAATCACCGGCGCGCAGGCGGCGGGCTGATGGCCGCGCAGAGCAGCCGTCCGCTCGACGGCCGGACCGTGCTGGTCACCGGGGGCACCCGGGGCATCGGTCGCGCGGTCGTTGAGGCCGGCCACCGCGACGGTGCCAGCGTCGTCGTCCACTACCGGTCGGCGACCACCGCCGGGCAGGAGATCGCCGACCGGCTTGGCAGCCGCGTGCACCTGGTCTCCGGGGACCTGATGGATCCCGCCGCGCCCGCCCGGATCTGGACGGACGCACTGGAGGCCGTCGGCAGGATCGACGTGCTCGTCAACAACGCGGGCGCCTGGATCGCGTCCCCGACCGAGGACCCGGAGCCGGGCGGCATCGGCTGGGCCGAGGGCTGGCAGCAGAACCTCGCGCTCAACCTCACCGCGCCCGCCGACCTGTGTCGCGAGGCGATCCGGCACTTCCGTCGTACCGGCGGGGGCATCATCGTCAACGTGGCCAGCCGGTCCTCGCACCGCGGCGACGACCCCGAGCATCTGGCGTACGGCGCGGCGAAAGGCGGCCTGCTCGCGCTGACCAAGGGCATCGCGCGCGGCTACGCCCACGAGCGGATCCTCGCCTACGCGGTCGCCCCCGGCTGGGTGGCCACCGACCTGGCTGCAGGCGAACTCGACGCCGAGCGGACCCGTGCGTTGCCGATGCGCGAGGTCACCCCCGCAGCCGATGTCGCGGAGATGATCGTCTTCCTGGCCAGTGGCCGGTCGCGGCACACCACCGGCGCGACCATCGACATCACCGGCGCCGACTATGTGCGCTGAGCCGTTGCACAGCCCGCCGGCTAGTGCGCGTCGTGGTGTCCGCCGGCCTGCAGCCGGAGCACCTCCGTGTCGAGGATGGCTTGCGCCCGCGAGAGCGTGGCGGCCGAGTAGGTGCCCTGGGCCCGGGCGTCGAGCAGGGCTCCCTGTGCGGCATCAAGGAGATGGTGGAGGAGCTCCTGCCGCTCGTCGAGGTGTTCGTCGTGGATCTCGTTGTCGTCGCTAAGCGCTCGGACGCGGACCTCGAGGCGTTCCTCGTCGGCCTTGACGAGATCGAGCGCGACAGGGTCGAACCTGGCGCCGTCCTCGCGGCGGAGGCCGGGGGACCGGAGTCGGCCGCCCATGACCTCGACGATCTCGCCGAGGAGCTGTCCGAGCTCGCGGCGGTCTGCTTCCTCGTTGGAGCCGCGGACGCCGAGCTTCTTGATCAGGATGGGGAGGGTGGCGCCTTGGCCGATGAGGGTGATGATGGCGACGAGGTAGGCGATGAGGATGAGTTCGGAGCGGTAGACGACGTCGGCGGGGAGGGTCTGGGCGGCGGCGACGGTGATGACTCCGCGCATCCCGGCCCAGCCCAGGACGAGGCCTTCCTTGTGGCCGAGCCGGGCGTTGGCGAGGGCCTCGACATCGGAGACGCGGGTGCGGACCTTGCGCTTCCAGCGCCGCTCGGCGAACGTCCGCTCGGAGGGGTCCTTCCGCTCCTCGCGCATCCGTCGCTGTTCGGCACGCCACATCTGCGATTGGGCTTCAGCCATGCGTTCCCGGTGGGCGATGACTTCGACCAGCGGGAAGATGAAGATCATCCGCAGCACGATCAGGACGGCCGTCACCGCCAACGCGATCCACAACAGCTGGCTCAGCTCGGGTCCTTCCGCGCCGTGGATGTCGTGCAACAGCGTCGGCAGCTCATAACCCATGACCAGGAAGACGCCGTTCTCCAACAACAGCTGGATGGTGCGCCAGTTCGTACGTTCGCTGACCCGGTCCGACGCGGAGAAGTGGGTCGCCGAGCCGTGGCTGGTGATCAGCCCCGCGACGACCACGGCCAGCACGCCCGAGGCGTGGACCTTCTCGGCGGGCACGAACGCCAGGAACGGGACGGCGAAGGAGACCGCGGTGGTCAGCACCGGGTCGTCGAGCCGGATCCCACACGCCGGCTGCGCCGACGACCGCCCCCACGGCCGTACCGATGAGCACCGCGAGCACGAAGTCGCCGATGATGTGCATGAACGAGACCGCGCCGGCGATCGCGGCGATCGCGGTCCGCAGCAGCACCAGTGCGGTGGCGTCGTTGACCAGGCCCTCGCCCTCCAGCACGGTGACCATCCGGGCGGGCATGCCGAGCCGCTTGCCGACCGCCGTCGCGGCTACCGCGTCAGGTGGCGAGACCACGGCGCCGACGGCGATGGCGGCGGCGAGCCCGATCTCGGGGACGAGCCAGTGCAGGAAGAAGCCGACCACGACCGCGGAGACGATGACCAGGACCACCGCGAGTGCGGAGATCGCGGTGAAGTTCCGCCGGAAATCGCCTGCCGGGACCGTGATCGCCGCCGAGTACAGGATCGGCGGCAGGATGATGAACAGGATCAGGTGCGGGTCCAGCACCAGCTCCGGAGCGCCCGGGATGAACCCCGCCGCCGCCCCCAGCAGGACCAACAAGATCGGTGAGGCCACCCCGATCCGGGGCGCGAACCGCGACACGGCCACGATCACGAGAACGATGAGTGCTAGGACGACGGCGGTGTCTTCCATCCCTGGGGCTCCTTCGGCTGTCGCCGGGCTCAGTCGCCGATGAGGCGAGGCTCGCCCGGGTCGGCGGTGGCGGGGTCGAGGCCGTGGGACTCAAGAATCTCTGCGAGGCGGCCGGACTCGCGCAGCTCGGCGATGTTGGCGTTGAGCGCCTCCAGAAGTCCCGTGTTGCCCTGCCTGACCGGGAACGTCGACTGGGCGGGCTCATGGGTGAAGCGGATGTCATCGTGCTTCTCGGCGACCACCGACTTCAGGTTGGTGCCCTCGACGTACGCGGCACCCACCGCCGCGGACTCGACCCCGGCGTCGAGACTGCCGGACCGCAGCTCCTGGTACATCGTCAGCGGGGAGTTGTAGAGCACCAGGTCGTTGCCGAAGTAGTCACGCAGGTCGTCGACGTACATGTAGCCCAGCACGGTGCCTACCCGCCTGCCCTGCTCCTTGAGCTCGGTGAAGTCCGAGGCGCCGTCGACGGAGATGATCCCGACCTCGTCGGCATAGATCGGGTCGGACAGGTCGAGGATCTCGGCTCGGTCGACGGTGCGGTACCAGTTCGCCGCCGCGAGGTCGGCCTGTCCGGCCTCGACGGTCGTCAGGACCGCCGCGGGGGCGGTCGTGTTGACCTTGAGCTCCAGGCATTCGGCGGCGGCGATGTCGGCCAGGATCTCGCCGTCGACTCCACCCATCTCGGCGCCCTGGGAGACCGGGATCCCGTCGTGGCCCTGGGTGTCGCCCTTGATGATCGAGAACGGCGGGAGTGGGTAGGCCGAGACCGTCAGGACTCCCTCCTCGATGGTCTCGAACTTGTGTGCGGGCTCGCAGTCGTCGGGCACCGTGGATTCGCCCGTGCTCCCACAGGCGGTGAGCAGACCGGTGGCCACAACAGCCGTCGCGAGGCCCGCTGTTGCTCGTCTGAACATCGTCATTCTCCTTGTGGTCCCTCTTCGGATGGTCACTGTTGGGGCGCTCACTCTTCGGGCCGTTCGGACAGCCCGGCGGCGACACGGGCCTCGCGGGCCAGGTCGCCGACTTCGTCGGAGCGGTCGGCTTCGTAGTCACCGTTCTTGAGGTGGGTCCAGTAGCCCACGACCTCGGCGCGGATGACCTTGGCCAGGAAGTAGAGGCCGACGATGTTGATGAAGGCCAGCAGGAATAACAGGGAGTCCGCCAGCAGGATGACCGGACCGAGGCTGATCGCGGAGCCGATGACGGTGAAGGCCAGCAGGACGATCTTGTGGATGTTCTCGGCCAGGGGAGCGTCGTGGAAGAGGAAGCCCAGCCCCTTGGCGCCGTAGTAGGAGTACGCGAGGATCGAGGTGAACGCGAAGAAGAAGATCGCCACCGCGAGCAGGTAGGGCATCCACCAGGCGACCGTCGAGAACGCCATCGAGGTCAGCGCGACCCCGCCGAGCTCCTGGGCGTCGGGGACCAGGTACGCGCCGGTGATCACGATCGCCAACGCGGAGATGGTGTTGAGGATGACCGTGTCGAACAGCGGCTCGATCCCGGCCACGAATCCCTCGGTGGCGGGCCGGTCGGTCTTGACCGCCGAGTGCGCGATCGCGGCGTCACCGACGCCGGCGGCGTTGGAGAATGCTGCCCGCTGGAACCCGACGATCATCACGCCGACCATGCCGCCAGCGACGCTGACCGGGACGAATGCCTCGGTGATGATGGCCATGAACGCGGCCGGCAGCAGCTCGATGTGGAAGGCGATGACCGCGAAGCAGCCGAGGATGTAGGTAGCCGCCATCATGGGCACCAACCCGGCGGCGACCCGGCCGATGGCCTTGACGCCACCCAGGATCACGATCCCGCCCAGGACGGCCATGAACATGCCCACGGTCCACTTGTTGTCGCTGACGAACTGCCCGAATGCGCCGTCACCGGAGACCGCGACCACCTGGGCGGCGGTCTGGTTGGACTGGAAGGCCATGAGACCCAGCACTGTGATCGCCATGAACGCCGCATAGAACTTCGACATGACACTCCCGAACCGCGCCTTGCCGATCAAGGCCAGCCCGTCGCGCAGGTAGTACATCGGACCGCCGGAGATCGATCCGTCCTCGTGCACCTGGCGGAACTTGACCCCCAAGGTGCACTCGGCCAGCTTCGTCGACGTCGCGAAGAACCCCGCCAGGACCATCCAGAACACCGCACCCGGGCCGCCGATGGTGATGGCCATCGCCACGCCCGCGATGTCTCCCAGCCCGAGGGTGGAGGTCAGCGCGGTGGAGAGTGCCTGGAAGTGCGTGGTCTGCCCGTCCGCATCAAGGCGTTCGTACTTGCCGCGGGCCAGGTCGATCGCGTGCTTGGCCCCTCGGAGCCCCAGGAAGTTCAGATAGAAGGAGAAGAAGATGCCGCAGGCCACCAGCCAGGCCACGATCACCGGGAAGTCGACACCCAGGCCCGGGATCGGGATGGTGAAGAACACGATGCTCGAGAGGAACTCCGCGACCGGGCCGAAGACTGTCTCGATCTGCTCGTCGAGTGATGCCTGGAGCACCACGGTCTGGGTCAGGATGCCGCCGCTCATGGGACCACCACCACGGGAACAGGGGCATGCTGCACCAGCCGTGAGGCGGTGCTGCCGAAGATCGCGACCTTGAGGTTGGAGTCGCCGGTCCGGCCGACGACGATGATGTCGTGCTCAGCCTTGCGACTGAGCTTGGCGAGGACCTCCGAGGGGCGTCCGTGTCGCACTGCAGCCTCGACCTCGACACCCTCGAGAAGTCCTTCGGTCTCGGCCTCGGCGAGCAGCACGTTGAGGATCTCCTCGTGAGCCTGCTCGATCTCCACCTTGCGGGTCACGGGCCGCATCTCCAGGTCCTCATGGGTGTGGAAGGTGGAGTAGCGGTTCCAGTTGACGACGTTCACCACCGTCACACGCCAGTCGTTGATCCGCGCTCGTTGCAGCGCGAACCTCAGCGCACGGCGTGACCCGTCGCTGAGGTCCACCCCGACAAGTACTGACTCCATTACTGCGTCCTTCCTCGTGGACAGGGCCACTTCAGGGCCTCATGAGTTCGCCCGGGCCGCCGGTGAGCCGGCCTGCTGCTTGTCATACAATCAATCAATCAGCCGAGGGTAGGTGGACGCCTCGCCGGGTGTCAATGACCTCGACCGGGAAATCCCAGGGCTTGCCAAGTTGCAGGTCGTTTGACAATCTTCGATCAGGCGCGGCGATCCACGCGACCTTCCCGGGAGGGCAAGGACGCCGGGCGTCAATCCGGCGTAGGTTCATGCAGCACCGACACAGGACGAGGAGCCTCATTGCACACAGTCGTGATCGGCGGCGGCGTCATCGGGTTGACGACCGCCTACCACCTCGCTCGTGAGGGCGAGGCGGTCACCGTCGTCGACGCCCGGCACACCGGCCTCGGCGCCTCGGACGTCAATGCCGGCTGGTTCGTGCCCGCCGAGGCCGCGCCGGTCCCCGGCCCGGGCATGGTGCTGAAGTCGATGAAGTGGATGCTGCACCGCGACAGCCCGCTCTACATCCGCCCGTCGCTACGCCCGTCGTTCGTCCGGTTCATGCTCGGGATGTGGCGGCGCTCCAACAGCGCCGACCAGCGGTTGGGCTTCGAGGGCCACCTTCGGCTGGCCCGGGGCACCGTCGAGAGCTTTGACGACTACCGCGCGGACGGCATGCGGTTCGAGATGCACAACGCCGGCCTGCTGATGGCCTTCACCGACGCCGACAATCTCGAGCACCACCGCGACAACCTCGACCTGGTCCGCCAGTTCGACCTCGAGCCGAGGGTGCTGATCGGGGACGAGGTCCGTGACCACGAGCCCAAGCTCTCGGACGCGGTGTACGGCGGGATCTACTACCCGCTCGAGCGCAGCCTCGACCCCGGTGCGCTCATGCGCGCCCTGCACGCGAGGTGCCTCGAGCTCGGGGTGCAGATCGAGGAGCACGCCCCGATCGATCGCGTCGACCGCGACGGCCGCCGGGTCCGCGCGGTCCGCAGCGGGGATCGCCGCCTCACCGGCGACCGGTTCGTGCTCGCAGCCGGTGCCTGGACCGGGCCGGTCTCGAGGCTCTTCGGCCATCCGCTCCCCGTTCACCCCGGTAAGGGCTACAGCGTCGACGTCGCGCCGTACGGGCTGCGCGGCCCGGTCAACCTCTCCGACGCCAAGGTGGCGATCAGCCCGCTGGACGACCGGCTGCGGCTCGCCGGGACCATGGAGTTCGGCGGCCTCGACGAGACGATCAACCGGGTCCGGGTCGAGGCGATCCTGCGCGGGCCCCGCACCTACTTCACAGACTGGGAGCCGCCCATCCGGCCACCGGAGGCGCGGGCCGGGTGCCGACCGATGACGCCGGACGGCAAGCCGGTCATCGGACGCCTGGGCGACCTGACGAACACCTATGTCTCCAGCGGCCACGGCATGCTCGGCGTCACCCTCGCCCCCGGGTCGGCGATTGCGATGACCGAGCTGATCCTGCACGACCGGCTCTCGCCCGACCTCAACCCCTTCAGCCCCGAGCGCTTCAGCCGGCGGGCGCGGCGCGCCCGGCGAACGGGAGCGAACATCAACCACGCCACAGGCCCCTGACCGGCACTCGCACAGTTCCCGATCCCGAGCTCCCCTACGTAAGGTCTCATCGTGTCCACTGAGTTGCGCGGCATCCTCGCCGCCGTACCCACCCCGTTCACCGCCGACGCCGCGCAGGTCGACGAGTCCGCGTTGCGCGAGCTGGTCGACTGGCTGATCGGCGCCGGCGTCGACGGACTAGTCCCCACCGGCACCACCGGCGAGTTCATGACGCTGACGCCCGAGGAATCCCGCCGCGTGATCGAGCTGTACGTCGAGGCAGCCGCCGGCCGCGTCCCCGTGGTCGCCGGTGTCGGTGCCTTGGCCACTGCCGACGCCATCGCGCTGGCCCAGCACGCGGAGAAGGCCGGCGCGGACGCGGTCATGGTCGTCCCGCCGTTCTACGGCCCGCTCGACTTCGAGACCCTGAAGGCGTTCCTGACCGACGTCTCCGATGCGATCGGTCTCTCGATCGTCTACTACAACGTGCCCGACGCCACCGGGATCCGGCTCAATGCGGATCAGATCGCCGAGCTGGGCGACATCGAGAACGTGCGCTACCTCAAGGACACCTCGGGCGACGCCGTCACGCTCACCGACCTGATCTTCTCCCGCGGGGACAGGATCAAGGCGTTCAACGGCTGGGACACGCTCACCTTCCTCGGCATCGCCAGTGGCGCCGAGGCCTCGGTCTGGGGTGCGGCGAGCGTCGTACCCGCGCAGGCCGCCGAGCTGTGGGAGACGCTCGCGGTGAAGGGTGACCTCGCCCACGCCCGCGAGCTGTGGGCGCCGCTCTGGGCGCTGTGCGACTTCCTCGAGTCGGTCAACTACGTCGCGGCGATCAAGGCCGGCACCGAGTTGGTCGGCCACCCAGTCGGTCCGGCGCGGCGGCCCGTCCAGCCGCTGAGCGGCGAGCAGCGCGCGCATCTGGCCGAGCTGATCCGCGCGGCCGGTGCGGAGACCCCCGGCAAGTGATCCCTGCGCGGCCGACGGGCTGATCCCCGTCGGCCACGGACGTCGTCAGGCTCGCGCTTCGTCGCTCGTCTCGTCCGCGAGCACTCGCACGAGTTCCTCGGCGCTCTGAAGGGTGTGGGCCTCGAGCGCGACGCGGACGTTGTCGAGGTCGCCGGTGTGGAAGGCGTCGATGATCGCCTCGTGGACGGCGCGTGCCCGCTCAGGATCCTCGCGGGCGGCCTGGTCGCGGGCCAGCGCGATCGTCATGTGGGCCTCGGTCACCGGCCACAGGCGCATCAGGACGGAGTTCTCGGAGGCCTCCCAGATGCTGCGGTGGAACTCCATGTGGGCATCGTGCTGCGCCAGCGGGTCGGGGGAGTCCATGACCTCCAGGTAGCGCTCCCAGGCTCCGATGACCCAGTCCAACCGCCCGCCGGTCGGGTCGGCGAGGATCTCGCTGGCGGCCTCCAGGTCGAGCGCCATCCGGACCCGGGCGAGGTCGAGCAGCATGGGCGGGTCGAGGTCGGCCACCCGCAGGCCTCGGTAGGGCTCCTGGACGACCAGGCCCTCCTGCGAGACCTGGTGCAACGCCTCGCGCACGGTCGGGCGACTCACCCCCAGAGCGCGGCTCAGGCTCGACTCGGTGAGCCGCTCGCCCGGCTTGATCGCCCCCAGCACGATGCTGCGGCGCAGCTCCGTGACCACGCCTTGACGGCGGGTGATGCTGGAGACTGGCGTGATCCGCGGCTCGTGCTTGCGAGCGTGTGCGTCTTCAGCCACCTTCCACTCTCCTTCGGCCGCGACACCCACACCAGATGTCTCGCGCGGCGCCCCGATGAGCGCCCGCTGTGTTCAGACAATCTACAGGCTGCGACACGAGCGAGCGGAACCCGCTAGCCTCCGAGGAGGCAGGCCCCGCACGCCCGCCGCTCTCAAGCCCCCAGCCAGCGGGAGGGACGATGGTCACCCTGGCACCTCGAGGACCCCCTGCGAGTCGGCCCCTTCGAGCTCCGCAACCGGATCTACCTCCCCGCCCACCAGCCGGGGCTGGCCGAGGGCGGCCAGGTGTCGGACCGCTATGTGGCCTACCACCGGGAGCGGGCGCGCGCCGGGGTGTGCATGCAGGTCACCGGCGCGACGCCGGTGGCGCCCTCGGTGGAGTGGGCCGACACGTGTCTGTGGAACATCGACGACTCGATCGTCCCCGGATATCAGCGGCTCGCGCGCGCCGTACGCGCCGAAGGCAGCCGGATGATCGCCCAGCTCGCGCACCCGGGACCGACGGAGGAGGCCGGCCCGGAGGTCATCGGCCCGTCGCGCGACTTCTCCGAGGTGTCGCGGCAGGTCGTCGTACCGGCCACCCGCGAGCAGATCGAACGCGTGATCGCCGACTACGCGGCCGCCGCCCGTCGCTGTCGGGAAGGTGAGCTTGACGGCATCGAGATCAGCGCGGCGCACGGCCTCTTCGTCGCGTCGTTCCTGAGCCCGCTGACCAACCATCGCGACGACGAGTTCGGGGGCGACTTCGACCGTCGGCTCGAGGTGACGCGGCGCCTCTTGGACGCGACCCGGGCCGAGATCGGCCACGACCGGATCCTCGGCATCCGGCTGGGCATCGACGATCTCACTCCCGGCGGGCTGACCCCCGCGGAGGGAGCGAGGATCGCCCTCGCGCTCGAGGACCGCGTCGACTACATCAGCGTCATGGTCGGCAACAACAACCGCTTCGAGGCGCGGGTCCGGCACTGGCCGCCGACGCCTGCGGCGCCCGGCCTCTTCCGGGATGCGGCCCACGTCGTCACCTCGGCGGTGAGCAAGCCGGTGGCCGCGGTGGGAAGGGTCCTGACCCTCGCGCTCGCCAACGACATGGTCGACGCCGGTGACGCCGACCTGGTCGGGATCGTGCGCGCGCAGATCGCGGAGCCCCGCCTCATCCCGCTCAGCCTCGCGGGCCGTCCGGAGGAGGCGCGGCCGTGCCTCGGCATCCAGGTGTGCAACAACAGCCTCCTCGCCGGGCAGCCGTTGACCTGTGCCGTCAACGCGGACGTCGCGGACTCCGCCGGGCTCGACGGACTGCCCCGGCTCGACGGGCTCACCGCCGCGGTGGTCGGCGCCGGCCCGGGCGGTCTCGAAGCGGCCCGCCGCCTGGCCGAGCGGGGCGCGGCGGTGACCCTCTTCGAGGAGGGCCCCTGGCTCGGCGGGCGCCTCGCACAGTGGAGCAAGGCGCCCAGCCGCCGCGAGGTGGGCCGGTACGTCGCGTGGCAGCGTCGTACCCTCACCCGCCTCGGCGTCGACATCAGGCTCTCGACGCGCGCCGAGGCACTCGACCTCGCCGAGCTGGCGCCGGACGAGGTCATCCTGGCGACCGGCGCCCCCGACATCGCGGTCGAGGTGCCCAGCGACGGCACGGTCGACGTCCTCACCGCCGATGAGGTCTTCGGCCGCTCGCTCGCCGGCTCCGTCGTGGTCTACGACATCCCGGGCGCCATCGACGCCATGCTCATCGCCGAGTACGCCGCGGCGCAGGGCGCCAGGACCACGCTGGTCACCTCCCGGATCCACGTCGGGGAGGGCGAGGGCGTCAACTCGCTCTTCCCGATGCTGCGCACCCTCGCCGAGGCCGGCGTGGACTGCGTCGAGCGTGCCCGGCTGACCGGCATCAGCCGCGGACGCGTGCGGGTCGAGGGCATCTTCGGCGACCCCGAGCGGGCGCTGGCAGCCGACCACCTGGTCACCTGGGCGGGCGGCACCCCCGACCTCACCCTCAGTGCCGAGCTCGACGCGCTCGGGATCCGCCACCGGGTCATCGGCGACGCCGTACGCCCGCGTCGCTTCGTCGACGCCACCTCCGAGGCCAAGCTCGCGACCGACGGCCTCGCGGCGGCGGCTCCCTGTAGCTGACGTCATACGAACTGCGGCCTATTGCCCGCCGTACGTATGACGTCCTGGCGATCCTCCGCGGGACGTCATACGGATGGTGGCCGATAGCCCGCGGTTCGTATGACGTCAGGGAGGGGTGGGGTACGGCGTGCGCGACCCCCGGTGGTGACGGCCCGGACGGCCTCCGCTAGTTTCTGAGAACAGCAATGATTCTCATTAGTCAGGAGGCGGGTGTGACGGCACTCGAGGTGCGCGGGCTGACCGTCCGGCTGCACGGGCGCACGGTCGTCGACGGCGTCGACTTCGAGGCCGGCCCGGGGGAGCGTCTCTGCCTGCTCGGTGAGTCGGGCTCGGGCAAGTCCGTGACCGCCCGCGCGATCGTTGGCCAACAGCTGCCGGGCATGGAGCTCAGCGGCAGCGTCCTGGTCAACGGCCGCGACGTGCTCGGCGTACCCCCGGCGCGACGGGCCGGCCCGGACCGGGTCGCGATGGTCTTCCAGGACTCCGCCTCGGCGCTCCACCCGCTGGTGAGGGTCGGCACCCAGGTCGCCGGGGCCCTGCGCCGTCAGGGCGTCGCCGCCGACGAGGCGACCGACCGGGCCGTCGAGCTCCTGGCCTCCGTCGGGCTCGACGCACCGGGCATGGCGCGCCGCGTGCCCTGCCAGCTCTCCGGCGGCCAACGGCAGCGCGCCTGCATCGCGCTCTCCCTCGCCACCGGCGCGCCGGTGATGATCGCCGACGAGCCGACCACCGCCCTCGACGTGGTCGCGCAGGCGCGGGTGCTCGACGTGCTGCGCACCAAGGTCGACGCCGGTACGGCGCTGGTCTTCATCACCCACGACCTCGCCGTCGCCACCAGCCTGTGCGACCGGGCGGTCGTGCTGGCCGGCGGGCGGGTCGTCGAGTCCGGGCCGCTGCCCCAGCTGCTGTGGGAGGGCACCCACCCCTACACGCGCGAGCTGTCCGCCGCGGCCTACGAACAGGTGCTGCCGCACGAGGTGACCGCGTGAACGCCCACCAGATCGCGCAGCCGCTGATCGAGGTCGACCACGCCGTACGCCGCTACCGGGC
>JBDHZS010000082.1:0-15568 GCA_039812025.1 Nocardioides sp. | reverse complement strand
GGTCGAGTTCTCCCGCAGCGGGAAGAGCTTCGCCTGCGGTGCCGACGAGTTCATCCTGGACGCCGCCCTGGCGGCCGGCGTGCGGCACCCGTCGTCGTGCTCTCAGGGCATGTGCGGGACCTGCAAGGCGACCAAGCTGAAGGGCGAGGTCGACATGCAGCACAACGGTGGCATCCGGCCCAAGGAGGTCGCGCTCGGCAAGATCCTGCTCTGCTGCTCCAAGCCCATGACCGATCTCCAGATCGACGGCTGATCGTCCGGATCGCCCGGTCTGATGTGCCGCCCTAGTCACCACACCCACAACTGAAAGGACCCGACATGCGTCGACCGATCATCCTCGCCACCCTCCTGACCACCGCCGTCCTGACCGCCTGCGGCGCCGACGACGAACCGGACGCCGACGACACCGGCGAGGCGGCCACCTCGGGCGAGACCGCCGCCTCGGGCGAGGTCTCGTTGGAGAACTGCGGCGAGACCGTCACCGTCGCCGAGCCTCCGCAGCGGATCGTCTCGCTCAACCAGGGCACGACCGAGGTGCTGCTCTCGCTCGGCCTGAGCGACCGGGTGGTCGGCACCGCCACCTGGACCGACCCCATCCTGCCCAGCCTGGAAGAGGCGAACGAGGGCATCACGCGGCTGGCCGACAACGCGCCGTCGCTGGACGCCGTACTCGGCCAGGAGCCGGACTTCGTGACCGCCTCGTTCGCCTCCGCGCTCGCCGAGGGCGGCGTCGGCACCCGGGAGCAGTTCGCGGACGTCGGGGTCGGGACGTACGTCGCCCCGAGCGCCTGCGTCGGCAAGGAGACCACCTCCGCGGACGGCGGTCGCGAGGAGCCCTTCGAGATGGAGCTGGTCTACCGCGAGATCCAGGAGCTGGCCGAGATCGCCGACGTCGAGGAGAACGGCGAGGAACTCGTCGCCGACCTCCAGCAGAAGATCGACGACGCGACCATCGACGCGGACGGCACCACGGTGCTGTTCTGGTTCGCCAACTCCGAGTCGCCCTACATGGCGGGCTGCTGCGGGGCGCCGGGCTACATCGCCGACACCCTCGGGCTGACGAACGTCTTCGAGGACGAGACCGACGAGTGGCCGCAGATCAGCTGGGAGGCAGTCGCGGAGCAGAACCCCGACGTCCTGATCATCGGCGACCTGACCCGCAAGAGCCAGACCGCGGAGACCGGCGAGGCCAAGATCGAGTTCCTCGAGTCCAACCCGCTCACCCGGGAGATGGACGCCGTCAAGAACGAGCGGTACATCCTGGTCAGCGGAGCCGAGATGAACCCGTCGCTGCGCACGGCCTACGGCGTCGAGAACGTGTCGGCCGGCCTGCGCGAGCTCGGCCTCGTCGACTGACGTGACCGGGGCTCGGGTGCGATCGAGCACCTGGTGGCCGACGCTGCTGTGGACCGGCGGCCTGGTGCTGCTCGCGGCGTCGATCGCGACCGCGGTGACGATCGGGCCGTCCGACCTGACGACGCGGGACGTCGGCGCGACCGTGTGGGCCAAGCTCACCGGCGGCGAGTCGGGGCTGACGCGCATCCAGGACGGGATCGTGTGGGAGTTCCGGCTGCCGCGGGTGCTGCTCGCGGCCCTCTGCGGCGCGGGCCTGGCCGTGAGCGGCGCGATCCTGCAATCGCTGCTGCGCAACCCGCTGGCCGACCCGTTCATGCTCGGCATCTCCTCGGGCGCCGGGATCGGCGCGGTCGGGGTGGTCGTCCTCGGCATCGGCGGCGGTGTGATCGGCCTGGCCGGCGGCGCGTTCGTCGGGGCCGTGGCGACCTTCGCGTTGGTGCTGGCGATCGCCCGGCTCGCGGGGAGCTCGATCGCCGTACTCATCCTCGCGGGCGTCGCGATCGCCCAGTTCTGCTCGGCCCTCACGTCGTTCGTGATCTTCGCCTTCGCCGACGTCCACGAGACCAGGGGCGTCCTCTTCTGGCTGATGGGATCGCTGGCGTCCTCGCGCTGGAGCGACGTGGGGCTGACCAGCGTCGTCGTGCTCCTCGGGCTCGTCGTCTGCATCCTGACGGCCTCGATGCTGGACGCGTTCACGTTCGGGGAGGACGCCGCCGCGTCGCTGGGCATCAACGTCCGGCGGACCCGGATGATGCTGCTGGCGGTGACGACGCTGATGACCGCGGTCCTGGTGAGCACCTCCGGCTCGATCGGATTCGTGGGCCTCACGCTGCCGCACGCGGCGCGGGCGCTCGTCGGCGTCAAGCACCGCGTCCTCGTCCCGACCTCGGCGCTGCTCGGCGCCATCTTCCTGGTGTGGGTCGACACGATCGCCCGCACGGTCTTCGCGCCGCAGGAGATCCCCGTCGGCGTGATGACCGCGCTGATCGGCGTGCCCGCCTTCGTCTACATCCTGCTGCGGCAGGGCCGGCTTCGCGGGCGTACCGCGATGGGTGGGGGTGCCCGATGAGGATCCATACCCGCGAGGTCTCGTGGTCCATCGACCACACCCTGATCGTGGATCGCGTCGAGATCGACGCCCCTTCCGGTACGACGGTCGGGCTGCTCGGCCCCAATGGTTGCGGCAAGTCCTCGCTGATGCGAGTGCTCGCGGGGCTCCGCGCGCCGTCGGCCGGCCGGGTGTTCCTCGACGGGGAGGACATGGCGAGCCTCCCCCGCCGCACGGTCGCCCGCGCCATCGCGCTCGTCGAGCAGGACGTCAGCACGGACCAGGACCCCCTGGTGCGCGACGTCATCGACCTCGGACGGATCCCGCATCGTCGGCCCTGGGCGGCGATGACCGCCACCGACCGGGACGTGGTCGAGCGCGCGGCGGCGACCACCCACGTCGGCCACCTGCTCGAACGTCGCTATGCCACCCTGTCCGGCGGTGAACGCCAGCGCGTGCAGCTCGCTCGCGCGCTCGCCCAGGAGCCCTCGATCCTGCTGCTGGACGAACCGACCAACCACCTCGACGTCCGCCATCAGCTCGAGCTCCTCCGCCTGATCCACGGCACCCCGGTCACCGTCGTCATGGCCCTGCACGATCTCAACCTCGCCGCCGCCTTCTGCGACTCGCTGGTCGTCCTCGAGCGCGGCCGCGTCGTCGCGGCGGGCCCTCCGGACGAGGTCTTGGGGCCCGAGCTCATCGAGTCCGTGTACGGCGTGCCCGCGCGCGTCGCCCGGGACGCCGACGGCCTCCACGTCAGATTTCTCACCTGAAGGAACACCCATGAAACCCCTATTCACACGGCCGGCGGCGCTGGCAGGCGCGGCAGCGCTGGTCATCGCGCTCTCCGCCTGCGGCGGCGAGACCCCCGATGAAGAGACCGCCCCGGTCGAACGCGACGCGGTGACAGTTGAGAACTGCGGTGTGCAAGTCACCATCACAGAGCCGGTCGAGCGCGCCGTCGCCGACAGCCTGCCCGCTGCCGAACTGTTGCTGGCGCTCGGTCTCGAGGACCGGATGGCGGCCTTGATCCGCGACGACGGCGAGGTCCTCCCGGAGCTTGCGGAGGCCGCTGAGAAGGTCCCCACGTTCGAGGGCGAGAAGCCTTCCTTCGAGTCGGTGCTGGACCTCGAGCCCGACCTCGTCTATTCGACCTTCAACTGGACTTTCACCGAGGACAGGCTCGGCTCACGCGAAGAGTTCGAGAAGGTCGGTGTTCAAACCTACCTCTCGATGAGCGAGTGCGGTGGCCAAGACGCGGTCCAGGACGACGCGCTGACGTTGGAGGACGTCTACACGGAGATCGAGGAGATCGCGACGATCTTCGGCGTGGAAGACCGCGGCGAGGAGCTCGTCACCGACCTGCAAACCCGCGCCGAGGAGGCCACCGTCGACCTGGGGGCCGAGGACGTCACACTCGCCTGGTGGTACGCCGCCAACGAGACCCCGTACATCGCCGGCTGCTGCGGAGCCCCCGGCATCATCACCGACGCGGTCGGCGCGACCAACGCCTTCGAGGACTCACGACAGCTGTGGCCCGAGATGAGCTGGGAGGTGATCGTCGATCGCGACCCGACGGTCCTGGTCCTGGCCGACGCCTCCCACGGCCTGGCGGCCGACGACGTCGAGGAGAAGATCGACTTCCTCGAGTCCAACCCCGTCACCAAGGAGCTGACCGCGGTCCGCAACAAGCGCTACGTGATCCTCGACGCCGCTGACATGGACCCTGGGATCCGCAACGTCTCCGCGATCGAGAAGCTGGCCGCCGGTCTCCGCGACATCGGCGTGGTGGACTGAGATGCGCGGAACTGCACAGACTCGGAGGACTTCAATGACCCCAGCTTCGCCAGAACAACTCGACGCGATCATCGAGGCGTGGGAGCGCCAGCAGGATGCCTACGTCCGCCATCGCGGCGGCCGCTTCAACGTCGTACTCGATGCGCTGGAGTACGCGCGGCCCGAGCTGCGGACGGTGCTCGACCTGGCCGGCGGGCCCGGGTCGTTCTCGGAGCTGATCCTCGAGCGCTTCCCAGAGGCCAGGGTCGTCACGCTCGACTACGACCCATCGCTGCTGGCGTTGGCACGCCACAACCTGCGGGAGTACGGCGATAGATCGATTGTCGTCGAAGCGAATCTGCTTGAGCCGGGTTGGCCTTCGGAGCTCGGCGAGGCTCGCCCTGACGCGATCGTCTCCAGTACGGCGCTGCACTGGCTGCCCATCGGGGGACTCGTAGCGCTCTATGAACGGCTCGCCACCGTGCTGGCGCCCGGCGGGGTGTTCTTCAACGCCGACCACCTCTCGCACACGTCTCCCGACTCGTTCTTCCACACCGTCAGCACCGCCGACGACCGACGTCAGCAGGAGGCTGGCTTCGGCGACGGCGTGCCGGATTGGGACGGCTGGTGGCGGCGGCTCCGCGAACTCGACGGCTTCGACGAACTCGTGGCCGAGCGCGATCGCCGGTTCGCCGAGATACACGGCAGCAGGGACAGCACGGCCGCGCTCCACACCGAGGCGCTCCGGGTCGCCGGGTTCGCCGAGGCCGGCACGGTGTGGCAGTACTTCGACGACTACGTGGTGTACGGCGTGCGGTCGTGAGCCGCGTGGGGGCCGCGTCCCGCGAGTGCGAAGACGCGGCCCCTCGACGGCGCGGATGGCCTCAGACCGCGGCGTCCTCACCGCGAGCGGCGAGCCGCTCGCGAGTGTTGGGGTTCACCGAGGGCCGGAAGGGCATCTCGGTGACCGTCGCGGCGACGGGGCGCCCGGACTCCTCGGCGTACTCCTCCGGCAGGTGCACGAACAGCTCGGTGCCGATCTCGGTCAGTCCGACCGGGACTCGGGCCATGGCGATGTTGCCGCCGAGCTCGGGCGAGTACCACGGCGAGGTGACGAACCCGATCGGGTCGCCGTCGGCCTCCTTGCTGATCAGCCAGAAGTCCGGCGCGTACTCCTCGGTCGGCTTGCCGCCCAGGTGGAGTCCGACCAGGGTGAGGGCGTACGGCGGGTTGCCGGCCTCGAGCTGCTCCCGGATCGACTCCAGGGCGGCCTTGCCGACGTAGTCGGCCTCCTTCTTGCGGGGCACCTGGTAGCCCAGGTTGACCTGGAAGGGGTTGGTCTCGACGTCCATGTCCTGGCCCCAGGAGAGGATCCCGGCGGCGATCCGGCGGTGGTGCGCGGGCGCGATCACCATCAGGTTGTGCGCCTTGCCCGCCTCGAGCACGGCGTTCCACATGTCGTCGGCGTGCAGGGTGGCGTCGCGCAGGTAGATCTCGTAGCCCTTCTCGCCGGTGAAACCGGTCTGGGAGACGACGACCGAGTGGCCGGCGACCTCGCCCTCGAAGAGCCCGTACGACGGGATCTCGGCGGCGACGTCGCCGAAGAGGTCGACCATCAGCGCCTCGGACTTCGGCCCCTGGATCTGGACCGGGCAGACGTCGATCTCGTCGATCTCGACGTCGTACCCCTTGCCGACGTTGACCCCCTGCAGCCACAGCTGCAGGTCGGAGTCGGACAGCGAGAACCAGAACTCGTCCTCGGAGATCCACAGCAGGACGGGGTCGTTGAGGATCCCGCCCTGCTCGTTGCAGAGGATCACGTAGCGGGCCCGCATCGGCGGGATCAGGGTGGCGTCGCGGGTGATCACGTAGTTGACGAACGCCTCCGCGTCCGGGCCCTTGACCCGGATCTGGCGCTCGACCGCGACGTTCCACATCGTGACGTGGTTGACGAGGGCGTCGTACTCGACCATCGGCCCGCCGTCCTCGTGACGGACGTAGCCGCGCGGGTGGTAGACCCGGTTGTAGACCTCGGCGCGCCAGCAGCCCGCCTCGACGGCGAGATGCCAGTACGGCGACTTGCGGATGCGGGTGGAGATCAACAGCTCCACCGGGGTCGGGCCCGACTGGCGCAGGTTGACCGGCACGTGCCGGTCGGACTGGTCCACGCTCGGGACGTTGCGATCTGAAATGGGTACAGCGAAAGAGGCCATCGGCGCTCTCCATTCCTCGTGGATGTGCATCAATTGAGCAGCCGCAGGCGGTCTCCTGACTCCCGGATCGACGCCTCCCCCGGCCTTCCCAAGCCCGAAGGCCCAGTGGCGAAGTGTGGGTTCGACTCCCCGGTCACAGTGGCGAGGACCGTGTCGGACTTGCACCGACTTCCCGGTTCTGCGCTGCTGGCCCGGACCATACGCCTGGTGTTGCGGATTGGTCAACGGTCAATCGCGATACGCAACAACACGCCTGTGGCGGTGTGCTCGACCGATGCGATCCGGTGTTCTACAGTGGGCCTTGCAGTGGTTCGGCCGGGCTTGCCCGGCCGTCGTAAGAGGGAACCCGGTGGGAATCCGGGACTGCCCCGCAGCGGTGAGTGGGAACGAACGGCGTCACAGGCACTGGGCCGACACGGCCTGGGAAGCGGCGCCCGGTAGGCGGGCTCCATCCGGAGTCAGCGCTCATGAGTCCGAAGACCTGCCAGTGCACCGGGACCATCCGTCCCGGTCCACCCACCGAGCTCGCGAGGGATGAGCTGAGGATGAACCTTCCAAACGTCGCACGTACGTCGTCCCCACCCTGTACGGCGCTGATCGACTTCCTGACCGACCGACTCCGCGAGGATCTCGGCGAGATCTGGCATCGGGGCGATCCGCCCGGCCCGGGCAGGCCCGGGATGGTGGCCCAGGTCGGCATCGTCGACGACCTGCTCCGCATCCTCGCCGCCGGCCGGCTCCCCGTGCGCGCCGAGCTGCGGATGCTCTTCCTCGCCTACGGCCAGCACACCGACTTCGACCGTCGCTGGCACAGCTACCTGCGATAGGGCACCCAAGCGACCGGGAGCGCGCTCAGGAGTCGGATCCGGACACCTCAGCGCACACGTGCCCGGGTTCAGACCACGTGCAGCACGAGCGTCCCGTCGGATGCCCGAGCGATGTGGGTCGGGTTGGAGGTGACCACGGCGTGGGTACGGCGCATGGCGCCCTCCGCGACCGCGAGGTCGACCGTGTCGTCGAGTCCGCTGGCCGCCGCGAGCCTGCCGACGGCTCTGGCCTGCGGCTCGGTCAGCGGCTCGACGTCGCAGCCGCGCAGCAGCATCGAGAGCCGAGCCTGGGGGCCACCCCGCCATGCCTCGCCCAGCACGCCCGCGGGAACGGTCGGGGTCAGCCCGCGGTCGAGCGCGGCCGCGTGGAGAACCCACATCCGGCGGTCGTTGTTCTCGGCGGCGATGAGCGCCCCGGTGTCGTAGGTCAGACCCGTCACGACGCGGTGATCCCAGGGCTCGCCCGGTCGAGCAGGTCGTCCAGGATGCGCCGCCCCTCGGCGCGCTCGGCGTCGGTGAAGGCACCGTAGGACTCTTCGTACTCAGCCACTGCGGCCAGGCCGTCGCGGAGGATCAGCTGCCTGCGGGCGGCCTCGGTCAGCCAGGCCGAGAACGACACGCCCTCATCCGCGGCGGCTCGGGCGACGCGGTCGGCGACCTCGTCGTCGAGCGAGACGGACTTCTTCGTGACCGACATGGAAACCAAGGTAGCACCATGGTCGTACCACCTCAGGAGCGTGGCAGCCGGGCGGGGATGTTGTACGGCGTGATCACCTGCACCCCGGCCGCGACCGAGGTGGGCGCCCCGGGCAGCAGCCCGTGGTGGCGCAGGATCTGCCGGACGGCGCTCGCGGCGTCAGCCCGCAGCTCGTGGTGGAGTACGACGTCCACGCGGCCCGCGCGCAGCAACTCGGTGTTGTCGGCGTCGAGGTCGTGAGCGATGAAGACGTCCGGCCGGAGGTCGCGGGCCGCGAGGGCCCGGAGGATGGCCCGGTTGCCCCCGCCGGCGGAGTAGACCGCGGCGAGCCGGGTGACGCCGGCGAGCGCCGCGGCGACCGCGGGCTCGGTGGTGCCGTCCAGCCCGTCGGCATCGGCGATCTCGACCACCGACGCCCCGGGCAGGTCACGGGCGAGCTGGGAGGCGAACGCGTCGATCCGCTCCCGTTCGCCGGTGAACGACGTCCGGCTCAGCGTCACCAGCACGGTGCCGGCCGGGCGCCGGACCCAGCGTCGTACCAGGTAGGCCGCCGTCCGCCCCGCGGCCGGATTGTCGAGGCCGACGTAGGCGATCCGCGCGCAGCCGGAGACGTCGGTGACCAGCGTGACCACGGGCACCCCGCGGGCGGCGAGCGCATCGACGGCGGCGGCCACCTCCGGGTCGTCCGGCGCCTTGAGCAGGACACCGTGGCTGGTCCGCCCGCCGCGCCCGACCGGTCGAGGTCCGCCAGCAGGTCGGCGATCGTGCCGGTCTCGCGGAGCCGGAACCGCGCCCGCACGCTCGCCGGCCGGAAGGCGATCAGTTCGCCCTCCAGCGCCGCGCGTACCTCGTCGCTGAACCGCGCCGGCGCCTGCATCACGACGTCGAGCAGCACCGACCGGGTGCCGAGCCGCAGCGCCGCCGCCTGCCGGTCGAGCTCGGCGACCGCGTGCTCGACCGCCCGGACCGCCCGCGGGCTGGCGCCCGGCCGCCCGTGCAGCACCCGGTCGACCGTGGCGTCGCTGAGCCCAGCCTGTTCGGCGATGTCGTGCACCCGGTGGCTCCGCACGCGGCCAGCCTAGCGAGGTATTGAGGGATTCTTGAGGGATTCACCACCTGTCGCGGCGACGAGCGACGCGACAGCCTGGATGCCAGAGAGACGCGCCGAACAGAGGAAGCCGCCATGACCGTCACCGCCGCCCCGACCACCCCGCTGCCGCTCGGCCGCCTCAGCCGCGACGAGTGCCGCCTCGAGGACCTCGAGGCGATCCTGGCCGCAGGCCTGGACCCGAGCGCCTACCCGCACGCGGCCGCGATCGAGCAGGGCGTCCTGGTGTACGACGCCGGCACGCTGGCAGGCGCCGAGGCAGACCCCGAGCGCGCCGCCGTCCTCGAGACCGAGCTCGCCCGCGCCCTGCAGGAGGGTCCGGGCATCGTCGTGATCGCGGGGGCGTTCGGGACCGGCGTCGTCGACCGGGCGACCGCGGCCTTCCATGCCCTGGTCGCCGAGCAGCGCGCGCGGGGCGGCAACGCGGGCGACCACTTCGCCGCGGCCGGCGTCAACGACCGGATCTGGAACGCGCTGGAGAAGCTCGCCGTCGCCGAGCCCGAGGTGTTCGTCGACTACTACGCCAACCCCTCGCTGGCGCTGGTCTCGCGGGCCTGGCTGGGCCCCGGCTACCAGGTCACCAGCCAGCTCAACATCGTCAACCCGGGCGGCCAGGCGCAGACGGTGCACCGCGACTACCACCTCGGCTTCATGTCGCCGGACCGCGCCGAGGTCTACCCCGCGCACGTGCACGCGCTCTCGCCCGTGCTCACGCTGCAGGGCGCGGTCGCGCACTGCGACATGCCGGTCGAGTCCGGCCCGACGCTCTACCTCCCGCACAGCCAGAAGTACCCGCTCGGCTACCTCGCCTACTGGCTCCCCCGCTTCCAGGGGTACTTCGGCGACCACCACGTCCAGCTGCCGCTGCGCAAGGGTGACGCGGTCTTCTTCAACCCGGCGCTCTTCCACGCCGCGGGCACCAACCGGACCGCCGACGTACGACGCATGGCCAACCTGCTCCAGGTCTCCTCGGCCTTCGGCCGCGCGATGGAGGTCGTCGACCGGACCCGCCTCGTGCGCGCGATCTACCCGACGCTGCTCGCCCGCGCCGCCGCCGGCGCCGACCAGCGGCTGCTCGGGCACACGATCGCGGCGAGCGCCGAGGGCTACCCCTTCCCCAAGAACCTCGACCGCGACGCCCCCGGGGAGGACATGGGCATGAGCACGCAGGCCGACCTGGTGCGCGCCGCGCTGGCCGCCGCCACCGATCCCGCCGAGCTCGGTGCCTGGCTGGAGGCGCTCGACCTCACCGGCGTCTCCCACTGAGCTGGCAGGGGGTCACGCCCGGCAGGCGGCCTCGATCCGGTCGAGGACATCGAGGGTGGCGATCGAGTCGGCGAAGGTGCGCAGCGGGGAGCCGGTCTCGCCGGCCGTGATCCTGCGCGCCACCTCGGCGGCCTGAAAGTGCAGCGCCTCGTGGGCGATCGGCTCCTCGTCGTACCGCAGCCGCTGCTTCTCGTCGCCGCTGGTGAGCGTGAACCCGCCGGGCTGGTAGAAGGGCCCGTCGATCTCCAGCGTGGCGTCGCTCCCGATGACCACGGCCCCGGTCGGGGTGTGGGCGCGCACGGTGGAGTGGAGCACCGACTGGTTGCCGCCCGCGTGGACCAGCAGGGCGCCGACCTGGCCGAGCACTCCACTCGGCGCCCACTGGCCGGTGGCCATCACGTGCTCGACCGGGCCGAGTACGTCGAGCGAGAGCGTCGCGAGATAGGTGCCGAGGTCGAGCAGCGGGCCGCCGAGCAGGTCCGGCCGCAGGATCCGGGCGTCGCCGGTGAACCACTGGCCGAAGTCGGCGATCACGCCCATCGGCTCGCCCAGGGCGCCCTCGGCGAGGAGCTGCCGCAGCACGTCGTACTTGGGGAGGAACTCGGTCCACAGCGCCTCCATGCAGAACACCCCCTCGGCGGCCGCGGCCTCGGCGATCTGCCGGGCCTCGGCCGCGGTCGCGCCGAGCGGCTTCTCGACCACGGTGTGCTTGCCGGCGGCGAGCGACAACAGGGCGTTGGGCAGGTGGTGGTTGTGCGGGGTCGCGATGTAGACGACGTCGACGTCGGGGTCGGCGACCAGCGCGTCGTACGACGGATGCGCGGTCTCGATGCTGTGCCGGTCGGCGAACGCCTGCGCGGACGCACTCGTCCGCGAGCCGACGGCGACCACCCGCTGGCTGGAGTGCCTGCGCAGCGCGGTCGTGAACCTGTCCGCGATCCAGCCGGTGCCCATCACGCCCCAGCGCAGGGTCGGCGCGGCCAGTGGGTCGAGCGTGCGCGCGAGTGGCAGGGTTGTCGGGAAGCTCATCGGGAAACCTCCACCCAGCGGCCGCCCTCGTGCATCGAGGTGATCACGGCGTCGGCCACCCGGCCGGCCGCCAGGCCGTCCGCCGCGGTCGCGAGCGGAGTCGGAGCGCCCGCCGCGACCGAGGTCGCCCAGGCGCCGAGCTCGAGCCGGTAGGCGTCGGCGTATCGCGGCCGCCAGTCCAGCGGGTAGCCGGTCGACCGGCTCCGGGCGAGGTCGAGGACCACCCGCGCGGGGTCGGCGAGGCTCAGCGCACCGCGCTCGCCGATCAGCTCCAGCCGCAGGTCGTAGCCGTAGTCGGCGTTGAGGAAGACGTCCACCGAGCTGAGTGTCCCATCCGCGGTCCGCAGCAGCGTCAGCTGTGGGTCGGCGACGCCGGCGGCCACCGCGCCCGTCGCGCGACCGGCCAGCCAGGCGACCTCGACCACGGGCGACCCGAGCAGCCACGGCAGCGCGTCGAGCTCGTGGATCAGCGAGTTGGTGACCGAGGACTCCGAGGTGGTGTCCGGGTGGCTGACGACGTTGCGGCTGGCGACGGTGACCCGCAGGACCGGCCCGATCGTGCCTGCGTCGAGCGCGGCCTTCAGCTCGGTGTGCGCCGGGTCGAAGCGGCGCATGAAGCCGACCGACACCAGGTTGCCACCGGCCTCCGCCTCGGCGGCCACGATCTCCTCGCACTCGGTCAGCAGCGGGGAGAGCGGCTTCTCGCACAGCACCGGCTTGCGCGCGGCGATCGCCGCCATCGTGTAGCCGTGGTGGGTCGAGTCGTGCGAGGCGATGATCACGGCGTCGACCTCGGGGTCGGCGATCAGCGCGTGACCGTCGGTGGCGACGCGCGCACCCGCCTCCTCGGCGACGCGGGCGGCGACCTCCGGGTCGTAGTCCGTCACGACCGTGACCTGCGACCCGCGGACGTGCCCCAGCAGGCTGCGGACGTGGTCCGCGCCCATGTTGCCGGTGCCGATGACTCCGATGCGCACGGTCATGGCGCGATCAGGCGGCGGGGACGAGTACGTCGCGCACGAGCGCGTCGAGCTGTGCGTCCGCGTCGAGGAACTGCCGGAGCGTGTTGCGCGCGGCGCCGAAGTTCTCGAACTCCGCGGGGCGCATGCCGTCGATCTCGTAGGCGCGACGGAACTCGCTCAACGTGAGGAGCTCGGCGAGGATCGCGGGGTCGACGGGCACGTCGATGCGGTGGCCGACGCCGATGCCGTTCTCGTTGATGCGGGCCTGCCAGTCGAACGGCGGGGAGATGACCAGGTCGCCGCCGAGCAGCTCCGACCACTGCAGGAAGTTGCGGAAGGCGGCGGAGAGCAGGCGGCTGCGGTAGCCACGCTCGGTGAAGATGCCGTGCGCGCGCTTGAGCGCGGCGACGCCGGCCCAGTCGAGCACGCCCGGCGTGGTGAGGATCCGGTTGCTCGCGGTCCACTTCTTGAGCCAGTCGTCGAGGCGGCCGCCCATGATGGTGACGACGTGGCCGAACTCCTGCTCGGGCAGGCCGTCGGCCGCGCGCCGGTCCAGCGCCCGCTCGAGCGCCTCGCCGACGGCGACCGCCTGCGGGACCGAGAAGCTGAGCGTGGCGTTGATGCTGACGCCGCGGTAGGCGGCCTCCTCCATCGCCGCGATGCCGGTGGCCGTGGCGGGGATCTTGACGATCATGTTCTCGGCGAGCTGGGAGAACTCCACAGCCTGGGCGACCAGGGCGTCGGCGTCGCGGTGCAGCCGCGGGTCGGTCTGGATGGAGAGCCGCCCGTTGCGCCCGCCGCTCGCCTCGAAGGCCGGCTCGAGCAGCGCGGCCGCGGCGATCGAGAGCTCCTTGACCGCCTGCCAGCCCAGCTGCGACTCGCCCCAGGTCGGGTGCTCGGCGGCGAGCTCACGCAGGCGCGGCCCCCACACGTCGGGCTGCTTCTTGATCGCCGTGAACGCGATCACCGGGTTGCACGTCGCGCCCACCGCGCCGAACCCGATCGAGTCGCGCAGCTCGTCGGGATCGGCCGAGTCGTTCCATAGCACCGTCGGCGTCTCGGCGGCCGCGCGAGCGAGCGAGGCCAGCGGCTGGATGTCGGTCGTCAAGATTGCCTCCCGCGGTCGCGTGCATCATCTTTGTCCTATCATATGGTCACACGCCGGGGTGCTGGCAATCCGGCCCACGCCGAGTCGGCTCAAACGTGCACCCAAAACACGCCGAGTCGGCTCTTACGTGCACGCAGAACCCGCCGAGTCGGCTCTTAGGTGCACGCAGAACACGCCGAGTCGGCGCCAACGTGCACGCAGAACACGCCGAGTCGGCGCCAACGTGCACGCGCCCACCGGTGGCGGGCGGGCTCTGATCGCGTCACCGACCCCGGATCGCCCGGCATGCAACGATTCCGAGCGAGCCGGACATGGGGACAGCATGACGACAAGCGCGGGAGACTCTGCGGAGTCCGACTTCCGGGCGACGTACGCCGCCCACTTCGACGCCGTGCTCGGCTACGCCCTGCGCCGGACCGACCGGCCCGAGGACGCGGCCGACGTGACAGCCGAGACGTTCGTCGTCGCCTGGCGGCGGCGCCGTCATGTGCCGCCCGAACCGGAGACCAGGCCCTGGCTGTACGGCGTGGCGCGGCGCGTTCTGGCCAACCACCGACGAGGCGAGCGGCGCCGGGTCGCGTTGGGCACCCGGCTGCGCAACGAGGTCGCCGACGCCCTGAGCGACCCCGGCACCTGGGCGGATGACGTCTGCCACCGGGCGGACGTGACCGCGGCGATGGCCCGCCTGAGCGCTCGCGAGGAGGAGGTGCTCCAGCTCCACCTGTGGGAGGGGCTGGAGTCACGCGAGATCGCGGAGGTGCTCGGGGTGCCGGCCGCCGTCGTACGGCCCCGGCTCTCCCGCGCGAGGGCCAGGCTCCGCGCACTTCTCGGCAACGATCCGCCGCCGGACGGACATCTCCCCAACAAGAGACCAGCCAGCAAGACCCCAGATCCCGCCGCCGAGGAGGCCAGGCCATGACCACACGCAAGCTGAACGACGAGGGCGTCGCCCGCCTGGACATCTCCGCAGGGCGGGCCGAACTCCTGGAGGAGATCATGGCGCTGCAGACCACCGAGACGCTCACCGCGACCACGAACCGCGACCACCGCCGGTCACGCCGCTGGCTGCCCGCGGCGGCTGCCGCAGCCGTCGCCGCGCTCGTCGTCGCCCCACTGCTGCTCGACCAGGACCCGGTGGCGGTCGACCTACCCGTCGCCACGCAGCCCCTCGCCGGGTCGGTGGTCCTGCTCAAGGACGACGCCTGGCGCCTGTACCACGTGGACCTCGACAGCGAGGGCGGCGAGGACGACGGCACGCTCGCCTATCGCTACGAGGGACCGGCCACCCAGACCCAACGGACCGGAGCCGTCGTTGAGATCGACTGGCGGCCTGCCGAGGCGTATCGCCACTACGTGCGCGATCGCAACAGCGACCTTGGCGACGCCGAGGACGCTGCGGTGCTCGGCGTGCCAGCCCGGATGTGGACCTACTCCGCCACCGACCACGCCGTGCTCCGGCAGCCGCACGAGGGCAACATGGTCGAGATCCGCGGTCAGGGGATGCGCCGCAACGCCTTCCTCACCATGCTCGACGAGCTCACCATGCTGGATCCCGCCGACCTTGAGGCGCACCTGCCCGAGGAGTTCGTGACCGCCGCCGAGCGTCCCGCGGTGATCGCCTCGATGCTGGAGGGCGTCGCGCTCCCGGACGGCTTCGATCCGCAGATCACGTCGTGGCAGGTCGATCGGCGGGTGCTCGGCACGGAGGTGGTTCGCGCGGTGACCTGTGCCTGGCTGGAGCGCTACGAGAGCGACGACGCCGCCGTCGCCGACGAGGCCGCCGAGGCACTGATCGGTGCCCGCGACTGGCCGGTGCTCGCCGAGCTGGACGAGTACGCCGACGGCATCCGCGAGATCGGCGACCGGATCCGGTCCGGACGCAGCCTCGAAGGCATCGAGGCTGAGAACCTCGGCTGCCAGATCAAATGAGCCCGAGCTTCAGCAGCAGTGCGCGATCGAGCTCGAGGAGTTCGGGGGCGTCGAGCGATCCGCGGAACGCGCCCAGTCGGCCCGCGTCGACCGAGAAGATCTGGTCGGTGAGGATCCGCGTGCTCGCGCCGTCCACCTCGATCTCGGGCCGGTAGATCGCCGCCCCTGCTCGGGTGGACGTCATCGCGACGGTGACGGTGCTTCCGGCGAACCGATCGGACTGGATGACCACCGCGAGGCGGCGTCCCC
>JBDHZS010000081.1:0-15596 GCA_039812025.1 Nocardioides sp. | reverse complement strand
TGACGAACGTGATCTCGAAGTCGCCCCCGCTACCGATCTGCAGGATGTACTTCGAATCGTCGAAGAGGTCGGTGTCGATCTTCTCCACCACACCGGTCACTTGGAGTCGCTTGCCCTTGTACTTGCTGTCGGCGGCGAGCTCGTTGCCCTCGAACTCCTTCAGGAGGTCGCCGGCCGACACCTGGACGACCTCGACCTTCTTCTCCTTGGGAGCTTCCTTCTTGCTCGTGTCCTTCTCCTCCGAGCCGCTCGGCTCGACGGAACTCGAGGTCGGGTCGTCGTTCGCACTCGAGACGTCGTCGCCGCCCCCGCCCAGCGCACTACCCGCGATGGCCAGGACGATCACGGCGAGCGGGATGATGAAGCGCTTCTTCTTGTACCAGGGCCGCATCGCCTTCGCGTATGCCTTGTCTGCCTTGGCCTGCGCCTTGGGGTCGTTACCGGGCTCCGGGCCCGATGGGGACTGCGTCATGGGGGTTCCTTCCGAGTCTGACAGCTGCACCGAGCGGTGTCAGGCCTGAGAATACACAAATCTGTGTAGTTCTAGGCCATATTCGCACTGGTTCGGTACGGGCGGGCCTCGGACGCTTAGGAGCATGTCGTCGCGGGAACTACTCCAACGGATCGGAGACAACCTCAGAGCCGAGCGCGCACGACGCAATCTGTCCTAGGAGGACCTCGCACACCTCGCCGGGATGGGACCGACCCAGGTCGCTCGCATGGAACGTGGCGAGGTCGACTCGGGAGTGTCCAAGTTCGTCCGGCTCGCCATCGCGATGAACGCCAAGCCCGCCGACCTCTTCGTCGGCGTGGAGCAAGTGCGCATCGACCGCGACTGATCGCAGCGGCACGGCGTAGCCTCGGGCCGTGGGCAAGATGGACGACGCGCCGCGGGTGCCGATCGAGACCGCCGAGGACTGGCGATCCTGGCTCGAGGCCAACGCGTCGTCGTGCGACGGGGCGTGGATCGTGCTGTGGCGGCCGGCGACGGGCCGCGCGCGGATCTCGTACGACGAGGCGATCCTCGAAGCGCTCTGCTTCGGGTGGATCGACGGCCAGGCGAAGCCGCTCGACGACGAGCGTTCGATGTTGTGGTTCGCGCCGCGGTCGCCCTCCAGCGCCTGGGCGGCGACGAACAAGGCCCGCGTCGCGAAGCTGACGGCCGAGGGCCGGATGCGCCCCGAGGGTCAGCGGCTCATCGACCTCGCCCACGCGAACGGCATGTGGAGCGTGCTCGACGGCCCCGAAGCGGGCGTCGTACCGCCGGACCTGGCCGCCGCCCTCGACGCCTCCCCCGCCGCGCAGGCGACCTGGGACTCCTGGCCGCCCGGGGTCCGCAAGGCGGCGCTGACCTCGATCGCCCTCGCCAAACGCCCCGCCACCAAGACTGCCCGGATCGCCCGCATCGTCGCCGACGCCACCGCCGGCCGCCGGCCCGGTTGAGCTCGTTCAGTCAGGCTGAGATATCGGCCGGATGCCAGAAGACCGAACTCCGATTCGTCTGCCCGGCCGAGCGGAAGACAACCGGTCAACCCGCAGACGAATCGGAGTGGGGGGCCTAGTGTGCGGCTCCCCAGGAGCGCCGCTTCCAGCGGCGCTTGGACCCGGGATCCACCAGCATCACCGGGCACTCGGCGTCGCGCAGCACCGCGCGGGCGATCGGCCCGAGGTGCGAGCCGATCGGCAGCAACGGGTCGTGCCGGCCGAGGATGAGCAGATCGGTCTTGCGGCTTGCGGCGATGAGCGCGTCGGCCGGATAGATCGAGCGCACCTCGACCTCCACCGAGACGTCCGCCGCCTCATCGCCGAGCGCGTTGATCGCCGCCCTGACGTGATCGCTGGTCTCGCTGACCCACGAGTCCGTCCCGGTCCCGGCGATCACCAGGTCGGCATGGGGCTGGCTGGCGCTCCAGGCGTGGAGGACGTGCAGGGTCGCGCCTTGGCTGCGAGCCTCGGCCAGGGCGGTGCTCAGCACCTGCCCGGTCCGGTACGGCGAGTCGATGCCGACCGTGATCCGGCGGGCGCCCTCGGGATCCGGCGACCAGCCCGGCGGCACCGAGACCACCGGCACCTGGGCGTGTGCGGCCACGCTGCTGGACTTCGAACTCGTGACGATCCGCTTCAGCGCCGAGAGGTCGCGGCGCTGAAGCACGATCATGCTGGCGTCCTCGGCCATCTCGATGATGCTGGGGACGATGCCGCCGACGCGCAGTTCGCTGGACACAGGCACGCCGTCGAGGACGCCGCGCGCGTGGTCGACGGCCGCGTCGAGCACCTGCCGCCCGATCCGCTCCAACTCGGCGTCGGACGGCGGGGCCAGGCGCGGCCCCACAGGAGCGTTGTGTACGGCGTGCACCAGGCGCACCCCGGCGCCGGCTCGCGCGGCCTCCCTCGCCGCGAACGCAAGGGCTCCATCAAACGGGTCATGCCCCACTGCGACGACGACGGGCTTCGGGCTCTGCTCAGTCACGACGACCTCCGTACCTAGATCTGCACCTGCTCCAACGTCCCCTTGTGTACCCGAGCGGTGGTAGGGACGAACGTCCCTGATCCCCGCCAGACGTCCCGCGTGAGGCTCCGACCCCGGGGGCGGGAGTGGCGGCGCTAAGTGCGCGTCAGCGCGCGTCAAGACCGCGTCAAGACCCCCGGTACGACGTGGCGCACGCCTTGACTGGAGCCATGAGCTTCGAGTCCGCACTGGTGATCGCCGGCGTCGCCGCGGTGGCGGCGTACCTGCTGGCCGCCCTGATCTTCCCGGAGCGCTTCTGATGTCCGATGAGGTGGCGGGTCTGCTCCAGATCGCGGCCCTCGCGGGGCTGCTCGCCGCGGCCTGGGCGCCGCTGGGCGACTACATGGCGCGCGTCTACACCGGCACCGAGCACTCCCGGATCGAGCGCGCCGTCTACCGCCTCGCCGGCGTGAACCCGGCGGTCGAGCAGAGCCCGCGGGCCTATGTGCTCGCCGTGGTCGGCTTCTCCCTCGTCGGCGTCGCGGCGCTCGCGGCGATCCTGCTCAGCCAGGCCGCGCTGCCGATGGACCGCGGACTGCCGGGGGTGGGGTTCTGGATGTCGCTCAACACGGCGATCTCCTTCGTCACCAACACCAACTGGCAGTCCTACGCGGGCGAGACCACGCTCGGGTTCGCCGCCCAGCTGGCGGGCCTGGCCGTCTGGAACTTCCTGTCCGCCGCCGTCGGCCTCGCCGTGGCCGTCGCCCTGATCCGCGGCTTCACCAGGGAGCGCAGCGGCACGCTGGGCAACTTCTGGGTCGACCTGACCCGCGGGACGCTGCGGATCCTGCTGCCGATCGCGGCAGTCGGCGCGGTCCTGCTGATCGCGGGCGGCGTCGTGCAGAGCTTCGCCGACACCACCGCGATCACCGTGACCGGGCAGCCGCAGGTGCTCCGCGGCGGCCCGGTCGCGAGCCAGGAGGCGATCAAACTGCTCGGCACCAACGGCGGCGGCTTCTTCGGCGCCAACTCCGCCCACCCGTTCGAGAACCCCAGCGCCCTGACCAACCTGCTCGAGATCCTCCTGATGCTCCTGATCCCGGTCGGCCTGACCCGGACGCTCGGGACGATGCTGGGCAGGCAGCGCCAGGGCTTCGCCGTACTCGCCACGATGGGCGCCCTGCTGGCCGCCTCGCTGACCGTGGCCACGTTCGCCGAGGCGGGCGGGCACTCCCCTGCGGCGGCCGCGGCGGGCGCCGCGATGGAGGGCAAGGAGACCCGCTTCGGCGAGTGGGGGTCGGCGCTGTTCGCGAGCGCGACCACCGGTACGTCGACGGGCGCGGTCAACGCCTCCCACGACTCCTTCACCGCGGCGGGCGGCGGCACGCTGCTGGTCAACATGATGCTGGGTGAGGTCTCCCCCGGTGGCGTCGGCTCGGGCCTCTACGGGATCCTGATCGCCGCGATCCTCGCCGTCTTCGTCGCCGGGCTCATGGTCGGGCGCACGCCCGAACTGCTGGGCAAGAAGATCGGCGCGCGGCAGATGACGTACGTCGCCGGCTACCTCCTCGCCACCCCCGTCCTGGTGCTGGTCGGCACCGGGACGGCGATGGCGCTGGCCTCGACCCCGGACGCCATGGGCAGCCCTGGCGCGCACGGCTTCAGCGAGGTGCTCTACGCCTTCACCTCGACGGCGAGCAACAACGGCAGCGCGTTCGGCGGCCTGGCTGTGACGTCGACGTTCTTCCAGGTCACGACCGGTCTCGCGATGCTGTTGGGCCGGCTGGTCCCGATCGTGCTCGTGCTGCTGCTCGCCGGGTCGCTCGCCCGGCAGGGCAGCGTCCCGGAGACGGCGGGCACCCTGGCCACGCACCGGCCACTCTTCGTCGCGATGCTGGTCGGCGTCGTCGTGATCATGACCGGCCTCAGCTACTTCCCCGCGCTCGCCCTCGGTCCGATCGCCGAGGCCCTGTCATGAACAGGGTCATGGGCACCCTCACCCTGCAGGCGGCCCGGCAGCTCCCGGAGGCCCTGCGCAAGCTCGACCCGCGGCACCTGTGGCGCTCGCCGGTGATGTTCGTGGTGTGGCTCGGGTCGGTCGCGACGACCCTTGCGGCGGCCGCCGACCCGAGCGGGTTCACGCTCGCCCTCGCGGGGTGGCTGTGGCTGACCGTGCTCTTCGGCAACCTCGCCGAGGCCGTCGCCGAGGGTCGCGGCAAGGCCCAGGCGGCCTCGCTGCGCGCCACCCGCACCGACACGATGGCGCGCCGGCTGGACGGCGACGGCGGCGAGTCACAGGTCCCGGGCACCGGGCTCGCGGTCGGCGACCTGGTCGTGGTCGAGGCGGGCGGCATCGTCCCCGGCGACGGCGACGTGATCGAGGGGATCGCGAGCGTCGACGAGTCGGCGATCACCGGCGAGTCCGCGCCGGTGATCCGGGAGGCGGGCGGCGACCGCAGCGCGGTCACGGGCGGCACCCGGGTGCTCTCCGACCGCATCGTCGTACGGATCACCACCGCGCCCGGGGAGACGTTCCTGGACCGGATGATCGCCCTGGTCGAGGGCACGTCGCGACGCAAGACGCCCAACGAGATCGCCCTGTCGATCCTGCTGACCGGCCTGACGCTCGCGTTCCTCGCGGCGGTCGCGACGCTGCCGCCGATGGCCCGGTACGCCGGCGCGCCCCAGGACCTGATCGTCCTGATCGCGCTGCTGGTCTGCCTCATCCCGACCACGATCGGCGCGCTGTTGTCGGCGATCGGCATCGCGGGCATGGACCGGCTGATCAGGGTCAACGTGCTGGCGATGTCCGGGCGGGCGGTGGAGGCCGCCGGCGACGTCAGCACGCTGCTGCTCGACAAGACCGGCACCATCACCTACGGCAACCGCCGGGCCGACCGGTTCCTCCCCGCGCCCGGGATCGGGTACGACGACCTCCGGGACGCCGCCCGGCTGGCGAGTCTGGCGGACGCGACCCCGGAGGGTCGCTCGATCGTGGAGCTGGCGGTCGCCCGGGGCGCCGGCGAGGGCGAGTCGCCGGGCGGCGCGGCGTTCGTCGAGTTCACGGCCCAGACCCGGATGTCGGGGGTGGACCTGGCCGACGGCACCCGGATCCGCAAGGGCGCGGGCTCGGCCGTGGCGGCCTGGCTCGGCGCCGCGCCGCCGCCTCAGGTGGCCGAGACGATCGACGACATCGCCCACCAGGGCGGCACTCCCCTCGTGGTCGCCCGGATGTCGGGCACGGGGCGCGGTGCCGACCCTGGGACCGTGCTCGGCGTCGTACACCTCAAGGACGTGGTGAAGACCGGGATGCGGGAGCGGTTCGCCGAGCTCCGCGCCATGGGGATCCGCACGGTGATGGTCACCGGCGACAACGCCCTGACCGCCGCGGCGATCGCGGCCGAGGCCGGTGTCGACGACTTCCTGGCGGAGGCCACGCCCGAGGACAAGCTGGGCTACATCCGGGCCGAGCAGGCCGGCGGCCGGCTGGTCGCGATGACCGGCGACGGCACCAACGACGCGCCCGCCCTGGCCGCGGCCGATGTCGGCGTCGCGATGAACAGCGGCACCGCCGCCGCCAAGGAGGCGGGCAACATGGTCGATCTTGACTCCGACCCCACCAAGCTGATTGACATCGTGGCGATCGGCAAGCAGCTCCTGATCACCCGGGGCGCGCTGACGACGTTCTCGATCGCGAACGACGTCGCCAAGTACTTCGCGATCGTGCCGGCGATGTTCGCCGCGGCATACCCCGGCCTCGACCGCCTCAACGTCATGGGCCTCGCCACCCCGGAGTCGGCCATCCTCTCCGCGGTGATCTTCAACGCCCTGGTCATCGTGGCGCTGATCCCGCTGGCGCTGCGCGGCGTGCGGTTCCGCGCCGGCCCGGCGGCCTCGGTGCTGCGCCGCAACCTCGGCGTCTTCGGGCTCGGCGGCGTCCTGGTCCCCTTCGCCGCGATCAAGCTCATCGACCTGCTCGTCGCCACCATCCCCGGGATCGGGTGATCGCCATGCTCGCCGCCGCCGTCGCCGACCTCGCCCGCCAATGCCTGGCGGGGCTGCGGATCCTCGTCGTCCTCACCCTGATCCTCGGCGTCGGCTATCCGGCCGCGGTCTGGCTCGCCGGCCGGGCCTTCGGCGACCGGGCCGACGGGCAGCCGGTCCACGTGGCCGGGCAGGTCGTCGGCTCGCGCCTGATCGGCCAGGACTTCGCCGGCGACCGCTGGTTCCACCCGCGACCCTCGGCCACCGGGTACGACGCGCCCGCACCCGGCCCCAGCAACCTCGGACCGAGCAACCCGGAGCTGATCGCCGAGATCCGGGCCCGCCGGGCCGCGGTCGCGGAGGCCGAGTCGGTCGCGCCGGGCGCCGTACCGCCCGACGCCGTCACCGCGTCGGCCTCCGGGGTGGATCCGCACATCTCGCCGGAGTACGCGGCGATCCAGGTGGCGCGGGTGGCGCGCGTCAACGGCCTCAGCGCCCGTGAGGTGCGGAGTCTGGTCGCGGAGCACACGGACGGCCGGGCGCTCGGCTTCCTGGGCGAGCCCGGCGTGAACGTGCTCGAGTTGAACCTTGCCGTCCTGCGCGCCGCGGCGTGACGGGGTGGAGACTGGTCGCATGGACCGCGGCAAGCTACGCGTCTACCTCGGCGCGGCGCCGGGCGTCGGCAAGACCTACGCGATGCTCGCCGAGGGCCGGCGGCGGGCCGAGCGCGGCACCGATGTCGTGGTCGGCTACGTCGAGCCGCACGGGCGGGCGAAGACCCGGGAGGCGATCGGAGGCCTCGAGGTGATCCCCCGCGCACGGGTGCCCTACCGGGGCACCGTGCAGGAGGAGCTGGACCTGGCCGCGATCCTGGCGCGCAAGCCCGCGGTGGCGCTGGTCGACGAGCTCGCCCACACCAACGTCCCGGGCAGCGTCCACGCGAAGCGGTGGCAGGACGTCCAGGCGCTCCTCGACGCGGGGATCGAGGTGATCACCACCGTCAACATCCAGCACCTCGAGTCGCTCAACGACGTCACCGAGTCGATCACCGGCGTGCGGCAGCGCGAGACGGTGCCCGATCGGGTGGTCCGGGCCGCGGATCAGATCGAGCTCGTCGACATGAGCCCCCAGGCGCTGCGGCGGCGGATGGCGCACGGCAATGTGTACGCCGCCGACAAGCTCGACGCGGCGCTCGCCCACTACTTCCGCGAGGGCAACCTGACGGCCCTGCGCGAGCTGGCGCTGCTCTGGCTGGCCGACCGGGTGGACGAGGGGCTGGAGCGCTACCGCGACCAGCACGACATCGACTCGACGTGGGCGGCGCGCGAGCGGATCGTCGTACCCATCAGCGGCGGGCCGGAGTCGACGTCCCTGATGCGCCGCGCCGCCCGCATCGCCGCCCGGCGCTCCGGCGGCGAGTGGCTCGCGCTGTACGTCACCCGCAGCGACGGCCTCAGCGGTGTCTCGCCCGACCAGCTGGCCGCCCTGCGCGCCAAGGCCGAGGAGCTCGGCGGCACCTTCCACACCGCGGTCGACGACGACCCGGCCGACGCGATCCTGGGGTTCGCCCGCGCGGAGAACGCCACCCAGGTCGTGATCGGCGCCAGCCGCCGCAGCCGGATCTCGACGCTGCTGCGACCGAGCGTCGGGGAGCGGGTGGTCGCGGCCGCCGGCGAGATCGACATCCACATCGTCACCCACGACTACGCCCGCCGGCACGGAGCCCGGCTGCGGGGGCGCGACAGCCTGGGCAGGGTACGACGAGCCGTCGGCTTCGGCTTCGGGCTGATCGCGCCGGTCGTCGTCGGCCTGCTGCTCGTGGCCACCCGCGACCTCCACACCCTCTCGACCGAGTCGATGCTGCTGATGGCGGTCGTGGTCGCCACCGCGCTGATCGGCGGGCTCGCCCCGGCGATCGTGTCCGCGCTGCTCAGCGGCCTGCTGCTCAACTTCCTCTTCGTCGAGCCGCTCCACACCTGGACCATCGCCAAGCCCGACAACCTGCTGTCGATCGTGCTGTTCGTCGTCGTGGGCATCGCGGTCGCCAGCGTCGTCGACGACGCAGCGCGCCGTACCGAGGAGGCCCGCCGCGCCCGCGCCGAGGCCGACGCGCTCACCGTCCTCTCGCACAGCCTGCTCAACAGCAGCGACGACGAGACCGTGCTGCTCACCTCCGCGTGCGGGCTCTTCGGCGCGGCCGGCGCCGCCGTGATCGAGCGGGACAGCGGGACGGTCCTGGCCACCGTCGGCGCCGCGCCGGCCACCATCGACGCCGCCGACCTGACCGCCGAGATCGACCACGCCACCACGCTCGCGCTCGCCGGGGCCGGCCTGTCCGCCTCCCAGCGCAGCCTGCTCAACGCCTACGCCGCCTACGCCAAGGTGGTCGCCGAACGCCGGCGCGCGAGGACGGCTGAGCTCGAGCGCCTGCGCCTGGCCGAGATGGACCGGACCCGCACCGCGCTGCTCGCCGCCGTCTCCCACGACCTCCGCTCGCCGCTCGCCGCGGTCAAGGCCGCCGTCGCCGGCCTGCGCAGTCCCGGGATCACCTGGTCGGCCGAGGACGAGGCGGAGCTGCTGGAGACCATCGAGGACTCGGCGGACCGGCTGGCCGGCCTGGTCGCCAATCTCCTGGACATGAGCCGGATCCACGCCGGGGCGGTCACCGCGACCCTCGGCGAGGTCGGGCTCGCCGCGGCGGTGGGCGACGCGATCGCGCCGTTGGCGCCCGGCACGCGGATCCGCGTCGACATCGACGACGAGATCGCCGTCCTGGCCGATGCCGGGCTGCTGGACAGGGTGCTGGCCAACATCTGCGAGAACGCCCTGAAGTACACCCCCGCCGACGCCGTGATCTGGGTCGACGCGGCCCGGGCCGGCGCCGACGTCACCCTGCGCATCGCCGACAGCGGCCCCGGGATCGGCGGCCGCGACCGCGACCTGATCTTCGCGCCGTTCCAGCGGCTCGGCGACGTGCCGCGGCGCGACGGCGTGGGTCTCGGCCTCGCCGTCGCCCGCGGCCTCACCGAGGCCATGGGCGGCACGATCACCACCGAGGACACGCCGGGCGGCGGGCTGACCTTCGTGCTGGAGTTCCCCGCCGCGCGGGCCGACGAACACCAGGAGGAGGACCAGTGAGCGTCGTGCTCGTCGTCGACGACGACCCCGCCATCCGCCGTACCCTCACGGTCAACCTGCGGGCGCGCGGGTACGACGTCGAGACCGCCGGCGACGGCCGGTCCGCGCTCCAGGCGGTCTCCGAGCGGATGCCCGACGTCGTCCTGCTCGACCTCGGACTCCCCGACCTCGACGGCGTCGACGTCCTGGAGCGGCTGCGGATGACCAGCCGGGTCCCGGTGATCGTGGTCTCGGCGCGCAGCGAGCCCGACGACAAGGTCGAGGCCCTGGACCTGGGCGCGGACGACTTCATCACCAAGCCGTTCTCGCTCGAGGAACTCCTCGCCCGGGTGCGCGCCACGATCCGGCGCGCGGGCGTCGACGAGCCGCCGCTTCGGGTCGAGCTCGACGGCCTCGTCCTCGACGTCACCGACTCGCGCGCCGCCCGCGACGGGGTCGAGATCCACCTGACGCCGATCGAGTGGAAGATCGTCGAGGCGCTGGTACGACGCCGCGGCCGGCTGGTGCGCCAGACCGACCTGCTCCGTGCGGTCTGGGGTCCCGGCTACGACAGCCAGACCAACTACCTGCGCGTCCACCTCGCGGGCATCCGCCGCAAGCTCGAGGCCGACCCGTCCGTGCCCCGGCTGTTCGTCACCGAGCCCGGGATCGGCTACCGCTTCGCGCCGCACCGGGGCGAGATCACCCGTTCTGGATGATTCTCCGGGCGCATCCTGGCAATCCCCTGTGGGTCTCGATGATCATGGACTCCGCAAGGCTCAACAAATCTGACGAGGAGTTCTCGTGGCACCACATCGCTCGATCGCTGCATCCATCGCCCTGTGCGGCGCGCTCGGTCTCACCCTCTCGGCGTGCGGCGGCTCGGACCCGGTGGAGAACGAGACCGCGGCCTGCGATGCCTACTCGGAGTTCGGGCAGTCCCTGAAGGACGCCGCCAGCTCCCTGTCGGCCTCGTCGACGATCGACGAGATCAACGAGGCCCGCGACAGCGTCCGCGCGTCGTACGAGAACCTCACCGACGCCCTCGGCGACGTCAACGAGGACCGCAAGCAGGCCCTCACCGACGCCTGGGACTCCTTCGACGAGGCCGTGAAGGACGTCGACAAGGACCAGACCGTGCCCGAGGCGATCTCCTCCCTGACCGCGGACATCGTGCAGGTCGAGGCCGCGCAGCAGGCGCTGGGTGACGACCTCCAGTGTGAGTGACGCCCCGGCGAGGACGGGGAGGCTCGGGGGTTCTCCCCGTCCTTGAACGGCCCCGGGCGGGAGATCCTCGGCCCGGCGGGATTGGACCGCGTGTGGTGCGGGTACCGCTCAAGACTGAGATGGGACGACTGATCGGAGCCACGCACCGGGCGCCGGAGCTCGGGTGGTACCCCCTGCGCCTGACCACGACGATCCGGCCCCTCGTCCACGGTGGGCGCCGGCTCGCCGAGCGGATGGGCCGCGCCGACCTCCCGGCCTGGAGCATCGGGGAGGCCTGGGAGGTCTGTGACGGCGAGGGGTCGGTCAGCTACGTCACGAACGGCCGGTTCGCCGGCACCTCCCTGCGCGAACTGATGGCCGCCCACCCGCGGGAGCTGATGGGCGACACCCCGGTCGACGGCTCGTTCCCGCTCTTCGTCAAGCTCGTCGACGCGGGCGGTACGACGCCGGTCCGTCTCGACGAGCCGGGGCCCGGTGCGGGGGTGGTCTGGCACGTCCTCGACGCCCCGCCGGGAGCGACGATCGGCTGCGGGGTGCACGACGGCGTCGGATCGGACCAGTTCCGCGACGCCATCCAGCAGCAGGAGTTCGACGACATCCTGCGGAAGGTGCCGGTCCGCCCCGGCGACACGATCGACCTCCCGGCGGGCACGCCGTACTCCCTCGGCGCCGGCATCCTTCTCTACGCCGCCGCCCCGAGCCCGACGCGAGAGTGGTCGGTCGGCCGGTGGCGCGGCGAGGACGGCACCCTGATCGGGTACGACGAGTGGCAGCACACGATCGAGGCGGTGATCGAGCGCTGCGACCTGACCGCGCGGCCGACGATCCACTCCGGCCGGCCGCTCCCCGGCGCCGGCCCGGACGTCCACGCGATGCTGCTGCGGGCCGACGCACGACTCGCCCTGGAGCGCTGGCAGGTCACGGACCGTGCCACCATCCGGCGCTCCGCCCCGACCGCCGCGGTCATCACCAACGTCGGCGCGCAGGTCGCGCTCCGGGCGGGCGACCACGAGGAGACGCTCCCGGCAGGGCGCACCGCCCTGGTGCCGGCCGCGGCCGGATCGGTGGAGGCCGGCGGCCCGGCGGACCTCCTGATCAGCTACGTGCCGGACCCCGAGCCCCCGCCGTTCGGGGCCGGCTGACGCGGGGGGCCGGCGCGTCGTACGCGTCGTACAGGCTAGGCCGCGGCCCGGGTCAGCCTGCCCTGCAGCTGCTTCATGATGCGGCTGAGGATGCGGCTGACCTGCATCTGCGTGACGCCGATCTCCTGGCCGATCTGCTCCTGGGTCCAGTCCCGGAAGAACCGCAACTCGATGACGCGACGCTCGCGCTCGGGCAGCTCCTCGATCAGGGGCCGGAGGACCTGGTGGGTCTCGACGCGCTCGTAGCTCAGCTCCTCCTGCGCCAGCGTGTCGCCGAGGCTGGTCGTCGACTCCGCGTCGAGCGGCCGGTCGAGGGAGGACGGGGAGAAGCAGCCGTTGGCCGTCAGCGCTTCGACGACGTCGTCGAGCTTCGCGCCCAGCATCTCGGCGATCTCCTGGGGGTCCGGGGTCCGTCCGTGCTCCTGAGCGAAGGCCTCCGTCGCGGAGGCCAGGCGCCCCTGAAGCTCCTGGACCCGGCGAGGCGGGCGAACCATCCAGCACGCGTCCCGGAAGTGGCGCCGCAGCTCACCGAGGATCGTCGGCACGGCGAAGGCGAGGAAGTCCCTGCCCCGCCCCGGATCGAACCGCCGGGCCGCCTTGGTCAACGCGAGGTACGCCGTCTGGTCGAGGTCCTCGGAGCGCTCGCCGTGCCCGTAGTAGCGGCGAGCGAGCGTCTTGGCCACCTCCATGTTGACCTCGACGATGCGCTCGATGGCGAGGGCGGCGTCCTCATCGGCCCCGGCGTCGCGGTGTCGTTGGAGCTCCCGCATGAGGAGCGTCGTACGGTCGGCGCGCGAGAGGCCGTCGGCCGCGGTCTCACAGGACAGATCGGTCGCAGATCGGGTGGTCATTCCACGTGCCTCTCAAGAGGATCCTCGTGGCACGTGGTGGAACCACTTCTTCTCAAGACAACCACGTCGAGCGCCGTGAGACAACCGCGCCCGCGCGGCAGGCGGCAGCGACGGCTCACGCGGTCCCCGGGCGCGCGGCGCGCTAGGCTGGTGGCGGCGTACCGATTGGACGCTCATTTCCGGCGCTGCCGCGCGTGGGCTCGAGGCTCGGTACGGCGGGGCCCATGGTGTCCGAGGATCTTGATGCCCCAGCTCGACGCTCAGTACTTCGCCAAGCTCGCCTCCGAGCTGCACAGCGCGCCGACGGTCGCCGAGACGGCCGAGCAGGTGGTCGTCTACGCGTGCCAGCAGCTCGACGCGGACCATGGCGGCATCACGCTGGTCCAGGGCGGCCAGTTGCGGACCATCGCGCCCACCGGGCCGCTGGTCGAGAAGCTCGATCTGATGCAGGCCGAGTTCGGAGAAGGCACCTGCCTGGACAGCGCCTGGGAGGGCGAGACGCTCCGCGCCCCCGCGGTCGCGACGGACCCCAGGTGGCCGCAGTGGGGTCCTCGTGCCGCGGCGCTCGGCATCGAGAGCGTGCTCGCGGTCGAGCTCCCGGGTCTCGACGGCCGTCGCGTGGGCGCGCTGAACCTCTACTGGAGCCAGCCGCGGGGGTTCTCCGGCGACGACGTCGCCTTCGCTCACGTCTTCGGCCGGCACGCGGCGGTCGCCATCTCCTCGGTGATCAAGGAGGCCAACCTCCGCGTCGCGCTCGACACCCGCAAGCGGATCGGCCAGGCGGAGGGCATCCTCATGGAGCGCTTCGACCTCGATCCCGACCAGGCGTTCCAGGTGCTGCGCCGCTACTCCCAGGACAGCAACCTGAAGCTCCGGGAGGTCGCCGAGGAGCTTGTCGCCACCCGTCGGCTGCCCGGGCCCTAGGCCCGCCGTCCCGGGCAGGTGCCTGGCCGGCGCATGGCTGGCGCGGCGACGGGTACTGACCCGGCATGATCGTCTACCGCCGGGCCTGGTGGGGCGTCGCCGTCGCCGCCTGGTTGCTGGCGTGCCCCATGGCGATCATCGAGCTCCCCGTCAGCGTCTTCCTGCCGGTCCCGCTGTGCGCCGGCGCGCTCGCCGGCGCCGTCGCGGCGTCCCTGCCTCGGGCCTCCCGGCGGCGAAGCCGTCTGGCCTCGGGCGTGCGCCACGGCGTCCTCGGCGCCGCGGCCACGCTCGGCCTGCTCGGAGCATGCACCGCGCTCGACGGCTCCGGGTTGCTCATCGTCGTACTCCTGGCCGCGGCGTCGCCTCCCGTCGCCGAGCTCTGGCACGCCCAGCGCGAGCGCCGCGCCTGGGACGGTCGTTGGGACGAGCGGGACACGGCGACCCCCATCGCGGACCTGAGCACGGCGGACCTGGGGCTCGCGTGGCGTGCGAGCTTCTGCGCCATCAAGCAGGCGCAGACGGCCGCGTCCGTCACCCGGATCGCGGAGCAGCGACGTCGCTACCTCGACGAGCTCGAGCTCCGCGACCCCGATGGCATCCGGCGCTGGCTGGAGTCCGACGCGCCCGCCGGCAGCGACCCGACGCGGTACCTCTCTGCCTGACCCTCTCCCGGAGTTATCCACAGGTTCCGCGGTCGGGCAGGTGTCAAGACCGGCGGATCCGGGTAGGTTCGCGAGCGTCAGCTGATCCGGAGGTGCACCCCGATGCGTGTACGACGACCCCTCGCCGCCACCTCACTCGCCGTCGCGCTGCTCGCCGCGACGGCCGCCTGCGGGGGCGATGATCCGCCCCCAGCCAACGGCTCCCCCACCGACTCGCCCAGCCCCTCGGCCACCGCGTCCTCGACCTCCTCCCCCAGCCCCAGCCAGACCGAGCCGCCCCAACGCGAGAGCGCCAAGGCCTTCATCCGGCGGTGGTTCAAGGAATCCCAAGAGATGCAGGTCACCGGCGATACTGAGGCCTTCCTTGCCATGGGTAAGGGATGCGTGACATGCGAATCGCTCGCCGAGCAAGTTGCGACGATCTATCGCCAGGGCGGTTGGATTCGCTATGAAGGTACTCGGGTTCTCCGGATCACCAGAGGTGGTTCGCTAGGAGGCAACCCGCAGTGGGATGTCCTGACGGAAGGGGCCCCAACAAGCTACAAAGAGTCGGCCGGGTCCGACATCACACACTTGCCCGGCGGACCCACAACCATGCGGATCACGCTCGCCGACGCGGGCGACTCCTGGGCTGTCGTCCGGCACTCGGTGGTGGCGGAGTGACTTGGCTACGGGCACTCACGTGCATCGCGGTGCTGGTCGGAGCGATGACTCTCCCCGCTCCGTCCGCCTCGGCGGCACCAGGTGGGTGCTCCGGTTCAGCGTCAACACTTGAGACTGCACATGCAGAATGCGAGAGGTCTGCAGAGAGCATCGCGTCGAACATCCTCACGAGCGGGTCGAAGGTCAGCTACACGTTCGAGTTCTACTGCGAGACCGGAGTGGGCGTCCCGAACTGCGCGGAGGCGGGCTGCACGACGGCGGACGGTCGCCGAGGTGTCGCCTACCGGATGTACCGCAACGGGGTCTACATGGGCGTCGTGTGCCTCGCCGCGGGCGAGGCTCAGATGCTCGAGGCTGCGGACCCCGGCCTCGTGCTGCGCGAGTTCCAGCGACTGAGCTGGCCGGCGAGTTCGATAGTGATCCAACCCCCGGACGGGGAGACTCTGGTCAACTTCGCGACCAACCTGATGACCACGAACACCGAGCCCACCCAGCAGACCGTCACCCTCCTCGGCCTGCCGATCACGATCGAGGCGACGCCCTCGACGTACACGTGGATCCACGGCGACGGCACCGA
>JBDHZS010000080.1:0-15618 GCA_039812025.1 Nocardioides sp. | reverse complement strand
GTCGGCGCGGTAGAACCACGCGACCAGGACGAGCACGCCGACGACCAGGTAGGCGCCGACGCCGACCCAGAGCAGGATCGAGGCCTTGAGCGCCTGGCCGGTCGCCGCGGTCGCGGCCCTGAGAGTCGAGTCGCTCGTCTCTCCTTGCTGGTGAGGTTGACGACGTTGATGCCGAGCACGGCGGCGGTCCCGGTCGCGATCGTGGTCGCCAGGAAGGCGAGGATCGTCTCCTGGTGCTCCGCCAGGGTGACCGGTTCGTCGGCGGTGAACACCCGCAGCAGGAGCCCGCCCCAGAACATGACGAAGAGGAAGATGAACGCGAGCGCGATCAGGCCTGTGCCGATCTTGGCGCTCCGAGTGCCTAGCGTCGCCATGGCTGCCGCCTTCCCGGATGTCCTGCTTCCTCCAGGGTAGGGCCACCCGGAGTCCGGCGACAGGCCCGAAATGCGAAGAGCCCCGCCGGCGTCTCGGGTCACCAGCGGGGCAGTAGGAATCATGCCCCGGCTCGGACGCCCGTGTCAGCGGTTCCGGGGATCTTTCCCGAAGTCTTTACCCGGCCTCGCGCCTTGCTGGGTGCCCGGGCGCCGTCGGGCGTGCGGCATGCTGGGGGCGTGGACGACCGCCCGACGCCGGCCGCCGAGTGAGTACGACGCCCCGCACGGTCGTGGGTGCCGTGATCGTGAGGTGCGGCGAGGTGCTGGTCGCCCGTCGTACCCGGCCCGCGGAGCTCGCTGGGCTCTGGGAGTTCCCGGGCGGGAAGGTCGAGCCGGGTGAGGCTCCGCGCGACGCGCTGATCAGGGAGATCCGCGAGGAGCTGGAGGCCCCGATCGAGGTCGGCCCGGAGATCGCATGCCACGGAGGGCCATGGCCGGTCTCGGAGCGCTACGTCCTCCGGCTGTACGTCGCGACGCTGGCCGCCGGTGACCTGTCGCCCGGCCCGTCTCCGGGCCCGGATCACGACGAGGTGCGGTGGCTCGGTCCGGACGACCTGGGCTCGGTCCCGTGGCTGCCCTCGGATCGGGCCGCGTTGTCGGAGGTGCGCCGTACCCTCAGCCACGACAACTGAGGGAGGAGGTGCGACGTGGCTCTGGCACACAAGAAAATAGTGGAGCCCCGCTGGCGTCTCGGGTCACCAGCGGGGCAGTAGGAATCATGCCCCGACTGCGGGGGCGTTGTCAGCAGTTCCGGGGACTTTGCCCGGAGTTTTACCGGGGCTTTACTCGGCCGTCCGGGAGCCGGCGACGACGGTGAGCAACACCACCGAGTCTTCGAGGGCGGCGAGGTCGTGGCGCACCGGCGGGATCGCGAGGTGGTCGCCGGCCGCGGCATGCCAGTGGTCCTCGCCCGCGCTGAGCCGGACCCGCCCGGTGAGCACCTGAAGCGTCGCTTCTCCGGGGCTGTCGTGCTCGCCGAGCGCGTGGCCCCCGAGCAGCGCCAGGACCGTCTGGCGCAGCGCGACCCCCTGCCCGCCGTGGACCGTGTGCGCGGCGCGGCCGGAGGTGCTGTTGCGAGCCGCGGCGAGCTGCTCGTCGGCAACGGTGGTGAGGGATCGAACGGCGGTCACGATGCTCCTGCCGGGGTGGAGGTTGCTGTCTCTCCGCACGATAGTCCGGCCCCAAGTGGTTGCCGTCGGAGTGGGTGACAACCAGTTGGGGCCGGACTACCCGGGATGGGGTGGCTGGCAGGGCTCAGTCGATCTGGGGGCTCTCGATCTGGTCGACGGTGAGCGTGGACGGGTCGAAGTCGCGGTGCTCGACCATGACGATCCAGTTGCCGGAGTTGTCGCGGAAGAGCGCCTCCACGCCGTACGGCCGCTCGGCGGGCTCCTGCAGGAACGTGACGCCCTTGGCCGTGAGTTCCTCGTACGTCGCCTGGCAGTCGTCGACCGTCAGGCCGATGCCGGGCATGCCGCCGGCGTCCAGCGACCGGTTGATCGAGGTCTGGAGCTCGTCGGAGAGCGGCGGGCCGGTGGTGGTGAGGTGGAGGTTCAGCTCGGGCTGGCTCGGGTGGCCGATGGTCAGCCAGCGGAAGTCCTCCGCGAGCCGGATGTCCTCGCGCACCTCGAAGCCCAGGACGTCGGTGTAGAAGGCGAGCGAGGCATCCTGGTCCTTCACCCACACGCTGACAAGAGAGACGTTCGTGATCATGCGGACCACGGTAGGCGGCCCGTCAGCCGTCGCGCTTCTCCTGGCTTGCGGTCTCGACCAGCCCCCACATGAAGACGTAGCAGCCCGGGATCCGCGGGGCGCCCGCGGCGGCGTACCGCGCCTGGAACTCCCGCGGCGTCTCCCCGACGATCTCGCGGAACCGCGAGCTGAACGACCCCAGGCTCGAGAAGCCCACCGCGTGGCAGACCTCGGTCACCGTCAGGTTGGTCGCGCGCAGCAGGTCCTGGGCGCGCTCGATCCTACGGCGCGAGACGTAGGCCGCCGGGCTGACGTCGTACGTCGCGGTGAAGAGCCGCTGGAAGTGGTACTTGCTGAGCCGCGCCACCGCCGCCAGCCGCTCCAGGTCAAGCGGCTCGGTGAAGTGCCGGTCCGCATGATCCCGGGCCGCCCGCAGATGCACGAGGACGTCGTCGTGGGCGCGGACGGTGGACACGATGCTGATTCTAGGGACCGCCCGTCGGGGTCTCCCGCGCCCGCTCCGCCCGCCAGCGTCCTGTGCCTCCCCCTGCGTCATACGAACTGGTGCCTATCTCCCGCGGTTCGTATGACGTCCGAGGGAGCGGCCCTGGGACGTCATACGAACGGTGGCCGGTAACCCTCGAAACGTATGACGTCCGGGGGGAAGGGGAGGGGCCAGCGCGGTTTGACCGATCGGTCTATGATTTGTCCATGCGGTCAAGAGGGACATTCACAGAACGGGCCAGGCGCCGCCAGATCGTCGACGCAGCCATCGAGCTGATCGCCGAGGACGGGTACGTCGGCGCCTCGGTGGCGCGGATCGCCGAGCGCGCCGGGGTGGCGAAGAGCGCGGTCCTCTACTACTTCGACGGCAAGGACGCGCTGGTCACCGCGATCGTGGAGCGCGTCATGACCGATGCCGCGGCGGCGATCGCGCCCGCCGTACAGGCCGAGACGACCGCGCCCGGCCGCCTCACCGCCTACATAAGGGCCAACTGCGCCTTCCTCGACACGCACCGCACCGCGGCCGTGGCGATGTTCGAGATCATGACCAGCTTCCGGACCGCGGACGGCCTGCGCCTGGACCAGGCAGCCCAGCGGTCCGCAGAGCAGGAGCCCCCGGGCGAGGACGGTGACGAGGAGGGCGAGCACGCGCTGCTTGATCCGCTCGCGTTCCTGGACGAGGGCGTGCGCAGCGGCGAGCTCGCCCCCGTGTCGCCGCTCTTCACGAAGAACGCCCTCCGCGGCGCCCTCGACGGCGCCGTCTCGGAGCTGGCGCGCAATGAGCGCTACGACGTGGTCGGGTACGGCGAGCAGCTGGTCGCCCTGTTCACAGGGGTGCTCGACCCGCAACTCGCCCGGAAGGCGGACGCCACCCCCACCGGGAGGCGCCCGTGAGCAAGATCGTCCTGCTGACCTTCGGCACCTACGGGGACGTGGCGCCCTACGTCGGGCTGGGCGTCCGGCTGCGGCAGGCCGGCCACGAGGTCGCCCTCGCCTCGCAGCAACCCTACGAGCGCCTGATCCGCGACAACGGTCTCGACTACCGCTTCCTCCCCAAGGACACGGAGAGGGCGACCCGCGAGTCTCCGCAGGCCCAGGCCCTGATCGACGGCGACTCGATGCGGCCCTCCAAGGAGATGTCGAAGCAGCTGGTGGCCGACATGGAGGGCGTCGGTCCCGCGATGGCCGCCGCGAGCGAGGGCGCCGAGGCGCTGCTCTGCTGCGGCCCGGTGGGTGCGCTCTTCGGCTACCACGTCGCCGAGGCGCTGGCGGTCCCGAGCGCGGCCCTCCACCTCCAGCCGCTGGCGAGGACCGGTGACTTCGCGCCGCCCGTGCTCACCCTGCGCTCCTTCGGGCGGCTCGGCAATAGAGCCGTCTGGAAGCTCGGCGCGGCCGGGGAGAAGATCTACCTCGCTCAGATCAACGAGCTGCGCGAGCAACTCGGGCTCGGCGCGGTCAGACTGCGGGACTTCCAGCCTCGCCGGGACGCCACGTGGCCGATGCTCTTCGGCTACAGCGCGCACGTGGCTCCCCGGCCCAGCGACTGGGGCCCGCAACAGCACATCACCGGCTACTGGTGGCCGCCCACGCCCGCGGAGTTCGCGCCGCCGGCCGAGGTGGTGGAGTTCCTCGCCGCCGGCCCGCCGCCGGTGTTCGTCGGCTTCGGCAGCACGGCGACCAGGCGGGGCGTCGAGCTCACCCGGTTGATCGCCGAGGCCGCCGAGCGCGCCGACGTCCGTGTGATCGTGCAGTCGGGCTGGGCCGAGCTCGGTGTCCTCGGCCGCGGCCTGAGTGTGGGCCTGCTGCCCTACGAGTGGCTCTTCCCGCAGGTCGCCGCCGTGGTCCACCACGCCGGCGCCGGTACGACGGCCGCAGCCCTGCGCGCCGGCCGCCCGTCCGTGCCCGTCCCCGGGATCATGGATCAGCCCTACTGGTCGCAACGACTCGTCGAGCTCGGCGCCGCGCCGGGCTTCCGCCGGCGGCGCGAACTCGACGCGGCGTGGCTCGCCGGCGCCATCGAGGCCGCGGTCACCGACCCGTCGTACGGCGAACGGGCCGGCGCGCTCGCCGCCGCGCTGGAGGCGGAGGACGGAGCGGGGACGGCCCTGGCCCTGATCGAGGAACTGCTCGGCCGCCGCTGAGTCGCGGTAGCCTGGTCGTCGTACCGCACCGGCAGCGGCCTCCATTGATCACGTCCCGAACCGGAGGTCCGCCCGTGCCGATCCAGATCCGTCCCTTCCGCCGCGACGATCGCGAGCAGCTCACCGAACTCGTGAACGCCCACGTCCAGGCCGTCGTGCCCGGCCTGACCGTCTCCACCAACCGCGTGCTGAGCCAGCTCGAACGCGAGCCGGGCGAGTTCGTCGTCGATCCCTGGGTGAGCGGGCGCCACACGCTGGTCGCCGAGCAGCGCGGCCGCGTGAGCGCCGCGGCGCACCTGCTCGTCTACGGCGACGGCGCGGAGGTGGGGGAGTCCTACCGAGGCGCCGGCGAGATCCGCTGGCTGGTGTGCTGGCCCGACGCGCCGTACTGGCCCGACTCGATCGAGGCCGGCCGCGCGCTGTGCGACGCGGCGGTCGAGGTCCTCCGCCGCGCCGGCGCCACCCGGATCCGCGCCGACGGGTCGCTGCCCGCGCCCGGCGTCTACGGGATCCCCGAGCAGTGGCCGCACGTCGCCGCCCTGCTGCGGGGCGCCGGATTCGCGTCGGGTCCGGCGCGCGAGGCGGTGCTGCTGGCCGATCTCGCCGAGGTCGTCGCGGTGCCGCCGCCGCTTCCTGGCCTGGAGGTACGACGTTCGCTCGGCGTCGCCGGGACCCGACTCGCCGCCGTCCGCGGCGCGCGGCAGCTCGGGTACGTCGAGGTCGAGATCAGGTCCACTGACACCGGCCTGGTCGGCGGCCACCCAGGGTGGGCCGACATCGGCAACCTCGTCGTCGAGGCGTCCGTGCGTCGCCGGGGGATCGGCCGCTGGCTGGTCGGCCGCGCGGCGGACTGGCTGCGGCTCGGGCACGTGGATCGGCTGCTGCACTACGCCGACGCGGACGCCGGCGACGAGCTGGCCTTCGCCGCCGCCGTCGGCTTCCGGCCGCTCACGATCACCGCGCGGGACTGGCGCCTGACCGCTTGATGCGGGCGACTAGGAGGCGGCACCGAGCGCCGACGAGCCGGCGAGCGCCGACGAGGTCCCGGCGAGCGCCTGCTCCAGGTCGGCGACGAGGTCGTCGGCGTGCTCGAGGCCGATGGAGAGCCGGACGAGGTTCGCCGACGGGCGCGCATGCGCGGCCACCGGCCGGTGCGTCAGCGCCGCGGGGTGCTGGATGAGCGAGTCCACCCCGCCGAGGGAGACGGCGTGCGTAAACAGGCGGACCGCGCCGGTCACGTGGACCGCCGCGTCGAACCCGCCGCGCAGCGCGATCGTGATCATGGCGCCCGGCCCCCGCAGCTGCCGCCCGAGCAGGCCGCGCGGGTCGCCGTCGATCCCGGGGTAGTGGACGCGCTCGACGCAGGGGTGTCCGAGGAGCCGGTCGGCGATGCGCCGGGCGTTCTCCTGCTGCGCCCGCACGCGGGTCGGCAGCGTGGCGAGCCCGCGGTGCAGCAGGTAGGCGCCGAGCGGGTGGAGCAGGCCGCCGGTCACCGCGCGGACCCGGCGGAGCGCGGCGGCCGTGTCCTCCTCGCACGCGATGACACCGGCGACGACGTCGCCGTGGCCGCCGAGGTATTTGGTCCCGCTGTGCAGCGACATCGCGGCGCCGAGGGCGACCGGGTTCTGCAGCACGGGGGTCGCGAAGGTGTTGTCCACGAGCACGGGCACGCCCGCGGCCTGGTCGACGACATGGGCGATGTCCACGAGGTCGAGCGTGGGGTTCGCCGGCGTCTCGAGGACGACGAGGCCGGTGTCGGGGCGCACCGACCGCGCGACCTGGGACTCCGCGCAGTAGGTCACCTCGACGCCGAGCAGCCCGGAGGCCAGGAGGTGGTCCGTCCCGCCGTACAACGGCCGGACCGCGACCACGTGGCGGCGCCCGGTGCTCGTCGTCGCCAGGATGGCCGCGGTCATCGCCGCCATCCCGGATCCGTAGGCGACGGCGGCCGGCGCCTGCTCGAGCCGGGCGAGCGCGCCCTCGAACCGCGCGACGGTCGGGTTCCACAGCCGCTGGTAGACCGCTCCGCCCTCGGCGAGGGGATACCCGCCGGTCGCCATCGATTCGTACGAGTCGCCGCCGGCGGTGATGTCCGGCAGGGGGTACGTCGAGGAGAGGTCGATCGGCGGAGCGTGCACGCCGAGGCCGGCCAGGTCCTCCCGGCCGGCGTGGACCGCGAGTGAGTCGAGATGGACCTCCATGCCAAGATCCTGCTGGAATCCACAACAGATATCTAGAATGGGTGCAGAACCAGCAGCGAGCACGGCGCAATCAGCGTCTTCCTGCAAGATGCGTACGTCGAGAGTGGGTGTGGTTTGAAGAAGTCGCAACATCGTGACGGCGCGGCGGAGCTCGATGCGGTGGACCACCGGATCCTCGAGGCGCTTGCGGCCGACGCGCGGCTGACCAACAAGGCGCTCGCGGCACGCCTCGGCCTGGCCGAGTCGACCTGCGCCTACCGCGTGCGCGCGCTCCGCGACGCCGGCGTGATCCAGGGGACGGCGATGCGGCTGAACCTCACGGCGCTCGGGTTCCCGCTGCAGGCCATCGTGAAGGTCCGGTTGGGCAGCCACAGCCAGGAGGGCGTGAGCCAGTTGTACGACGACCTGATGGCCGTCCCGGGCGTCATCCAGGCGATCCACGTGGCCGGCGCGGACGACTTCCACCTGCATGTCGCGGTCGAGGACGCGGAGGCGCTGCGCGACCTCGTCCTCGAGCATGTGACGGTGAGCCCAGTGGTGCGCCAGACCGAGACCCAGCTGATCTTCGAGGTGCGGCAGGGGCCGGGAGCGCTCGCCCGGCGCGCCGTCGACCGCGGCTGAGCCGGATCAGGTACGCCGCGCGTTGGCGTGGTCGCCGTACCTCCAGGGCGCCGAGCTGAGCCGCTCACTTCTGGCGCGGTTTCGGTCATGCTGCAGCGGCTTACGGTGCGCTCAGCACGCACCAGGTGCGTGCGGAGCGCACGCTAGCGGTCGATGAGGTCAGCGAGCGGGTGCAATCGAGCTGCAGCGCTCCCGCAATGCGGGTGCCGGAGGCTGGTGGCAGTCAACCGATTGAGGAGTCACCATGACCACCACCGTCCAGGTCGCCGACCCGCCGACCGTCGACCAGTTCGCCGAGCAGATCTTCGGGGCCGCGCTCGGCGCCATCCAGTTGCAGTCCGTCTACCTCGGGGACCGCCTCGGCTGGTACGACGTACTCGCCCAGGAGGGGCCGCTGACGCCCGCCGAGCTCGCCCATCGCACCTCGACCGCCGAGCGTTATGCCCGCGAGTGGCTCGAGCAGCAGACGATGTGCGGCATCGTCGTCGCCGACACCACCGCGGACCCGATCCGCTTCGCGCTGCCCGCCGCTCATGCTGAGGTGCTGACCGACCCGGACAGCCTGAGCTACCTGGGGCCGCTGTCGAGGTTCCTCGCCGCCACGGCCGGCCGGCTGCCCGACCTGGTCACGGCCTACCGCACGGGCGGCGGCGTCTCGTGGGACCAGCTCGGGGACGACGCTCGCGAAGCCCAGGGCGCGCTCAACCGGCCGATCTTCCTGCACCTGCTCGCGTCCGACCTGCTGCCCCGGGTGCCGGACCTCCACGCGCTGCTGAGCGACGGCTGTCGTGTCGCCGACGTCGGCTGCGGCGAGGGCTGGTCGACGATCGGGCTCGCCGAGGGCTACCCCGCCTCGGAGTTCGACGGCTTCGACATCGACGAGCCGTCCGTGGCGACCGCGCGGCGCAACGCGGCGACCCGCGGCGTCACTGAGCGCGTCGCCTTCACGACCGTGGACGCGGCCACGCTGCCGAGCGACCGGTACGACGCGGTGTTCGCCTTCGAGTGCGTCCACGACCTGCCCGATCCGGTGGCTGTGCTGACCGCGATGCGGCGGATCGCCAAGCCCGGCGCGCCGGTGATCGTGATGGACGAGCGCACCGCGGACGCCTTCGACCCAGAGGCCGGCCCGGTGGAGCAGCTGCTCTACGGCTACTCGGTGCTGTGCTGCCTGCCCGACGGCATGTCGCATCCGGACAGCGTCGGCACCGGCACGGTGATGCGCACCGCGACCCTGGACGGGTACGCCCGGGCCGCCGGCTTCGGCGGGGCGTCCCCGCTACCCGCGCTCGACCTGGACGTCTTCCGGTTCTACCGGCTGCAGTGAGGCGCTCAGCGCCCGGATCGCGGCCACGGCCTCTCTGGCCGACGTGGCCAGATCCTGGTTGCCGCCGAGAGCGCGCTCGGCGTCGAAGGCGGCGGTCCCCAGCCTGTCGGCGAGCTGCGAGGCGGCCGCCGCCAGCCGCTCGGCCTCCGCGCCGTACGTCGGGGTGTGGTCCGGGCGCGTGACCGAGCCGAGCAGCCTCGCGGCGGCGTCGTCCGCGCCGACATCGGCGAGCACCGGCACGAGGTTGCGCATCGCGGTCAGTAGGTGCGACCACGAACCCGTGTCGAGCCAGCGCTCCATGACGTCGGCGTACCTCGGCAACGCCGCGCTCGCCGAGGAGTGACGCGACTGCAGCGTGACCGCGGACAGGCGGGCGACCCCCGCGGCGTAGTTGCTGCCCACCTCCTCGGCCAGGTCGATCGCGGACTCGAACGACGCCAGTGCGGCCGGCGGATCCTGGTCGAGCAGCACCTCGCCGTGCATGTAGGCGAGCCAGCTTCGCTGGGTCGGGCTCAACGCGGCGCCGGCGAAGCGCGCGCCGGCCGCGCGCATCGCCTCACGCGCCGCGTCGTGCTTCCCGTCGTATGCGAGCGCCATCGCCACGGCGACCAGACCCATCAGCTCGCAGTAGACATCGCCACCACGCCGCCCGGCGTCTGCGAGTTGCCTGGCCAATCTCACGGCACCATCCAGGTCGCCGGTGAACAGGGCGCGATCGCTGAGCGCCTCCAGGGCGCGGCAGCGGGTCGGTCCGTCCGCCTCGCCGCCGAGGGCGCTCCGGGCCCGCTGCTCGGCGGTGTCGAGCTGCTCGGCGATCACGGCGCGGTAGGCGAGCGAGGAGTCGACGGCGGCGCGGAGCTCGGGACGATCCTGCACCAGGGGCACGAGCTTCGCCGCCCAGCCGAGCACCTCGGCGTGCAGCCGGGAGACGCCGAACCGGTGCAGGCACATCGAGAGCCGGACCGCCGCCTCGACGTCGGTACGCCGGGCATGGGCGTGGGCGCTGCGGAGCTCGTCGAGGAGCTCGACGATGCGGGCGTGGGCGGCCGGTTCGTCGGGGGTCTCCAGGCGCGTCGCCGCGTCCGCGGCCGCGCCTGCGAAGTGAGTCAGGTGGCTGTGCCTGGTCGACTCCGACGCATCCCCGACCACCGCGCGCACCGTCTGCAGCATGCGATAGCGGGTCCGTCCCGACCGGGTCTCGACGCTGAGGAGCGAGCGGCGGGCCAGCTCCGCGATGGTCTCCGGGGAGACCCCGAGGACGGCCCGGCCATCCGCCAGGCTCACCGGCCCGGCGAAGACGGTCCACTGCCGCAGGGCCTGTTGCGCGTCGTACGGCAGCCGCTGCTCCGACCACGCGATCGCCGCCTGCAGCGTGCGGTGCCGCGGCTCGCCGCCGCGACGCGACAGCTGGGCCAGCGCCGGCTGCGCCGCCATCGAGGCGTCGATCTGGTCGGCGACGTCGCCGACGCCGAGGGAGGCGACCTGCGCGGCCGCCAGCTCGATGGCCAGCGGCAGCCCGTCGAGCCGGCGCACGATGCGGGTGACCAGCTCGTCGTCCGCGGCCGAGGCGTCGGCGGGCGAGACCGAGCCCGGTCGGCTGGCGTCGGCGCGGCGCCGGAAGTACCGCTGGGCGGGTGCGTCGGGGCCGGAACAGTCCAGGGGCGCCAGCGGCCAGGCGCGCTCGGCGGGCATGTCGAGCAGTTGCCGGCTGGTCGCGATCACCCGCAGGTGCGTCCGGCCGGGGCCGAGGAGGGCGCCGAGCACGTCGCACACTGGGTCCAGCAGGTGCTCGCAGTTGTCCATCAGCACGACGGCGTCCAGGGAGCGCGCGCGTCGGAGTACGGCGAGCGCGTCGCCCCCGTCGCCGGCCAGCCCGAGGGCCGTCACCACCGCGTCGGGCACCGCCGACGGGTCGTCGATCGCCGCGAGCTCGACCACCCTGGCGCCACCCGCGTGCGATCCCGCTCGTTGGCGTGCGACCTCGTGGGCCAGGGCGGTCTTCCCGACGCCGCCGGGTCCGACGATGGTGACGAGCGGCTCGCTGTCGAGGATGGTGGCTAGGGCGGCCAAGTCGTCGTCGCGGCCCAGCAGCGGGTGCCCGGACGCTGTCGACTCGGGCGATGGCGCCGGCTCCGGCTCGGCTGCCGGTGGCGCGTCGTACGCGTCGCTCTGGGCCTTCCTCAGTCGCTCGGAGGGTTCGAGCCCGGCGTCCGTCAGCGCGTCGTACGCCCGTCGATAGGCGTGCAGCGCCTCGGCGGTGCGACCTGCTCCGCTGAGCGCGCGGATCAGCGTCTCCCACGCCTGCTCGTCGAGCGGGGCTTCCGCGAGCAGCGACTCCGCATCGGCCGCCGCTTGTGCTTGGTCGCCGGCCCGGCGCAGCATCTCGGCCCGCAGCCGGCGGGCGTCGACGCGGAGCCGCTCGAGGGCGTAGGCGTGGGGCCGGATCGGTTCGAGGTCGGCCGTCTCGCCGAACGCGGGACCGGACCACAAGCCGAGGGCGGACCCCAGGGCGTCGGCGGCCGCCCGCGGCTCCATGAGCCGAGCCGCCGCCACCTGTCGTTCGAACTCGCTCGAATCGATGCGGAGGTCGTCCGTGCGCAGGCTGAACCCACCGCCACTGGCCACGATGCAGGAGCCGACAGCGCCGCGCAGCCGCGAGACGTAGCTGCGGAGCGTGCGCTCGGCCGTGGGAGGCGGATCGTCACCCCAGAGCGCGTCGATGAGCGTGTCGATCCGGACGGATCGGCCGGGCTGCGCTGCCAGGGTGGCCAGCACGATCCGCTGGCTCGGGCTGGTCGGGGTGACGTCCGCACCGTCGACCTTCACCTCGATGGGTCCGAGGACCCGCAGCTCCATGGGCCGATGCTAGTCGCGATTCGTGCACGCCGAGTCGGCGCATCTGTGCACGGAAAACGCGCCGAGTCGGCGCATCTGTGCACGGAAAACGCGCCGAGTCGGCGCATCTGTGCACGGTCGTCCACAGGTGACGAGCGTGCCTGTGGACAGGCGTGCACTTTTTGGGCCGACTCGGCGGTTGGCGCGAGCGACGAGCGGGCCCGGATCACTCATCTAACGGTCGATGAGGTCCGCGAGCCCGGCGAGGACGCGGTCGAGGCCGAACTGCCAGGCGAGCGCGGCGTCGTACGGCGCTCCCATGGCCTCGCCGGCGGCCTGCCCGACCCTCCGGGCGAGCGGGAAGCCGTCGCCGACGTACGACGCCAGCCGCGGGCTCGCCTCGGACCAGAGCGGGCCGAAGTCGCCTTGGTCCGCGCCGACCAGCGCCGCGGCCCCCGAGCGCGCGAAGTCCAGCACGAAGCTCAGTGCGGCGTCGCGCCGTACGTCGTCCAGGCCGGTGCCGTCGAAGGAGTGCAGCTCGTGGTCGTACTTGGCGATCGTCCCCGGCCCGAGCGCGATCCGCGGGTCGGCGATCCTCAGGAGCCAGGGGTGCGCGTGGAGCAGGTCGAGGTTGGCCCCGGCCACCCGTCGTACCCGGGTCCGCCAGCCGGCCCGCCCGAAGTCGGGCAGCGTCATCCGGGCGTGCGCGTCGTCGGCCATCAGGACCAGGAGGTCGTCGCGACTGTTGACGTGGGTATAGACGGACATCGGCGAGATCCTGAGCGTCTCCGCGAGGGCGCGGATGGTGACGGCGTCCAGGCCCTCGGCGTCCGCGAGCGCCGTCGCCCGCGCCACCACTTCGCCGGTCGAGACGCGCGACCGCGGCCCCCGGGAGCCCCGCAGCGGCGCGCCGGGATGGTCGCGCCACAGCAGGTCGACCAGTGGCCTTGCCATCGGGGCTCCTCTTGAACGCGGGGGTATCATTGTACGTCGTACATAGTTTAGCTCGCCAGGAGTAGCTCATGCAGATCATCCAGTCGGCCGTGTCGCTCAACGTCCCGGACCCGGCCGCGTCGGCGGCGTTCGCGAAGGAGCACCTCGGGTTCGCCGAGGAGATGTCCGCCGAGGGGTTCGTCTCGCTGGCGCACCCGAGCGCCGGGATCAACATCATCTTCCTGGCCACCGGCCTGCCGACGTTCAAGCCCGCGTCGATCGCCGGAGCCGCGGGGCAGGGGCTCCTCCTGGCCTTCGTGGTCGAGGGGCTTGATGCCGAGTTCGCACGGATCGCCGGCGCCGGCGCGGCCGTCGTCACCCCGCCCGAGACCGAGCCGTGGGGCGAGCGCTTCTGCCAGTTCGCGGACCCGAACGGGATCGTCTGGCAGCTCGTGGAGTGGGTCGGCTGAGCGAACGGCACGGTCTGGGTCGGCTCTGCGGTGCGGTTTGCTCAGCGCGCGGGGTTGGCTGAGCGAACGGCACGGTCTGGGCCCGCTCTGCGGTGCGTTTCGCTCAGCGCGTGGGCAGCGAAGCCGGACTTCGTGTACATGAATTGGATCTAGATGTACATTGGGAGCATGGCTACCACGATGAGTGTGGCTGACGCCCGGAAGAGCCTGGCGGGCGCGATCGAGCGGTCCGGCGAGGGGCCGGTCTTCATCGAGCGCCGCGGACGCCGTGCGGCGGTCCTGATCAGCCCCGCGGCGTACGAGCAACTCATGGACGCGCTCGAGGCCGAGGAGGACGTCGCGGCATTCGACGAGGCAATGGCGGAGGAAGGCCCGAACATCCCCTGGGCCGAGGTCCGCGCCGATCTGGGTTGGACCTGAACCGGCCGCGATGGCTTATCGGATCGAGCTGCGACGGGCGGCGGTGCGCGCCCTGAGGAAGATCCATCCGCAGGACCGCCGACGCATCCAGGGTGCGATCGCGTTGCTCGGGCAGGATCCCCGCCCGCCCGGGGCGGGGGCCTTGACCGGGAGGCCTGCACTGCGTGTCCGCGTCGGTGACTACCGGATCATCTACACCGTCCAGGACAACGTACTCCTCGTCGTCGTGGTCACACTCGGCCACCGCAGGGACGTCTACCGCTGACCGCCGCTCACCCGGCGGGAGGCCGGCCCCGCGCTGGGCGGCGGAAACCAGTGGCGCCGGTCGGGCAGACTGACCGGGTGCTCCTGACCGTCTCGACGACCCACCGCCCGGCAACGGACCTGGGCTACCTCCTGCACAAGCACCCGGACCGCGTGCAGGAGTTCCGCCAGTCCTTCGGCACGGCGACGGTCTTCTATCCCGAGGCGAGCGAGGAGCGCTGCACTGCGGCGCTGATGCTGGAGATCGACCCGGTCCGGCTCGCCCGGTCGCGCGCGAGGAACAGCCCAGACTTCAGCCTCGCGCAGTACGTCAACGACCGCTCGTACGCCGCGTCGTCCCTGCTCGGCGTCGCCATGGCCGACGTCTTCAGCACGGCGCGCAGCGGCCGCTGCACCTCCCGCCAGGAGCTCGCGGACTCCGCGATCCCGCTCGAGATCGAGATCCCGGCGCTGCCGTGCCGCGGCGGGCCGGCGATCGCGCGGCGGGTCTTCGAGCCGCTGGGGTGGACGGTCGAGGCGGAGCCGATCCCGCTGGACGAACGGTTCGCCGACTGGGGCGCCTCGCGCTACGTCCGCCTCCGGCTGACCGGCCGGCTCAGGCTGGCCGACGCGCTCAACCAGCTGCACGTCCTGCTGCCCGTGCTCGACGAGGCCAAGCACTACTGGCAGGGTCCCGACGAGGTCGACAAGCTGCTCCGCTCCGGCGGCGGCTGGCTCGCCACCCATCCCGAGGCCGGGCTGATCACCCGCCGCTACCTGGGCCGTCGCGGCGCGCTCACCCGCTCGGCACTCGAGCGGCTAGCCGAGCTGGGGGACGACGTACCGGAGACGCTCGAGCCGGACGACCCGGAGACCCGGCGCGTCCCGCTCAACACCCAGCGCCACGAGGCCGTCCACCAGGCGCTCCTGCAAGGCGGCGCCCGGACCGTCATCGACCTCGGCTGCGGCCCGGGGCACTTCCTGGCGCGCCTGGCGAAGGACCCCGCCTTCCGCAAGGTCACGGGCGCGGACGTCTCCACCCGGTCGCTGCAGCACGCCGCGCGACGGCTCCATCTCGACCGGGCGAGCGAGCGCCAGGCCGAGCGAGTCCAGCTCTTCCAGGGTGCGCTGACCTACGAGGACGAGCGGTACGACGGGTACGACGCCGCCGTCCTCATGGAGGTCGTCGAGCACGTCGACCCGCCGCGGCTCGGCGCGCTGGAGCGCGTGGTCTTCGGCGCCGCGAGGCCCGGCGCGGTCCTGGTGACCACGCCGAACGCCGAGTACAACGCCCTCTACGAGGGCCTCGCGCCGGGCGCGATGCGCCACCCGGACCACCGCTTCGAGTGGACGCGCGAGCAGTTCGCGCAGTGGTGCGAGCGGGTCGCCACGTCGTACGGCTATGCGGTCGAGCACCGCGGCATCGGCGAGTACGACGAGAAGCTCGGCCACCCCACCCAGTTCGCGATCTTCACCAGGAGGGAGGCCGCCGATGACTGAGCTCAACGTCCCCGCGATGGGCCTGATCGTGCTCGTCGGCGTCTCCGGGAGCGGCAAGTCGACCTTCGCGCGCGAGCACTTCAGGCCGACGGAGGTGGTCTCCAGCGACTTCTGCCGCGGACTGGTCTCCGACGACGAGAACGACCAGTCGGCGACCGCGGACGCCTTCGACGTGCTCCACTACATCGTCGGCACCCGGTTGCGCCGCGGGCTGCTCACCGTCGTCGACGCCACCAACGTGCAGCCGCGCGCCCGCGCCGAGCTGGTGAGGCTCGCCAGGAGCCACGACGTACTCGT